>CAZMGO010000019.1:11762-15486 GCA_964565845.1 uncultured Oscillospiraceae bacterium | reverse complement strand
GCGGCGCGGAACGAATCCGCCGCGCATTCCAGCCGGTCGCAGCGCGTGCCCACGCAGATTTCCGGCTCGCCGCCGCAGCGCCGGAAGCCCTCATAGACCCCGGCGAAATAGGCGTTCAGGTCGGTTTCGCCCTCCCCGTCCTCGAAAAACAGGCAATCGACGACGCGCAGGCTGTCAAACGTCAGAAATACCAGATGGTCGCGGAAGCGTTCGAGGATTTCCAGCGTCATGGCGCGCGCGGCCTCGCTCTCCGCCTCCTCGCCCAGACGAATGACAACCCCCGCGAAGCAGGCGCCGTGAATCGACAGCTCGGCGTGGCGCAGCATGTCCTCCAGCGTGTACGCGTCGGCGGCGCGGCCGTGAATCAGCCGGTTTACGCAGCCGTTGCGCAAATGCCCGGCCTGCTCCTCAATCCGCTTTTTCAGAAGCTGGTTGTTCGTTTCCATGCGCAAAAATGCCTCGGACAGCATCTTCATGCCGTGCCCGTCGGCGTCCGTTTCCGCCACGCGCTGCGCAATGGGCCACAGCGGGCGAAAGCTCATCGCCAGAAGCGCAAGCAGCGCGGCCAGCCCGCCGACAACCGCCCACAGGAACGCCGACAGGATGCCGCGAATGGACTCCCTCGCCTCGGCGCGCACGGCGCTCTGCGGCGCAAGAATCAGCATGCGCACGCCGTAGCGCGACAGGTCGGCCGCAGAAACCAGATAGGCTTTTCCGTTCAGCTTCAGCGTCTGCACCTGCCCGGACACGGCGGGCATGCACTCCTCCAGCACGACGGCAAGCTCCGCGCCGCCCTCGCTCACCGCGAGAATCGCGCCGTCCGCGTCCGTAATCATGGCGCAGCCGTCCTCCTCCAGCAGCGACACGGACAGCTGCCTCAGCAGCCGGTCGGGCTTCAGGCGATACACCACGCGCGCGTTCGGAACGCCGATCAGGGAGCTGGCCAGCGTGACGGAATATTGAATTTCGGAGCCTCGGCTCCACGACGCGTGAATCGAATTCGCCGCGCCCTCGAGCACCTCGCTCTTCCAATCGGCAAACGCCTGCGCCGGGTCGAGCGCAAAATGCGCGTCATAGTATTTTTCTATCCCAAGATAGCCCTGTCTAGGCGCAACAATCGCATCGGCGCCGGGCAGATACACAAAATAGCCGCTGATAATGCCGCTGCTGTCGCTGAGCAGGGGCAGCACCTCAATGGCGTTGTAAATGCCTATGGTCAGGCTTCCGCGCTCACGGGCCGTGCTTCCCATCAGCGTTTGCAGCTCCTTTAGGTCATACAGCGTTTCGGTAAAGCTTTCAATCGTCGAAAACGTATTGCTCAGGCCGATTGCGGAATTCTCAAACACCAGCCGATTGCGCTCCACCAGCCGCTCCACATTCATTTCCATCGCCCAGAAATAGGCCGCACAGCACACGCCGCCCAAGAACAGCACCAGCACGAGATAAAACAGAAGCACTCTTGAAAACACGCGGCTGGCCGCCATGCGGTGAATGAAGGACTTCACTTCGAGCTTCCCCTCCATGCAAACAGAATCGCGTATGATTATATCATTCTCCGTGAATCGGAACAAGTTTCGCCCAATGCAATTCCCCGGTTTTCCTAAAATATGTCGGAAATTGATGAATTGTCGGCTGGAAAAACGGGCAATTCCCGCGGTTCTGTCGGCTGGAAAAAGAATCGGCGGTTGCCCCGCATGCCCCTTTTGCGGTAAGATATAGCCACAGGCGAAAGGATGTGACGGGTCGTGACCGGCAAGGAACTCACGGAGGAACGCAAGCCCCTTTTCAAGCGCGTATGGCAGAACCGGGCGCTGTATCTGATGCTGATGCTGCCCCTGACGGTTCTGATTCTGTTCCGCTACGTGCCGATGTACGGCATACAGATTGCGTTCAAGGACTACATGCCGTCCGACCGAATCTCGGAAAGCCCGTGGGTCGGGTTGCGGTTCATCAGCCGGTTTATCTCCCACTACAAATTTCTCACCATCATGAAAAACACGCTGGTGCTGGGCGCATACGGCATTGCGACGTTTCCCTGCGCGCTGCTGCTGGCGCTGTCGGTGCACTACCTTACCTGCAATGTGTTTCGAAAGCTCGTGCAGACCATTTCCTACCTGCCGCACTTTATTACCACCGTGGTGATGTGCTCGATCATTCTTCAGATGTTTGACGCGCGCACCGGCCTGTTCAACGCAATCATGCAGCTGTTCGGCGTTGCGCCGCGCAACTACATGGGCATTGAAAGCGCGTTTAAGCACATTTACGTGTGGACGAACGTATGGCAGGGCGTGGGCTATTCCTCCATTATTTATATCGCCTCGCTGCGCGGCGTATCCTCGGAGCTTCACGAGGCCGCGCTGATTGACGGCGCCACGCTCGTTCAGCGCATCCGCCACGTGGACATTCCTTCGCTTCTGCCCACCGTGTGCGTGCTTTTGATTATGAGCTGCGGAAACCTGCTGAGCGTCGGCTACGAAAAGGTGTATCTGCTTCAGAACAGCATGAACCTGAATGCGTCCGAGGTCATCAACACCTATGTATACAAGCAGGGTCTGACCAGCTCGCTTCCGCAGTATTCCTCGGCGACGGCCATCGGCCTGTTCGTCGCCATCATCAACCTGATTCTGCTGGCTACGGTAAACGGCATCACCGGCCGCCTTTCCGGCAGCTCGCTGTGGTAAGGGAGGGCAGGCAGCATGCGTCATCCGCACAAAAACCACATTCGCCCCTGCGCGCAGGATTCCGTATTTTACGTCGTCAACACGCTTTTCATGGTTCTGTTCACGCTGATTATCGCCTACCCGCTGCTGTTCGTCGTATTCGCGTCGTTTGACGGCGGCACGGGCACGCTGTCCGTCAACATCTGGCCAAGCAAATGGTCAACCGCCGGGTATCGCGCGGTGTTCGAATACAGCCTGGTATGGATTGGCTATCGGAACTCCCTGATCTACACCGTCGCCGGCGCACTGCTCGGGCTGATCTTCTGCGTGTGCGCGGCCTATCCGCTGGCGCAGCCGAATCTGGACGGGCGGAACCTGTTCATGGGTTTGTTCGTCTTCACAATGTACTTCGGCGGCGGGCTGATTCCCACCTACCTGACGATTCGCTCCTACGGGCTTTTGGACAGTCCGCTGGCGGTGCTGCTGCCCGCGTCGGTGTCGGTGTACAACATGATTATCATGCGCACGTATTTCTCCACGCAGATTCCCCGCGAGCTGCGCGAGGCCGCCCAGCTGGACGGCTGCGCCGAAATGCGGTATCTGGTGCGCATCGTGCTGCCGCTGTCGGTGCCGATTCTGGCGGTTGTGGGTCTGTATTACGCCGTGGGCGTGTGGAACAGCTATTTCGACGCCATGGTCTACCTAAGCTCGCGCAGCAAAATGCCGCTGACCGTGTTCCTGCGGGAAATTCTCATTCTCAACGAGTCCGCGGACATGACCAGCAGCATGGACGTGGAATCGATGATTACCATGCAGGAGCGCCAGCGCGTGATGAAATATTCGCTGATCGTCGTTTCCTCCGTGCCCATGTTCATCCTGTACCCGTTCGTGCAGAAGTATTTCGTTCAGGGAATCATGATCGGCTCCGTAAAGGGCTGACCGTTTTGCAACCCGTTCCCTCTCTCGACTGGCCTTCCCGACTCCCTCTCCCGACTCACCCAACGACCCTGCGAAAGGAAGAATCGTATGAAAAAGCTGACCGTTCTTTTGCTGGCGCTTCTGCT
>CAZMGO010000019.1:1191-11662 GCA_964565845.1 uncultured Oscillospiraceae bacterium | reverse complement strand
CCGGACATCTACTCCACCGGATTTACCACCGACACCGTGATGCAGTACAGCAAGGCGGGCATCCTTCTTCCGCTGGAGGATCTGATTGAGGAATACGGCTACAACATCAAGGCCGCGTTTGCCGAGCAGCCCGAAATCAAGGAAAACATCACCGCGCCGGACGGGCACATCTACACGCTCTTCCGCACCGACCCCGCCACCTACGTGCTCGTGCGCAACAAGCTGTATGTGAACCACGATTGGCTGGTTCAGTATCAGGAGGCCACCGGGAACGATGAGCCGCAGACGTGGGAAGAGCTGGAGGAAATGCTGGTCTACTGGCGCGACCACGACATGAACGGCAACGGCGACCCGAACGACGAAATTCCCATGATGGGCACCTTTAATACCAGCGGCGGCGATTTCACCGTGTATCTAATGAACGCCTTCCAGCCCACGCCGGAGGCGAACTCCCTGCTGGCCGACGAGAACGGCAACGTCTCCATGACCGCCATTACCGACGAATACCGCGAGGGTCTGCGCTGGATTCATCACCTCTATGAGGAAGGCCTGATCGCCGAGGAAACCTTCATTCAGGACAACACGCAGCTTCAGTCCGTCGTGAACAAAAACGACCCCAAGGAGCGCGTCGTCGGCGCGTTCGGCGGTTTCTGGTCGGGCGTTACCGTCTCCCCCGCGCTGATGGAAAACTGCTATGACGTATACGACGTGCTCGCGCCCGTGGAAGGCCCCGACGGCCTGCGCGTGGCAACCACCGACGGCCACATGCCGATGTACTTTATGGGCGCGATCACCAAGGCCTGCGAGCGTCCCGACATCGCCATGAAGTGGCTGGATTTCTGGTTCTCCAACGAGGGCATGGTCATGATTGACTACGGCATCGAAAACGTGAACTGGGAGTGGAGAGACGAGCCCGCCATCAACGGAAACACGCCCTCCCGCTACTTCCTCACCAGCCGCAACGTGCTGCAGAACACCACGTGGTACGTGGGCACCGTGCCCTACTACCGCACCGAGGAATCCCTGTTCGGTCGCACGCCGACCGACCATGTGCCCTACCTGTATGAGGGCGCGGTGGCCTATGAGAACTATTATTACCTGACGGGCTTCCCGCTGTTCGCGTGGTGCGAAGACCTTGACCTGATCTCCGAGTTCAACGAGCTGAAAACGCAGATGAACGACTACATCGAGCAGTCGAAGATTCAGTTCATCACCGGCACGCTGGATCTGGATGCCGACTGGGATGCCTACCTTACCCAGATTGACAACATCGGGCTGGAGCGCTATCTCGAGCTGGCGGAAATCGTCAATTTCGGCTAAGGCTTTCCATTCTCCCCTTCGCGGAGCCGTCCATCCGGGCGACTCCGCTGTCTTTCAGAAAATCGGGCGGAGAACGCATATAGAGGCAGGATTTTCCAAGGCCGAAATCGAACCCACCATGCAGGCTCCGCTTTAATCAATCGGCAGGAGGTTTACACGCATATGATGGCAACGGAAACGATTCGCATTCAGGGTGAGGAGAGCTACGACGTCGTGGTGTGCGGCGGCGGCACGGCGGGCTTCTGCGCGGCGGTCGCGGCGGCGCGCGAGGGCGCGAAAACCTGCGTGCTGGAGCGCTTCGGCGCGCTGGGCGGCACGATGACTGTGGGCGGCGTGAGCGCACCGGCGCTGTTTCACGCGCACGGCAGGCAGATCATTGCCGGAATCGGCTGGGAGCTGATGACCACGCTCGCGAAAAACGGCTTCGCGCAGCTGCCGCCCGAGCCGTTTACCCTGCGCCACCCGCAGATGGCGGTAGAGCTGAACGCGTTTGAGGCCGAGGTGGAAATGAACCGCATGGCGGAGAAGGCCGGCGTGCGCCTTTTTTATCATCAGCCGGTGGTGTATGTGTGCGCCGAGGGCGGACACGTTTCCTCCGTGCTGATTTCCACGCAGAAGGGGCTGAAGCGCATCTGCGGGCGCGTGTTCATCGACTGCTCCGGCGACGGCAGCGTAAGCGTGATGGCCGGCGCGGAATACGAGCTTTCGGACGAGCTTCAGCCCGCCAGCCTGAACAGCATTCTCATGAACCTGCGCGAGGCGGAAAAGGACGACGACGCCATACGGCGCGCCTACAGCCAAAGCCTTGCGGACGGCGGCATGCAGCCGCAGGACATATGGGGCAAGAACATCGGCGGCCTTACGACCGGGCGCGGACGCGGGCGGGGCGCGTCGCTGGACGAATGCTACGCCATCAATCCCGGCAACAACCTGAATCACGTATACCCCTTCAACGGCGCGGACGAGGAAAGCCGCACGCGCGGCGAAATCGACGGGCGCGAGTCCATTGCCCGCACGGTGAAATTCGTGCGCGAACACGTGCCGGGCTTCGAACGCGCCTATGTGGCGAGCGTCAGCCCGCTGGTGTCGGCGCGCGAGTCGCGGCGCATCGTGGGCAACGCGTATATCACGGCGGAGGACTATGTAGGCGGCGTATGCCCGCCCGATTCCGTGTGCTATTCCTTCTATCCCGTGGACGTGCATCGCGGCACCGAGGATGCGCCGCTGGACAACGTGTTTCTGGACGAGGGGCGCGTGCCGGGCATTCCGCTGGGCGCACTGATCGCCCGCGGCTTCGACAACCTGATGATGGCAGGCCGAATTGCTTCCGGCGACCGCCGGGCGCAGAGCGCATACCGCGTGCAGGCCTCCTGCATGGCCATGGGCGAGGCCGCGGGCACCGCGGCGGCTGCTGCGGCAAAACAGGGCGTAGGCATGACCGAAATCGACGTGGACGCCCTCCGGCGCAGGCTGCACGACAACGGCATGCTCGTGCCGGGCATTGATAGCGTGCGGTAGCGCAGCGCTTCTTCGTTTCTTCCTGAAATCGTGAAAAAATTTCGAAATCGCAAAAACTTTTTTTGAAGCATGCAGGAAAAGTTAACACCGGTGTCGAATAGAAAGGGTGAAAGGAGGTCGTTTCCCATGGCATACATAGTTTCGGGCAGCGACGGAGCTTCAACTTTTATCGATGAAGGAGGAACACTCAATGAAGATCAAGCATTATGGAAGATTTATGGATGTCACTGACAGCCTTCGCGAATATACCGAAAAAAAGCTTGCCAAGTTAGACTGGTTTTTTGATGCCGACGCCGAGGGACAGGTAAAATACACGCAGGAAAAGGGCGGCAAAAACATCGTCGAGGTCACCATCAGCCACAAGGGTCTGCTGTTCCGCGCCGAGGAATCGACGGGCGACATGTATGCCAGCGTGGACAAGGCGGTGGACAAGCTTTCCCGCCAGATTCGCCGTCATCGCACGAAGCTGGACAAGCGCGTGCATGTATCCATGCCCGAGCCCGCGCCGGAGCTCGAGGTGGAGGAGGCGCCCGAGGAGGAGCGCAAGGTCGTTCGCGTGAAGCGCTTCAGCATGAAGCCCATGAGCGTGGAGGACGCCATGATGCAGATGGAGCTGCTGGGTCATAACTTCTACCTGTTCGACAATGCCGAAACGGGGCATGTGTGCGTGCTGTACGTGCGTCAGGACGGCGACTACGGCCTGCTGGAAACCGAAAACTAACTTTTTATCGCGGGAGCGGCGTTTTTTGCGCCGTTCCCGTTTTTACAAGCAAAACGGAGGTTGGAAACGATGGAAACGCAATTCACCGCGCGCCTGTTTGATGAGCTGGAGGCACTGTATCCCGATTCGAACGCCGCCGAGGGCACCATGCGCTATCGCGTCGCCGGAGCGAACGGCACGACTGCGGGCGTGCATATCCTCATGACCGGCCTAACGCCGGGCATCCCCGTAACGATTGAAGCGGAGGGGCCGCACACGGCGTTCCGCTTGAGCGAGCTTCTGCCGGTTCCGGTGGAGGTAAACACCGGCGCGCGGCTGCGCAGCGCCTACCTGCATGACGACGTGAACGAAACCGTTCTGCGCAAGGCTCCGTTCTATATCTACGAGGTGCTGAAGCCAATCTACAACGTTCTCATGCCCACGGGCACGAGCGCGGCGGCCGCGTTTAAAACCATCATCGAATACGTGCGCGAATACACGGAGGAGGAATGGAAGCTGACCGTCTCCCACGCCGGGCAGACGCAGACGCTGCTTTTCACCGTGGCCAAATATCCCGCCGTCGTGCCGAAGGCCGGGCGCGGCACGCACAAATATGTCAACTGGATCAGCTATTCAAACATTGCCCGCATGCACCATGTGGAAATGGATTCGGACGCGTACTTCAAAATTCTGAATCGCTATCTGCGCGCGGCGGTGTATTCGCGCCAGAACATCATGGATCTGTCGATGGGCATGTTCTTTTCTCTGAAGAAGGGCGTGGTACGGCTGGACGAAAAGCGGCTGGATCGCTACATCGAGGCCGGAAGGCGCGCTGGCATGGCCTACTTCAACGGTCAGGCGTTCTGCCGCCGCGCGGACGGACAGGCGGACAACGACGAATTCTACAATTCCCTGCCGCATGAAACGTTCACCTCGCCCGATCAGGTGGCGGATGCGTTCCGAGACGTTGCCTTCGACAAGTTTGACAACGGCGTGAACGTGCGCGTGTCGCTCGGCGGCGCGCTCGTTTCAAGCCCCGAGGGCCAGCGCATCCTGTCGATTCAGGCGCGGCTTCTGTATGCGTATCTGAAAAAGCGGGGGCTGACCGACTGCTGGGAGCAGTGCGTGATGGACGAGCCGAACGACGCGCTCGCGCCGCAATACCGAATCGCCTCCGAAATCGTGCACCGGGAGATGCCCGGCATTCCCACGCTGGAGCCGGTGCTGCCCACGCACGCGCTGGACGGCGCCGTGGACATCTGGTGCCCGACGAACGAAACCTACGAAAACGACCGCGAATACTACGACGCGCGCGTCGCGGCGGGCGACAAGCTGTATGTGTATACCTGCCTGACCCCCGGCGGACGCTACATGAACCGCATGCTCGACATGCAGCGCCTGCGCCAGACCTACCTTGGCTGGATGCCCGCCATCTACTCGAACGTGAGCGGCTTCCTGCACTGGGGCTTCAACCAATACCCGCCCTGCATCAATCCCTACGAGCGCAGCGCGTGCATGTTCTCCGAGCAGGAGATGGAGTTCCACCCCAAGCGCGCGCTGTTCCTGCCCGCGGGCGACTACTGCATCATCTACCCCGGCTACGAGGGGCCCTGCCTCAGCACGCGCAGCGAGGCGCATCGCATCGGCCTTGAGGATTTGTGCCTGCTCGAAAAGCTTCCCACCCAAAAGCGCGCCACCCTCGCGCGCAAGCTCGTGCGCGGCTACGCGGACTACGATTTGGACATCGCCAAATACCGCGAGGTCAAGGAGGATCTTCTCCGCGCCCGGTAAGCCCACGCAGGCCGCCCCCGCGCACGGAGCCGCTTCGCGTCCGGGAATCCGACGCAGGCCGTCTCCCGCGCGGGGTGCGCGGACTGCGGTAAAATATCGTGTGACCCAATGGAATCGATTGGTGTACATGAATCTCATACGAACGCCCGGAGAAGCTGGTTCTCCGGGCGTTCGGCATCGATGGCTTTACGAGCCGCTCTCCGCCTTTTCTCGCGCGTGGGAATAGGAAATGCCCAGCGGTCCCGTTTCGGTGACGAGCAGCACCTCGTCGCCGACCTGAAGCGCGTCGTACAGCTCCCGCGTCACCTTGACTTGCCTTTCGCCGTCGGACGCGCGCAGCGTCAGGGTATAGCGCGCGGGCGAGCGGCTGCCCTCGCTCACATACATATCCACCACCGGCGCCGGCTGCGTTACGGCATTTTTGCCGTCGTTCAGCATGGCGTTCAGCTGCACGGCCGCGGCGGGCGCGTAAAGAAGCGTCATGCACGCCAGCGCGCCCGCCAGTCCGCGCCTTGCCCCGCCGCACACGAGCAGCGCCGCCAGCGCAAGCAGCGCGGCAATCACGCCGGCAGGCGCCAGCAGCTGAAGCGCGTTATCCAAATTGAAATCCAGCAGCGTGCGCAGAACCAGTGCCATGGTCGGAAGAAGCATTCGGTCGACCCATCGCCTTTCGCGCGCGTCCTTCCCGCCGCGAATTCCCGCGCGCATGTCGTGAAAATACGTTAGAAAGAGACAGGGCGCAAGAATCAGATTCGCCGCGCAGAGCACCCGGTAATCAAGCTCCACAAACAGCCACAGAAGCTGGCAGACGATGCTGGCCGCCAGCAAAGCCCCGCACAGCCGCTCATGCCTGCGCTCCTTCTTCGTGCGCGTCCGCCGCCTGTACACCGCCTTTCCGTCCCCTGTGAAAAAGCGCTTTCCGGCGGCTGAAGCCCTTTTCGGCGGCCTCCCTGCCTTCCACTCCACGGGAATCCCCTTAAACACCCGCGCAAGCTGCGCGTCCGCCTCGGCTCCCTGTCCGGATACCAGCTCGCACCATGGCATATAGCCACCGTCGCGCCGACGGATGCGAATGTACTCCCCGCCGCCGTCCGGCTCCATCCGCCGCTGAACGTCTAAAATCTCGGACACCTTCAGAATGCGGCTTCCCTTCCCGGGCACGTAATCCGCGCCCGACCGCAGAAGCGGCTTTTCGCTGTTTTCGTCCGTTATGGACAGGACGCGCGCGACGAAAATCCGGTCGTCCTCGCGCAGATACTGGTAAATCCACAGCCCTCTGCGCAGCAAAAGCGGAGAGGTCTCCTCCGAACGCGCTGCCTGTCCTCGCGAGGCGACGGAAATCGGCCTCCGTTTGCCGCCCCCGCCCCTTTTCCTCCCGGCGAAAATCGCCCGAAGCCTTTCCGGCGCGTCGAACGCCATCGGCGAGCCTATAGCGATCAGCAGCCCCGCGACGGCAACAAGCCCGCCCAGCGGCTGCGCAAGCGCCCGATTTGCGTACATCATGGCAACGCCCACGCCGCCCACCGCGCCGCACACGAGCCCGCGCCGCCCCGTGAAAAGGAAGGACAGCCCGCCGAATACGCCCGCCGCGAACGCGCCCGCAATCGCCAGCCGCACGCCCGGCGGCATTTCCGGTCGGTATACAAGCACGATAAGCAGCACGCCTGCCGCAATCAGTCCAAGCCCGATGAGCAGCCTTCGAATGAACCCGCGCGTCATAAATCTTCCTCCCCTTCACGCCTCCATTTTACACGCAAATTCGGCAGCCCACAAGGCGAAGGCGCGCAATTCCACGCGGGGCGCATCAAATTGTCGAATGGATGGATCAAGCGCCCGAGGAAGCAGCTTCCCCGGGCGCTTGAAATGGGAGGGTGCGAAAATCAGCCCTTGACGGCGCCGATCATAACGCCCTTCACGAAGTACTTCTGCAGGAACGGATACACGCACAGCACGGGCACGGTGGTGAGCACGATGGCCGCATACTTGATGGACTCGGCGAATTCGTTCACCTGATCGTTCTCCGCCGCGGCGGCGTTCAGGATGTTGGAGTTGGCAATCAGCACGGCGCGCAGCACGTTCTGAATGGGCAGCTTCTCGTTGTCCTGCAGGTAGATGGACGCGTTGAACCACGAATTCCAGTGACCCACGCCGTAATACAGAAGCAAAACGGCAATGGTGGGCATAATCAGCGGCAGAACGATGCGGAACACGATCACCAAATCGTTCGCGCCGTCGATATAGGCGGATTCCTGCAGACTGTCCGGAACGGCCTCAATGGCGGTTCGGCAGATGATGGCGTTATACACGCTCATCGCGCCGGGCAGAATCAGCGACCACAGCGAGTTGTAAAGCCCCAGTGAGCGAATGTTCAGATAGCCGGGAATCATGCCGCCGCTGAAGAACATGGTGAACATAATCACGAACAGCACGGGCTTTTTGAACAGCACGTTCTTGGAAGCCAGAAAATAGCCGCAGAACAGCGTAAGCGCAATGTTGATCGGCAGCGAAACGCCCAGAACAATCAGTATGTTCTTGTAGCCGCTCAGAAGCAGCGGATGCGAGAACGCCAGCTTGTAGGAGCCGACGTTGAACCCTACCGGGTAGAACACCGCGCCGGGATGCGCCACAAGGTAGGTGTTCTTGGTGAACGACGCGCAGATGACGAAGTACATGGGATACAGCGTCACGAGGCACAGAAGCAGCATAATGATCACGTTGATGGTGTCAAAAATGTAGTCTCCCGTGCTGCGCTTTATCAGGGTGCCGGTTGCTTTTTTCTTAGTTGCCATGCTTCACGCCTCCCATCAGAACAGGCCGGACTCGGTCGTCTTGCGGCTCAGCCAGTTGGTGAACAGAAGGAACGCGATGTTCACCACGGTATTGAACAGGCTCACCGCCGTGGACAGCGAATACTGCTGCTGCTCCAGACCCACGCGGTACGTGTAGGTGGAGAATACGTCGGCGACATTGTAGGTATTCTGCGTATAGAGCAGAAGCACCTTTTCATAGCCTACGTTCAGAATGCTGCCCATGCGCAGCACGAACAGAATCATGATCGTGGGCAGGATGCCGGGAAGCGTGATGTGCAGCATCTGCTGGAAGCGGTTCGCACCGTCGATGCGCGCGGCCTCATACTGCTCCTGATCGATGCCGGACAGCGCGGCCAGATAGATGATGGAGTTCCAGCCGATGTTCTGCCAGATGCCGGAGAGCACGTAGATGGGACGGAACGCATTGGGGTCGATGAGCAGGTTTCGGCGCGTGCCGCCGAAGAATTCAATGATTTGGGAGAACAGACCGTTCTCCTGACAATAAATCTTTATGATGGAGCAGGTGACCACCAGCGAGATGAAATACGGCATGTAGGTGATCGTCTGCACGGTTCTCTTGAACTTTTCGTTCTGAAGCTCGTTCAGAAGCAGCGCCAGAATGATCGGCGCCGGGAAGCCGAACACGATGGACAGCGCCGAAATGGTGAACGTGTTGGACAGGAGCCGCCAGAAATAGATGTTGTTGAAGAAATTTTCAAACCACATGAGACCGACATAGTCGCTGCCGGTGATGCCGCGGGTCGGCTTATAGTTATTGAACGCGATAATCAGGCCGTACATCGGCTTGTAGCAGAACAGCGCCAGATACACAAGCACGGGCAGAATCAGCACGTACTTGTATTTATTCATCTTCCAGTCGCGGGAAAGCTTATGACCCAGCGTCGCTTCCCTTTTTTGAATTCCGGTAGTCATGGAAGAATACCACCTTTGCTTCGAGTATGGGCTTCGTCGATTGGAACATGCGGGAGGGCGTGCGGATGCACGTCCCCCCGCATGTCTATTCTCCGCTGCGGCGCGAAGACTTCACGCCGAAAGCACGGATTTAGCGCTCGAGATAGCGATCGTAGCAGGCCTGACGGATTTCAAGAACGCGTTCGAGGTTGTACTGGCTGTTGTAGGCGGCCAGATAGCTCTCCCACACGCTGTCATCGTCAATGTCGTTTACGCCGGTCACAAAGTTGGCAAAGTTCTCGGAGGAATAGGTGCTGAGGTTCGCGGCGATGAGCTTGAGCTCGTCGGACTCTTCAACGGTGAAGGTCGTGCCATAGGGCCACTTATAGCCGGAGGAAACCTCGACGGGCACGGAGTAGTACCACAGGTCGTTGGCGTCGATGGCAACCTGGCTGTTCTTGAGGTAGAGCAGGTTGGTGGCCTGGATGCAGGTGCTGCCCCAAGTCGCGCCGTTGTACTTGATCATCGGGTCGGTGTCGGCGTCGTCGTTTACCAGCGCGGTGAACGCGGGCGTGCCGTTCTCGTCATAGTCCCAGGACACACCCTTGGTACCGTAGTTCCAGTAGAGGAAGCCTTCCTGCGTGTAGGCGTAATCCAGCGCCTGCAGACAGAGCTTCATGGTTTCCTCATCGGTGCACTTGGTCACAACGCCGGTGTGATTGCTGATTCCAAGACCGCCGAAGATCGCGCTGATGTTGCCGTCATCGTCCGTCGGATAGGGAACGGCCACCCAGTTCTCACTGCTGCCGGCGGCGGCGGCTTCCTTCATCCAGTTGTTCAACTGACCCATGGAGGTCATGGAGATGCCAACCTCGTCGTTGTGCACCTTCGCCTTGATGGAGGTATCGTCCAGAGAGAAGTTGTCCTGATCGAACAGGCCCTCCTCAAACAGCTGGTTCAGCCAAGAAACGTAGCTGCGCCACTCCTCGGTGGTCTGCGCAACGCCCACCTCGCCGTCCTTCACGTAGTAGGCAAGATCGCTGGTGCCGTAGGCACCGAAGGCGCCCTCAAGGCCGCCCTCCTTGAAGCGGGACCACGCGAAGGAGAACTTCGCGCCGTACTTTTCGTTGAACACGCGAATCACGTTTTCAAACTCGGAGATCGTGGTCGGGATTTCCAGACCGCACTCGTCCAGCCAGTCCTTACGGACGACGGGGCCGCGGTAGGTGTCGTTCCAGCCGCCGTCCTCACGGAAGAAGCCGAACGCATAGTATTTGCCATCGTCGGTCTTCATCGCCTTGTCGTAGGCGGGGTTGGACTGCAGGAAGGCGTAGTAGGCGGGCGCGTACTCCTCAATATAGGGCGTCAGATCCCAGATGATGCCTTCATCCAGATACTGAGACGCGTCATCCATGAAGTA
>CAZMGO010000019.1:0-1091 GCA_964565845.1 uncultured Oscillospiraceae bacterium | reverse complement strand
CAGCTCCAGCGCGAACGCCGGAACCATAGACAGCGCCAAGCAAAGCACGAGCACTGCCGCGAAGAGTTTCTTCATGTTTTGTGCCTCCCTACTGATTTCTTTCGGCGGTGAATCATACAATTCACACACCTTCACAAGGAGAATTCTAAATCATGCCGCGCCATTTGTCAATACGTTCGGACAAAAAAAGTGTCCGCTCCGTCAATTTTTTCCGATCCCCATGCGGCATTTGCGCCATTCTCGAATATTTCCGTAAATTCAAATATCAAAAAAACGGCGTAAATTTGTGTAAAAGAAGGGGAGGAGCCTTCGCCCTTCCCCAAAGCGTCCGCCGCGGCGGCACGGTTTTTACATTCCTTTGCAAAAGCAGCAGGCGTGCCCGGTCGCAAAGACAGGCTTCACAGCCGGGCATACCCTATACGAATGCCCTTCCCCGCCGGAGCGGCGGGCGTTACGGAGCCAGACGAATCTCCGGATATTTCTCTCCCGTCGGGTCGACGGGCGTCACCGTGATTTCCCCCTGCGGGAACGCGCTGGGCTGGAACCGCCAGTACAGCGTAAACACCTGCGTGCCGTCCGCGAGGAAGCCTCCGCTGCCGACGCTTTCCGCCTCTGCCAGCGCGGCACATTCAAAGTGCCACGCCTGCGGGTTGGCGGGATTCATCAGCGCCTGCAAATTCGACGCGCAGACCGGACAGGCAAGCTTTCCCTGCGCGGTCGCCTCCGCGCCGGTCACGGCGGCTGCATTCTCCATGCCGCCGCATTGCGATTTTGCGTGCGCATAGCGTCCGCCGGGCGTGATATAATAGGTCGCTTCCGCGTCCAACGACACATTTTCGCTCGGCTCCACCGTCCACGTGATCGAAAAGTACGTCGCGAACGCACTGTCCGTGCGCGCCGCCCGCAGGATGGTAAGCGGCGCTTTCGCCGTTTCGATCACGCGATACGCCGTTTCCGTGCCCGACACGCGCGTCACGGGGAACGACACCTCCAGCCGCTCATCGCCGTTTCCGACATACGCCGTCACCGTGAGCGTCTCCGCCGCCGCGCCCGGCTGGCTCGAAAAAAGCTCGCGATACACAACCAGCATC
>CAZMGO010000018.1:0-25263 GCA_964565845.1 uncultured Oscillospiraceae bacterium | reverse complement strand
GGAGGTTTTCATACCATGTACAACCTCATGGCGAAGTCCGATTGCCCAGACCGCTATCCTATGAATCGCATGAGTGATATGTGGACGAATCTTATTGGTGTGATTTTCGGTTGTGTGGTATTGATCATCGGCGTGAATCCTTTTTTCTGCGTGATGCAACTGTTCCTGTGCTGTGCTGAAGTATTTGGTCATTTCTCCGGCGGAATTTTTCTGTATCGGCAATTTAGAAGCAAAGGAAAACGCACCTTATATAGTCCCGGCATGGCAACCACCATCTTGGGGTATCTCCCCATTGCGGTCGGTATCGTCATTTCGTTCTTTACCCAATCTGCACCTACGGTCATGGAATTGATTCTTGCTATTATCAGCGGCATGGTACTGGGCGGCATTTCCCTGAATCTGCCCGAAAAGCTGTTAAAAAACGAAAATACACCTTACGGATATACATGGGGTGACGGATATTTGAGCAAATATATGGAGGACAGCGAAAATGTACCACATCAGCAATGACAAACGAGCCGCGCAGTCAGCAGACTTAATTTACAAGGGGCTGCTGCAATGCCTTGAACGGAAATCCTTTGAGCAAATCACCGTGAGTGATGTGCAAAGAGCCTCCGGCGCGGCGCGGACAACCATCTATCGCTGCTTCGATAATCTGTCGGACATCCTCTATTGGCGCTGCGACCTCTGCTTTCGGGAGGCATTGCATTCCGTTCAGACGGCAGCTCCCAGCGAGTCGGCGCTGATGCAGGGTTATTTTCGCTACTGGACGGCGCATAGCGATATTCTGAAGCTCCTCATTGACATAAACCGACAGGACATCATCTACGCCTGTCACATGAAAAATGCCAAGGAATTGGAGCAGGCCTACGGCGCACTGCCGGGGATGGACGAGGTGCGCGCCCGGTACTTTATGGCCATTCGCACCGGCGTGACCATCAGCGTGCTGAAGGCGTGGCTGGACGGCGGGCAGAAGGAGGCTGCCGGGGAGCTTGTGCAGCTGATTGAGCTGCAGCTGCGCGCCTTTACCGCCGAACGATTCCCCCCCGCAGTTGACACGGAATCGGCACGGTGGTAAAATTCGGTTGGAATTTCAACGGAAACGCTCTTCATGGCCGCCGTTTGCCGTCACGGGCACATTCACGGCAGGATGCCGTGAATCCTAAAACGAAAAGCAGGGAGGAACTACAAATGGGACACATTGATTTTGAGAAATACGCGCGCGTCATCGTTCGCATCGGCGCGAACGTACAGAAGGGACAGGAGGTTCGCGTCGCCGCGGAAATCGACCAATCGGAGCTGGTGCGCGCGGTCGTAGAGGAATGCTATCGCGCAGGCGCGAAATATGTGGACGTCACGTGGAGCTGCGGCAGGGTAAACCGCCTGCATTATCAATATGCCGACGCGCAGACGCTGGGCACGGTGCGCGAATGGGAGGAAGCGCGTGCGAAGGAAATGGCCGAGACGCTTCCTGTGCGCATCATGATTGCCTCCGCCGACCCGGACGAGCTGCGCGGCATTTCCGCGGACGTGCTTTCGGAGGTAAGCCGCATGCGCGCAAGCGTGCTGAAGCAATACCGCGACCGAATCGACGGGCGGCACCAGTGGCTGATCGTCGCCGCCGCATCCCCCGCGTGGGCGCGCAAGGTCTTTCCGGCGCTTCCGGAGGACGAGGCCGTGCGCCGGCTGTGGGACGCGATTCTGCACTGCGTGTATCTGGATCGCGCGGAAGATCCCGTGGAAATCTGGCATGCGCACAGCGCCGCATGCGAAGCGCGCGCACACTGGCTGAACGCGCAGAATTTCACGCATCTCACCTATGAAAGCGCGAACGGCACGCATTTCCGCGTCGGCCTGATTCCCGGCGCGAAATGGTGTGGTGCCGGCGACGTGAACCATGAAAACGGCGCGTACTATGTGCCAAACATGCCCACGGAGGAGGTCTTCACCAGCCCCATGCGCGGCGACTGCGAGGGCACGCTGGTGGCAACCAAGCCGCTGAGCTGGGCGGGACAGCTGATCGAGGATTTCACGGTGCGCTTTGAAAATGGCCGCGTGGTTTCGTGCAGCGCGAAAAAGGGCGGCGAGATTCTCGAAAAAATGTTCCACATGGACGAGGGCGCGTCGATGCTGGGCGAGGTAGCGCTGGTTCCGAAGGAATCGCCAATCAATCAGACCGGGCTTTTGTTCCTCAACACGCTGTTTGACGAAAACGCCTGCTGCCATATGGCCGTCGGTCAGGGCTTCGGCGAGGTGCTGGACGGCTATCTGGAGCTGTCGCAGGACGAGCTTCTCAAGCGCGGCATCAACGATTCGCTGATCCATACGGATTTCATGATTGGCTCGGACGACCTGCACATCATCGGTCACCGCGCCGACGGCACGAGCGACGACATCTTCACAAACGGCAGCTGGGCGGACGGCGTGGGCCGCTGAAGCCGGCGCATCCCCGATTCCGCATCATCGAAGAAAACGGAGGACACCCATGGACGCAAAGCAAATCGGCCTGTTCACGCTGCCGAAGCCCGGCATGCACAATCTGGAGGGCATCGACTGCGCGAGGGAGCTGGGTCTCACCGCCTTTGAGCCCTTCGGCACGGCGGACTTTGACGACGATACCTACGCTCGGCGCATGCGCGCCCATGCGGAAGAAACGGGTATCGAACTGCCCTGCCTGTCGGTCGTTGCCGACCTGTACCACGACGAGACCGGCGAGGAACGCAGACGCCTGCTTCGCTTGGCGCACGCCGCCGCCGAAATGGGCTGCAAATTCCTGCATCATACCCTGCTGCCCAGCCTCAGCCCGAACGCCGCGTACCCTGCCCCGGCAGAAGCGATTCCCACTGTCGCCGCGCGCGCCCGCGAGGTCTATGATGCGGCGGAAAAGCTGGGCGTTCGCTGCGTATACGAGGATCAGGGCTATGTGTTCAACGGCACGGAACCCTTCCTCGCATTTCTGGACGCGCTCGACCGACCCGCAGGCGTCGTGCTGGACGTGGGCAACGTCTGCTTCGCTGGCGAGGATGCGAAGGCCTTCGCCGAGGCGGTAAGCCATCGCATCGTCCACGTTCACCTAAAGGACTACGCCCTTCTGCCCGCCCCCGCCCCGAGGGCATTTGCCCTTCCGAACGGCGCCTTCGCGCAGCCGGTCGTGCTCGGACGCGGCAGCATTAACGTGCGCGGCGCGCTTCAAATTCTAAAGCGCATCTCCTACACCGGCCGCCTGATGCTGGAGCACTCCGGTCCCATGGAGGAGCAGCTCGCCTGCATCCAGACCCTTCGGTCATGGCTTGCCTGACCCTCCCCATACGTCACAGGAACCGCCTCCCCGCGAGACGGTTCCTGCTCCATTTTGCTTTTCTATAATCTACCTTTTCAGTAAGTCCACGAAATGTGTTCCATGTTGATGTAGGGGATCCCATCGGAAATCTTGTAAACCTCTCCTTTTCCCCCAGCCATCGTCATTTTCGACAAAGTATTTAACGATGATTCGTCGTCCCAATTCCAGCTCATATAATCAGAAAGAATCAGCATGACATAATAGTTTGTCCCATTGCTTTTCTCGCAAATTTTTATATGATAATCCGAGCCTACCACGCGCTTTGAGACCACCTTCGTCTTGCTCAATTCAACGTACTTGCCTATGCAGTCGGAATCCTTCACAATCGCAGCGCAGGTTGTTTTCTTAAACACCCGATCGACCGCAATGGAGTCTGATACAGTCACAAACTTTGTATAGTTGCATGCACGAACCGTATACCAGCAATAGTAGCCCTGCTCGGCCTCCTTGTCCGTATAATACGTTCCCTTCACCGTCGCGATTTTCTCATTGTCCCTGTATACCTCGTACCACTTTGCGCCCTTGGAGGCCGTCCACGAAAGGGAAACCGTGCCGTTGCTCTGCGTAAGCGTCAGCTTGGAGATTTGCGCAGGCGCCGACACCTTTTGCTTTTTGATGACCGCGATCTCCTCCGGCGTCAGGAAGCCGTCCGCCTTGAGCTGCAAATCGGTTTCCAAACGCTTGATGCTGTACTGGTAGCGGCTCTCATAGGTATTATGCGTATCCGGCAGCGCGCCGAGCGCGTCGAAATAGCCCAGATCGCTGATGTACTCCAGCAGCTCGCGCACCTCGTCGCTCTCGGTGCCAGGAACAATCAGCTCCATCAGCTGAAGGTATTCCGAGCAGCGGATTACGCCGTCCGCCTCCAGCTCGAAATGCTTTTCCATCTTCAGAATTGCATCCTTATACTTATCCTTATATGTCTGCTCTCCGTCGGGATACCAGCCCTGAAAGCTCATGGCCTTTGCCACGCGAAGCAGCTCCGCGACGCTCTTTCCCTCGCTGCCCGGCTCGGCAACGACAAAATCTCCGACCGCCCACAACTGATCCTTCGTTTTGTCAAGCTGCTTTCTTGCAGCTGTCAGCTCTCCCTTCTCCAAATACTGAAGAATCAGCGCCTGATTCGCCGTCTTCATTTTATCCAGCGAATCCAGATACTCTGCGCAGTCCGCATAAAGCGACAGTGCCGCAGACCATTCGCCCTTCTCATATCTTTCCCCCGCCCGCGTATAGGTAATCTCACGATACAGCTGCTTTGCCCTGTCGTAGTCCAAATCCTTAAGCAGCTCCCGCGCCTTAGACGGATTCGTTTCCCTCAAATTCTCTGCGTAATCGCAGAGCACCTCATATTGCCGCGTCGCCGCATCCAGATAATCGCCCGCATTTTTGAAGTGCTTCGATGCGTCTTCATACTTTCCGCTCTTCTCCGCCCGTTCTCCAAGGCAGTAATCGCACTGCTTCACGCGTTCCTTTGCATCTCTGTAATCCTGAATCCGGCCAAACGCCACCTTCGCCGCGGCATAATCCTTCCTGGCGAATTCTGCCTCTGCCGCAGCATATTGGGCATCCAGCATCTGTTCCTTCACCTCATCGGCTCGGCTTGCCGCATCCGAATAGTCCCCGGCCTTCGTGAAGAACGCGATGGCCTCATCATACTGCTCCAGCGAAAGCGCGTTCACCGCCTGCGCATAGTATATCGCAAGAATGCGTTCCTTCGCATCCAGCTCGTCGCCAATCTTCGTGAAGAACGCAATGGCCTCGTCATACTGCCCCAGCGAAAGCGCGTTTTCTGCCTGCGCGTAGTACACTGAAAGAATGCGCGCCTGCGCGTCCAACGCGTCGCCCGCCTTTTCAAAGGCAGAAATCGCCTCGCTGTAGCTTCCCTCGGCAAACAGCGCGTCGCCCTTCGCGCAATACGTTTGCAGCACGCATTCCCGCGCGTCCAAATAGCCTTCGCACAGCTCGTATTCCTTGATTGCGTTATCAAATTTCCCGTCGGCTGCATACTGCTTTGCCAGCTGATAATGGCACTGCTGAATTTCACCCTCAACCGCGTAATGCTCTGCCGCCGCCTCGAACGATTCGATAGCTTCCGAGTATCGACCCTGCTCCTTCTGATGCAGTCCCTGCTTATAGAACACCTCATACTGACGGCTGACCGCATCCGCGTAAGCGCCCGCGCTGCCGAAATCCTCATAGGCCTGCTCGAACGCGTTGCCCGCCAGCTCCTGCTCCGCGCGCAGATAATAGGCTCTCTGCATCTGGGTCTCGGCTGCGCAGTTCTTTCCCGCGTTCGATTCCATGGACAGGCAGTCAAACGCGCCCAGCGCGTTCAGCGCCTCGATCGCCCGATCGTAATTCCCCTCGTCAATGCTTGAAAGCGCCTCGTTCATTTCGTCCAGCAGCTTCTGAAGGGACGACCCGCAGCTGCCGCAGAATTTTCCGTGGTTCACCAGCCCGCACCGGCATTTCCAGTTGGGCTTTTCTCTTCCGCATTCCAAGCAGAACTGCGTGTTATTCTCATTTCCGCAGTCCGGGCACGACCATGCCTCAGCAAGCACATCCGAGTCCGACGTTTCTGTTGACTCGTCGTACGCGCTGGAATAATCAAACCTTGCCGTCTTCTTATGGTTCGTCACCGTGTACACGCTGCCATCCCACGCCTGATACATTGCCTTGACGACCGCACTGTGCACGGCAAAGTTGATGTTCTGCGATTCCGCCTTCAGCGTCGCGGAGGTGATGCCGATCACCTTGCCCTCATCGTTGAAAAGCGCGCCGCCGCTGCTTCCATGGGAAATCGGCGCCGTAAACTGAATCATCAAAACGCCCATGTCGGTAGAAATCGCGCCAATGTCACCCTTTGAAACCGTATTCTTCCGGCCCTTCGGGCTTCCAATCGCAACGACGGCTGCGCCTCGCTTCAAATTCTCATCTGCCCACAGCGTAAGCGGTTCAAGTGTTGTTTTGTTTTCAAAACCCAGAATCGCAATGTCCGTTTCCTCGTCCGCGCAGAAAACCTTCGTGATCGAAAAGCTTTGGTCGTCGTCGCTGATTGCGAGGATTCTGTACGCATCCTCAATCACATGGTAATTCGTTACCAGCGTGCCGCTGTCAAACGCCACAAAGCCGCTGCCCGTCGCGATCAGCCTTCCCTGCCGGTCATAGATTTCAAGCATCAGCACCGACTTCGCTGCCTGCTCGATTCGATCCGGATCCTGCGAAAAGCCGGACGCGTATGCACACATACCCGCCAGCAGAATTACGGCTATCATCACCGCGCAGACAACTTTCTTCATATGCGTTCTCCTTTATTCGTTCGTAATTGGATTATAGCATAAGTTCCCAGCGCCTTCAAGGCGCGTGCACAAAAAAAGCATCCGGATTTCTCCAGATGCTTCCAGCGTGCCTGAAGGGATTCGAACCCCTGACCTTTTGGTTCGTAGCCAAACACTCTATCCGGCTGAGCTACAGGCACTCATCGCTTGACAACGAAGACTATTATACTCCGTTTTTCCTTGTCTGTCAATGATATTCTCTCATTTTCTCATGTTATGTTTTTGCGTCCCCTATAAATTCAACTCGAATACCTTCTGGCTCTGGTCAGTTCTTGGCAGTCTGATTGCCGTCGGGCCGCTGGTATACCTGAGCAAGTTCTGCAAGGCGATGAATTTCCTCGCGAACGACTACAACGTGAACGGCTAATCCCCCGCGGAAGCCGGGCACAGCCGCCGAACCTCCCACGCCGGAGGCTCAGCGGCTGTTTTTTGCGAAGCCGAAGCGATTATTTCTGATTCACGTCGGTGCGCCACACGAAGCGGACGCGACCGGTCATGTTCTCGCCGAGGGCGGTATAGGTGGTATAGGCGTTCGCGGCATGAAGCGCGGCCTTCACACGGTCAAGCGTATCCGCAAGGTCGTTCTCCACAAGGCTCACGAGCTTGGAAACGCCCTCCTCATCGAAGCCGTTCAAACCGTCCTTCAGCTCGTTTGTGCCGTCCAGCAGCTGCTGTATGCCGTCGGTAAGCGCCGGGATGCGCTCCGCAAGCGTATTCAGGCCGTCCGACAGGCCGTTAATGCCCTCCAGCAGTGCAGGCACCTGACCGTTCAGCGCGTCCGTGCCCGCGGTCAGCTGCGCCGCGCCGGTCTTCAGCTCGGCTGCGCCGTCCGCTGCCTGTGCGGCGCCGGCAAGATACGCATTCAGGCCGTCATAGAAGGCGCGGCAGTCATCCAGCTGTGCCTTCAGCGCCGTAAGGCTGGCTGCGGCAGCCTGTCCCTTCTCCAGCGCGGCGGCGCGCTCGGCCTGCACCTCCTCGGAGGATAGGCTTTGCTGCGTGAGCGCCTCCACCTGCTCGTCCACACTCTGCTCAATCGCAGCCCTGACCTCGCCATCCTGCATAGCCTGCTCGATCTGCTGCGTCCGTACAGCCTCGACCTCCTGCGTCTTCATCTGCGCGTCCACGGCTGCGGTAATCTGGTTTTTCTGCGCGTCGGTCAGTGCGCCGCTCTCCACGGCGGCCTCGTAGGTCTCGGGCGTCATATCCATTGCGGCAAGCACCTGCGCGGCAACGCTCTCGCGCACGGCCTCCTCCACCCGCGCGGCGACCGTTTTCTGCACCTCGGCGGTAACGGCCGCCTCAATCCGGTCTCGGTTCTGGTTCACGACGGCTGCCGCCTGAGCATGGATCTGCTCGTCAATGCCCTCCTCGGAGCACGCGTAAAGCAGCGCGTTCATGGCCTCCTCATAGCCTTCGATGGTCAGCGTGGGCGCGTCCTCCATTACGGCGGAGAGCTGCGCGTTGGCAATGCCCAGCACGGCTTCAAACAGCTGCGCCGCGCCGTCCGCCAGCGTTTCGTTGTTCGCGGTGAGCGTGCTCAGTCCCTCCGTCAGCTGCGCCGCGCCGTCTGCCAGTGCCGCCGCGCCGTCCTTCAGCTGCGATACGCCGTCCGCCAGCGGTGCCGCGCCCTGCTTCAGCGCCTCCGCGCCGCTTTTCAGCTCCGCCGCGCCGTCTGCCAAGGCCGCCGCGCCGTCCTGCAGCTCGGCAGTGCCGTCCGCCAGATGGCTCGCGCCGTCCTTCAGCTGCGTCATGCCGTCCTTGAGCGCATCGGCCTTTTCCGTAAGCTCGGAGGCGTCAATGGAATCGACGTCCACGGCGGCAAAAAGCTCGTTGGTCACAATGGTGAGCGTGGCGGGCGCTTCGAAGCTCTTCGCATCCGCCGCAATTTCCACGTATTCGGGCAGCGTCACGGTGTCGGCGTCCAGCGCCAGCGTTTCCTGAAGCCCCGGCAGCGCCCAGCCCACGATTACGGTGCGGTCGCCGTCATCGAAAAGCCTGCCGTTGGTGACCTCGATGTTCGTGAACCCGTCGTTGTCCAGAAGCGCGGCGGTCAGCGCGGCAAACGGCACCCGCACGCCGTCCCTCATTTCCGTCACATCGCAGGTCACGCGGATGGTCACGCGGCCGCTCCTGCCGGTCATTTCGGCGGCGCTCATCGTTTCGCCGTCCAGCGTGTAGGTCACGGTGAGGGCAACCGGCAGCGCTTCCTCCGCGTCGCCCTGATAGTAAACATCCGCGCCGTTGGCATTGTGCCACACGCCGTCCTGCAGAACGGCGCTGCCCTTCACGGCCTTTGCGTCCTTGAGGGTGGTCGTATCGGCAAGCACGGCCTCACCGTTCGGATTCGTCAGCCAATCGCTCACGATTATGCGCTTCGCCTCGCCCTCGGCGTTCGCAAGCACATAAACCGTTTCGTCCTTCGTCGTTTCGGCCAGTGCGCCGCCTGTCGCGCAGAAAACGAGAAGCAGGGAAAGAAGCAGGCACGTCCGCTTTTTCATGACTCAATTCCTCCCGTGGTTTTTTTCTTCATACCCAGTGTGGTGCGGCGAACAACCGCATCCAGCAGCATCAGCATGGCCGGCAGGATGAACACAACCGAGACCATGCTCACCAACGCGCCGCGCGCCAGCAGCATGCACATGGAGCTTACAATGTCAATATTGGAATACATGGCCACGCCGAAGGTCGCGGCAAACAGGCCGAAGCCGCTGGTCACGATGGACGGAATGGACGTGGACAGCGCAATCGTTATCGCCTCGCGCTTCCCTTTGCCCGCGGCGCATTCCTGCTTGTAGCGCGTGGTCATCAGGATGGCGTAATCCACCGTCGCGCCCAGCTGAATGGTCGAGATGCAGATCGGCGCAATGAACGGCAGCGTCTCGCCCAGATAATGCGGCAGCCCCAGATTGATGAAGATGGCCAGCTCGATCACGGCAATCAGAATCACCGGCAGCGACAGGCTCTTTTCCACCAGCAGGATGATTAGAAACACCAGCACGATGGACACCGCGTTTACCACCCGGAAGTCGCGGTCGGTGGTCTCAATCATGTCCTTCATGCAGCTTGCCTCGCCAATCAGCATGCCGCTGGGGTCGTATTTCTTCAGAATGCCGTTCAGCGCATCCAGCTGATCGTTCACCGGGTCGCTGGCGGCGCGGTATTCGGAATTGATCAGAATCAGCTCCCACCGGTCGCTTTTCAGGATGGACGTAACGCTCTCCGGCAGAATCTCCTCCGGCACGCGGGAGCCGACCACGCTTTGCAGCGACAGCACGTATTTCACGCCGTCCACGTTCTCCATTTCGCGCTTCATGGCGCGCACGTCGCGGGAGGGCAGCTTGGCGTTTACCAGCAGCATGTGCGTGGAGGCAATGTTGAACTCCTCCTGCAGCCTGCTGTTTGCAATCACATAGTCGATGTCCTGCGGCAGGCATTCGCCCATGTCGTAGTACACCTCGTCATTGGTCTTCGAGTATCCGTAATACGCGGGCGCAACCAGCAGCGCGAAAATCACCAGAAACGCCGGGAACGCCTTCACGGCCCACTTAGCAAAGCCGCTGCCCGTGGGAATCAGCGCGCGGTGGCGCGTTTTCTGAAGCTGCTTATCGAGCAGAAGAATCAGCGACGGCAGAATCGTCACGCAGCCGATCACGCCCAGCAGCACGCCCTTGGCCATTACGATGCCCAGATCGCGGCCCATCGTAAAGCTCATGAAGCACAGCGCGATGAAGCCCGCAATGGTGGTAATGGAGCTGCCCAGCACGGATACGAACGTATCGTGAATGGCCTGCGCCATTGCTTCATATTCATCGTTCGTCAACGCGCGCTTTTCGTTGTAGCTGTGCCACAGGAAGATGGAATAGTCCATCGTGACGGCCAGCTGCAGAACGGCGGCCAGCGCCTTGGTTATGTAGGAAATTTCGCCCAAGAACCAGTTGCTGCCCAGATTCATCAGAATGCTCATGCCGATGCCGGCAAGAAACACAAACGGAATCAGCCAGCTGTCCAGCAGCAGCATCATCGCCGCGCAGGCACAGAGGACGGCCAGCGCCACATACACCGGCTCCTCCTGCTCGCACAAATCCTTGAGGTCGGTCACCAGCGCGCTCATGCCGGTTACAAAGCACCGCTTGCCCACAACGCTTCGAACCTCGCGAATGGCGTCCATCGTCTCGTCGGCGGAGGTGGAGGTGTCAAAGAACACCGCCATCAGCGTGCTGTCTCCGCTGTTGAATTCCTTATACAGGCTCTCCGGCAGAAGCGCCTTCGGCACGGTGGGATCCGCCATATCCTCATAGCAGATGACGGTCTCCACATGCTCGACCGAGCGAAGCTCCTCAGCCGTCCGGCGAATGTCCGCCGCCGGCATATCCTCCACCACGATCAGCGAAAACGCACCCTTGCCAAAATCCTCCATCAGAAGATTCTGCCCGATCACGGTGTCCATGTCATCCGGCAGATAGTCCAGCATGTCGTAATTGATGCGGGTGCTGACCATGCCCATGAACGACGGAATCAGCAGCACCAGCGCAAGAATCAGAATCGGAACGCGGTACCTTACGACCGCTCTGGATGCTCGCATACGCAAACCTACCTTTCCTCTTTTTCACTCTCGAACCATGTTTCCACAACCTCGGGCTGCTCCCGGCGGATGATTTTCACCGCAAACAGCGCAACGCACAAATTCAGCAGCCCCTCAAACAGCGCCGACAGCCCAAAGAGGATCATCAGCGTGCGTACGCTTTCCGCCGGACGCGCCGCCAACAGGCCGCCGATTGCGCCGGTGAGCAGCGCGAACACCAAAATCAGCCCCCACGAGCGCAGGCCGAAGCGGCGCGCGTCCAGCGCCGTCTGCAGCTTAAACAGGCCGTCGGCCATGATGGCAATGCCCAGCATCAGGCATAGAAACGTCATGGCGCGGGTCGGATTCAGAAGGATAATCATCCCCAGCACGGCCAGAAAAATTCCCAGCGCCAAGTCAAACTGGAACGCCAGACGGTATAGGTCTCTGGAAAAGTAGCCGATCAGCTTTACGATGCCAAACGCAATCAGCATCGCGCCGACCAGCACGCCCAGCACGGAAATGGACAAATCGCGCACCGCCAGCAGAACGACGCCCAGCACGCAGAACAGCGCGGACATCACGATATAGCTGATTTTCGCGGTGCGAACGGCTTTGAATGCAGACATACATGACGCCTCCTTTCATCAGTGGCTATAGTATACCGTGCGGCCGCGCTCCCGAAAACGGGCAAACGCAGCCGCCTGTTCAAAAAACGGACGCGTGCGCAAAATTGTCCAATTTTTGGATAAACGACCGCAGTCGTCTGAAATTCGACGTTTTGAATGGAATTTTAACGGATGAATGCGCATATGCTTGTGGTATTACAGGAGGACAGGCATATGAATTCACATCTGCGCACATGGGCATGGAGGCTCGTCCCCGGCAATCTCGCCGGACTGCTTTTCGCTATTCTCACGCCGGTTTCATGGGCTGCGCCCTTCGCGGCGGGGCTGGCTGCCGCATCGGGCGCAGCGGAGGCCGCGCCGTCCGCCGTGCTTCCGGGCATGCTCTGCGGCTGTCTGCTGGCGCGCGACCCCGGGGCGTTTTCGGGCTGTGTGCTTGCGTACCTTCTCGCCCGAATTCTGATTCGGCTGCGTCCCGCGCGGCGCGAAGCCTTCGCGGCGCTGAGCGGCGGCGTAGGCTGCCTATTGCCCGCGGCGGCACGACAGCTGGATAACGGGCTCTACCCGCTGATGACCGCCTTTCTGGCCGCGCTTCTGTCCATGGCCGCCGCCCCCGTGCTGACGTCGCTTTTTCGGCATGACGGCCCGCGAACGCAGGCGCCGTCCGCAGACGAGCGCGTCGCCCTGCACCTTGCCGCCGCCGTTCTCGTGGCGGGACTGACCCGGCTGTGGGAGCCCATCGGGCTGTTTGCCGCCGGACTGCTTGCGCTCACGCTCTCCGGCGGCGGCGTCGGCGCGGGCGCACTGGGTGCATTTACTGCCGGAATCGGCCTGCTGATCGAAGGACAGGGCACGCTGGCGCTCGCGCTCCTGCTGATTTCCGCCGGCTGCGCAGGCGCATTATGGGCCGTGGGCGCATGGGCGCGCGCGCTCACGTTCCTGATCGGCATCCCACTTTGCTATTATTTCGGCTGGGACGTGCGCGCCGCGTTCCTGCTGGGCGCAGCGACGGTGCATCCGCTGATTCCGGAGCGCTTCTGCGCGCGAGTGCGCATGCTGCTTCTGTCCTCGCAGCCGTCCCTGCGCGCCAGACTGCGCGTGACGGCCTCCCGCCGACACGTCTCCCCGGGCGGCGGCGCGTGCGGCGACACCGGCGCGATCGAAAGAGCGCCCGACGGCCGCGTAATCCTGCTGCTGGCCGACGGAATGGGCACCGGTGAGGGCGCGCGAAGGCTGTCCCGCCGGGCGCTGACGCTGGCGCGCGAATTTCTGGAATGCGGTTTGAACGAATTTACCGCCTACCGCGCCATCAACCGGCTGTCCGACAGCGGACGCGAGGCGTTTTCCACGTTGGACGTGTGCGAAATCGACCCTGCGACGGGAACCGCGCGCTTTCACAAGTGCGGCAGTGAGCCAACGTGGCTGCTGCGCGGGCGCACGGCAAGGCGCATCGAGGGCGCGTCCCTGCCCGTAGGCGTCGTGGCGGAGGCTGCCCCGTCCGTCGCCTCCGCGCATCTGCGTCCCGGCGACGCCATCGTCATGGCGACGGACGGCCTCGTGAACGCGCTGGGCGGCGAGGCCGCCGCGGAGGCATGGTTTCAGACCATGAGCGTCCTCTCCCCCGCCGCGTTCTGCACCGCGGCGCTTAGGGAGGCGCAAACCCGGAATCGCGCCGCTCGCCCGGACGATATGAGCATTCTCTGCGCCCGCATCCAGAAGCGCAGCTCGCTGCTCGAGCGCGTCCCCGCTCCGCCGGATCCTATCCCCGAAGCCCCAGCCGTCACCGCCGAGCCCGACGCCGCCGGGCGGTAATTCCCATCCATATTAATAGGAAGCGTCCCGACGCACGGGGCGCTTCCCTCTCTCTTCGTTCCTCCATAAAATCCCGTGCCGCCCTTCAACGGAACGAATTTCCCGATTTCATTGAAACGACGCTCCCGTTTCCGTCCTCGTCAAAACGCCTGCATCCCAGCGAATCCCGAAGCGACGCAGGCAGTCCCATTCTCGCCAAAACGCCCGCGTCTCCGGTGGATTCCGGAACGACGCGGGCGCTCGGTTTCTTCGCCAACAGCAACATACAATGTCTCACGCCATCTCGCCGGTCTTCCGGTCTCGCGCACCACCCCATTCTCGCCAAAACGCCCGCGTCCTCCGATGGATTCCGGAACGACGCGGGCGCTCGGTTTCTTTGTTTACAGCGGCGGAAGCGGCAGCGGGCAATGAAGCAGCGCGAGGGAAATCGGCATGTCACACAATAGCTCGGGCAGTCTTCTCAGCGCATCCAGCCTCGCCGTGGCGAGGATATACGGCAGCGCGCGCTGGGCAAAGGCATAATCCAGCGCTCTTTTCGGCGAAGCCGTCATCAGCGGGATCGCGGCGGCACAATAGGCGCGCATATCCTCCAGCGTGCGCGCGGAAAGGGTGATGCGCAGCGCCTTCAGCCTTTCAAGCAGGGTATGCACACGCGCCTCCACCTCGCCGGGAATCTCGGTCTCCGGATGGAACGCGCGCCGAATCGCGTCCAGCGACGGCGTTTTCTCCGCGGGCGCGGGCGCAGGCCGCGCGGCGCGCCACGTGCTCACGTCGGGCGCAGGGAGGCGCACAAGGAATGCGCGGTCGAGCAGGCGGGTATCCAGCGGATAGCCAATCTGGTCGTCCAGCACGGTCATCACCACGCGCAGGGATTCGCTTTCGCCGTCCTCAAAGCGCGTAAGCAGACCGCGCGACTGGTCATCCTGCGCGGTGCGGTTCACGTCATCCAGCATGAGCACGCGAAGCGTGCGATCATCCTCAAAGCGCGTAAGAGCCTTAAATCGCGCATCCTCGCGGGCGTTTTTCACGTCCGCATCCAGACAGGCAAACCGACGCGAGCCGGGCACCGTGAGACCGAGCGCTGCGGCAAGTAGGCGAAGCATGGAGCTCTTTCCGCAGCCCGTCGGGCCGGAAAGCACGGTAAAGCGCCCCAGTGCCAGACACACGAGCAGGTTCACGGCTTCGTCATTGTCAAGCGGCCGACCGGCGCATTCAAATGCCCGGCGCACATCGCTGACCATCTGCGCGGCCGTCGGCTCATAGGTCTCCGGACTGCGCGCATATTCGTTCCGATCAACCCCATCCCAGCCGCGAATCAGCTCTGCCGCACGGCAGTTGACCGCAAATCGAAGGAAATCGCCCTCAAAGGCCTCCTTCGCCGAATCGTTCAGCAGCCGATTGGCCTCTGCCTGCGCGGCGCGTGCACTCTCCGCCGCGCGCAGACGCGCCTCGGCTTCCTTTTTCAGTGTTTCAATGCGCTTTTCCTCGCGCGCAATCTCCTGCGCATGCGTCTCGCGCACCTCGTTCATCAGCTCCGCGCGCTTTTCCACGCGGCGAATGCGCAGCTCGTCCAGCTCGCCCAGCAGGCGCAGACGCTCCTCCTCAATCGAATTCAGCGCCTCCGTCTGTGCGCCGGTCGCGGGTGCGGCCTGCGGAACGTGGAAGCGGCGCGCCATCGTGTCGGCGAAGCCGTCCATCCGCAGAAGCTCGTCCAGCAAGCCGTCGCGCGCCTCCGGCAGCGCCCACACGCTCTTCGCCGTCTCCGCGGCACGTTCGATGGGACTGACCACCGGCCTTCCGCCGGCGTTTCCGGGTACGGGCGCGCCCAGCTGATCCATGCGGGACTTGCGCCAGCCGTCATCCACAACCTCAATCAGGCTGCGTCCGCGGCGCGGATTCAGCCCCGTCTGCGCCAGCAGCGCCGCCTCGCGCGGAGAAAGCCGCGAATTCGCGCGCACGGAGGGCGCCTCCGGCCGCATGGGTCTAGGTGCGGGCGCGGTCGACCGCATGAACTCGGGCGGAGCGACCGGGCGTACCGGTGCAGGCTCTGCCGCCGGGCGCATCGGCACAGGCTCGCTCGCCGCCGGGCGTACCGGCACGGTCTCCGCCGGACGAATCGGCGCATACTCTGCCGCCGGGCGCATCGGCACGGTCGGCGTCTCCGGCACGGGCTTCACGGCAGCCTCGGGCGCGGCGGCTTCCCCGTTTCCTTCGGAAACGGACGTCTCGCCCTCCGCCGTCTCCGCATTCTCGCAAATCGGCTCCGGCTTCGACGCGGTCTCATTGAACGGAACGATGACCTCCGTCTCCTCGCCCTCGGCCAGCGGGACGATGTAAATGCCCGCTTCCGTCACCGGCTTGCGGAAGCCCTCGGCCTCGGCGTCGAGCGTAAAGCAATACTCGCCCTCCGCTTCGCCTGCCTGTGCATGCCACGGCGCGGAAACCTCGCCGTCCAGCACCACGGCCACCCGGCGCGTGCCGGGACGGCGGGGCAGAATCGCGTGCACGACGCCCTCCGCCGTCCGCTCCGCCCGAACGACCTCCATCAGCCACTCGGTACGGCACTCGGTCACGACGTCGGAATACACGATATTGCGATTCAGCTCGCCGCGGTCGGGATTGTAGTTCTTGTTGGGACGAATCTTGTCGTTGTCCGTAGGATGCTGGCGCAGATCCAGCGCACAGTAGCGGCCCAGCGTGCGCATGCGCGCCTTAAAACGGCTGGACTCGTTTTTGTCCGGCACGATGCGAACGCCGCCCTCGTCGGGGAATTCCCCGCGTGCGTCCGCAACGCGCTCAAATACGCCGTCTCCCCTTACGAACAACGGCTTAATGCGAAAATAGGCCTTTTGCGGCAGGTCTTCCTCCAAGTATCCGATGGTTACCTTTCCCGGGAGAGTCATTGAAATTCCTCCTGGCTTTGTTTTCGTTTCCTGTTTTTTACTATATGTGCGTTTATCATAAATATTATAGCGTTCAATCGCCTCCGCGTCAATCCGAAAAACCAAGATTTTGATAGAAAAATTGCCGTTTTGAGCAAATTTCAACCGTTTGATTCGCTCATTTTCGCGTCAAATTTTTCCGGCGTTCGCTATTTTGTCCGAACGCGCGCAAAATTTATCCGTTTTATCCATCTTTTGACCAATCCTCCGTCCATGCCGTTCATACAGAAAACGTAAACTCGAGTCTTCACGGCATGCCGCATTTTCGCCCATCGTACCGGCGCGCGCCAAATTTTTGCTATACAAGCTTGCGTCGGTATGGTATACTTATCCTGTCCGGCTTGAGACGGACAGGGAGGCCACGATGGACGGACATATCTACGGCTTCGATGGACTTGATTTTCTGAACCCGGCTTCCGCGGCCGCGGTTCTGTTTCACACGTTTATGGAGGCGGCCTGCATTCTGACGCGTGAGGACGGCGGCCTTCGGCTTCGGCTGGTAAACCAAAAACTCATAAAGGCGCTGGGCGGGCTGTGTTCTGCGGAGGAGGTCTGCCGGCAAAAGCTTCGCGACTGGCTTACCGACAGCGAAGCGCGCGCAGTCGACCGCCTGCTCGAAAGCGCGGAGCAGAGCGGCGAGACGGCAGAGGGCGAAATGTGCTTCAGCCGCCTGCCGTCGTCCCTTTCTCACCCGCGCCTGTCCGTGCGCGCGCTTGGAAGGCGCACGTATCTCGTGGGCGTGGCGAATCGGAGCGGGCATGCGGAGGCGACGCAGAGCTTTGAGGATCGCGCAGAGCTGCTTCGCCTGCTGAACCACACCGGCCGCGAGGTTTTCTCCGATGGCGATGATGACAGGGCGCTGCACGCCGTGCTTGAAAACGCGCGCGCGTATTTCGACGCGCATCACGTGTGCCTATTTAAAATTGACGCGCAGGAGGCGTGTGCCGCCCTTGTCAGCATTGCGATGGCGGAAAACGAAGCGCAGCGGCAAGCGCCCCCGGAAAGCGTGCCCATGGCGACCCTTCCGCATTGGACGTATGCATTTGAACGCAATGAGTATGTGCTCATCGACGATGTGAACCGGCTGGGCGCAGAATGGAAGGACGAAATCAAGCTTCTGCACAAATCGGATATTTCGTTGATTATGTCCGTTCCGGTGTTTCTGGACGGGCAGCTATACGGCTTTGTCAATGCGGTGGACGCGGGACGGTATCCCCGCCGCATCGATCATCTGGCGTCGCTGGTCGATTACGTCGCCGTGATTCTCGAGCGAGGCCGGCTGAAAAAGCGCCTTTCCGCCGAAAAGGCGCTGCTGACGCGCATCATGGAGGACATGCCCGGCGGATTCATGCGCATTCGTCTGGACGGCGAGCGCATGGAGCCCATATATATAAATGAAGGCTTCGCGCACATCGTGCGCATGGAGCGCAGCGAGCTTCTGGGCAAATACGGCGAAAATCCCCTGTGGGGTGTGAAGACGGACGACTCAAACGAATTTCGGCATCTGCTGAAGGTGGCGCTGCGGCGCGAGGGCACGTTCAGCATGCAGCTGCGTCTGGTGCGCGGCGACGAAAGCCATGCATGGGTGCGCGCATTTTGCCGCACAACCCAGGACGCGGACGGCGTGCAGTATCTGAACGCCTATTTTGCCGATATTACCGAGGAAATTCGGGCGGAGGACATTCGCCGCGACCTTTTAAACCACCTTCCCTGCGGTGCGGGAATGTACGAGCTTGACGGCGACGAGCTGCGGCTGCGCTATGCCAACCAGTCGCTTCTGCGCATGCTGGGCGGGCTTTCGCCCAACGCGGATACCGGCGACACGCGGACGTTCGTTCACCCGGAGGATTGGCCGCGCCTGTGGGAGAAGCTCCGCGAGGGCATGGCGGGACGCCGCGCGCTGGAGATGCCTCTGCGCATTCGAAACGGAAGCGACGGCTACGCGCATCTGTATCTCAACGCGGAGCTGGAGCGTCTGGGCGACGGCAAGGCTTTGATTTACGCCATTTATTCGGAGGACATCGAGAACCGGCTGCACATCATCGAGGAGGCCGCGCATCTGTCCATGGCGCAGGCGGGCGGCTCCGTTGCGCTGTACGACGTGACGACCGACACCATCATGCTTCCGACGGCGTATGCGCGCAGTCACGCGCTGCCGGAAACGCTGACGAGCCTTTCCGTCTGTCTGGAAAAGGGCGCAAAGGACGAATGCGGCGGGCCGTCGACCGCGCTCGGCCAGCTGGTGCAGGCGCTGAAAAGCGGCGAAAAGCAAAAGGAGACGATTGTTCGCGTCCGTCTCGCCAGCGGCGAATGGCATTGGGAGCGAATTCAGTTTGTTTCGGTAATGGACAGCGACGGGCAGCCGCGCAAGGCCGTCTTCAGCTCGGAGGACATTACCGATGCCTATGAAAAGGAGCTTTCCTACCTGCGCTTCCGCAGCCAAATGAATTCCATCCCCAGCCGCCAGCGGCTGTATATGGAGTTGGACATCGAGGATCGCCGTTTAATCAGCGCAGACGGCAGCCTGTTTCCCGTGGAGCGCGGCCAGTGGGCGCGCGATTATGATCGGGAGGCCTATCACATGGTGCGAACCTACGTGCTGCCGGAGGATCAGGCGCGCGTGTTCGCGTTCTTCATGCGCGACAACGCCGCGGCGTTCATTACCGACGGAACCAAGCCAAACGAGGTCGAAGCGCGCATTTACACAAAGGATGCGGGCGTTCGCTGGGCAAGAGCCTCGATTGAGGGCGTGGTTGACAGCTTTACCGGGCACACGATTGCATCCGTGATGATTCGCGATATTCACGAGGAGAAGCTGGCGGAGCTGGACATTCTGGCGCGCGCCGAAACCGACGGCATGACGGGCGTATACAACCGCGCGACCGCCGACGCAATGATCGAGCGCGTGTTCCACGCAAGCACGAACGAGGCGGTCACGCTGGTAATCATCGATATAGACAAGCTGAAAACGATCAACGACCGCATGGGACACATGCAGGGCGACCGCGCCATCCGTGAGCTGGCATCCGTGCTGAAAACGTATTTCCGTCCAAACGACATTGTGGGGCGCTATGGCGGCGACGAGTTTATTCTGCTTCTGCGCAACACGCGCAATCGCATGCGCGCGGAAAAGATGCTGGAAACGCTGGCCGAACGAATCGGAAGCATCCGGGTGGGCGAAAACGGAGAAACCATGCTGCACGCCTCGATGGGCGCGGCCATCGGCAATACCAGAAGGGACAGCTACGAATCGCTCCTGCGCCGGGCGGACAAGGCGCTGTATTGCATCAAGTCGGATGAGCGCTTCCACTGCGCCTTCTATACGCCGGAGATGGAGCAGCCCGGGTATCGTCACGGCGGAGATTCCGCGCTGCCGACCACCTATGAGCCCAACGAAGCCAGCCTGAAGCGCATGTACACGGCCATTACGTCGATGTATGACGTGTGCATCGCGGCAAATCTGACGCGGGATACCTATGAGGTGCTGAAATGCGGAATCGGGCAGATTCCGGGAAGAGGGGTTTTGTCTGAGCTGATTGAGAAGAGCTGTGAATTCTATCGGGCGGAGGACAGGGAAACCTATATGAGCCTGTTCGCGCGCGAAAAGCAGCTGGCTGCTGTCGCCGCCGGAGAGAAACGGCTTCGCTATATCGGCCTGTCGCCCTGCGCGGACGGCGTGCGGCGGCTGGTGCATATCGCGCTGACGTTCACCGGGCCGAACGAGAAGGGTGAGCAAATGCAGATGACGCTGGTCAAGGTGGATGGCTGAACCCGCCCGGCGCGGGGCTTGGAAAAGGCGCGTGCGTACAAGCAAACCGTCAACCGCACGGCAAAGGGGCTTCGTTCTCCGAATAACCGGAGGAAACGAAACCCCTTTTCGCAAATGGCTGCCGCTTACTTCTTCTTCAGGTAGCTGGTGGACATATAGCCGGTGTAGGTCTTGCCGTTGCCGGTGTAGCTGACCTTCCACCATTTGGAGTTGCTGGTGCTGAGAATTTTGACCTCGCTGCCCTTGGTCAGCGCCGTGACAACCTTATATTGGGTGCCGGCGCCGGAGCGCATGTTGACAACGCTGCCGGTCACGCGGGCATAGCTGCTGGTGGTCGTCGTCGAGCTGGAAGCGCTGGTGGATACGTATTTCTTGCTCACGAAGCCCTGCGTGCCTTCGCTGGTGGATACCAGATAGAAGCTGCCGTTCGTGCCCAAAATGGTAACCTTCGTGCCCTTGGCCAGCGTCTTGATGATTCCGGTCGAGGTGCTCGCGCCGCCGCGCAGGTTCACGGCTGCGGTGGTTTTGCCGGTCTTGCGGGTGGTGTAGGTGGTGCCGCTGGCATAGACACTGCCGGTGCCCTCGATGTAAAGCGTCTTGATGTAGCCAACCTTGCCGGAATCGGTTTCAACCTTCGACCAAATGCTGCCCTTGGAGAGCACGTCGATATGATCGCCATCCTCGACGAAGCCGACGGTTGCGGAGCTGGTAGAGGCTTTCTTGCGCAGACGCAGGGAGCCGCCGTCTACGGCCGTCTTCACGGTTTCGGCGCTCACAAGCGCAGGAACCGTCATCGCCAGAACGCACAGAAGAGAGAGAACGACCATCAATTTCTTTTTCATATTCCAACCTCCATTCATTCGATCAAAGCATGTATTTGACTTCTCCATTGTACCATAAGTTCCCGTCTTTTTCGCTTCTTTCGTTTACGACTTTATGAACAATCACGCAAACTAATGACACAGAACTGCCAAATATTTTGTGACCGAATCCGACTTCAGTCCATACACACCCAAATTGCACACGCGCGCAAATTGACGCGGATGCGGCGGTATGCTATAATCCGAACAGACGCACGCGAGAGGAAGGATGGAAATGACAAAACGAATCACGGCGCTTCTTTTGACGCTTCTGCTGCTGACCGCGGGCACGGCAAAGGCCGGGGGCGTGTATTACGAGATTTTCCCGTCGTCGTTCCGCGATACGGACAGCGACGGCGTGGGCGATTTGGCCGGCGTAACCGCGTCGGCGGACTATCTGCAGGCGCTCGGCGTAAACGGCGTCTGGCTTACGCCGTTTTTCTCCGGCGCGAGCTACCATAAATACGACGTGCTGGACTATCAGTCCGTCGACGCGTCGCTTGGCACGCTGGCGGATTTCGACGCGCTGGCGGAAGCCTATCACGCGCGCGGCATGCGGGTGATGCTCGATCTGGTCATCAACCACACGTCCAACGAGCATCCATGGTTTCAAAGCGCCGTGCAAAGCCTGACCGTCGAGCCATGCGCCGATGAAAGCTGCATGAGCGGCATACCGTGCCGGGCGCATAATCCCTACGTAAGCTACTATCACTTTAAGCCCATGGAGCAGGCGTCCAAAAACTGGCAAACACTGGGGAACGGCTGGGGCTACGAGTGCGTGTTCGGCGGGCACATGCCGGATCTCGCGCTGGAGAACGAAGCCGTTCGCCGGGAAATCGAAAACGCCGTCGATTTCTGGCTTGCGCACGGCGCGGACGATTTTCGGCTCGACGCCGTAATTCATTACACCGGCTCCGCGAGCGAAAATGCCGAGGTGCTGCGCTGGATCACGGACTTCATCCATGCCCGCCGCGCGGATTCGTTTGTCGTCGCCGAGGCATGGACGAGCGCCGCGCAGTTCCCGTCCTATTGGGAAAGCGGCGTAGACGCGCTGTTCAACTTTTCCTTCGCCGGGGCGGAGGGACGCACGGCGAAAACGCTGATTGGCCGCGGCAAGACAAGCTCCGCGTATGCCTACGCAAGCGCGCTCATCGCGTGGCAGAACACACTCGTGGAAAACCATGCGCAGGATGCGCCGTTCGGCTCCAATCATGACATTGGGCGCATCGCGGGCTTCATGCGAAAGGACGAAGCGAAAATCAAGCTGTATGCCTGCCTGAACCTGACGATGACGGGAACGGCGTTCGTCTACTACGGTGAGGAGCTGGGCATGTCCGGCGCAGGCAAGGACGAAAACAAGCGCGCGCCCATGTATTGGTCGGAGGATGCCTCCGCGCCCGGCATGACAAAGGGTCCCGCCGATATGGACGCGCAGACGCACGCCTTCGGCTCACTGGAAACGCAGGAAGCGGACGATGACTCGATCTACGCCTTCTATTGCCGCCTGCTCGCGCTGCGCGCCGCCCACCCGGCAATTTCGGAGGGAACGGCGGAAATGCTCGATCTGGGCGACGAAATCGACGCATGCGTATTGCGCAAGGTCTGCGCGGAGGAGACGGCGTATCTCGTGTACAACCTCTCTGCCGACCGCAGCATCTGCGTGACGCTGCCCGAAGCCGTAAAGCAAGCGGACTTCCTGTCCGCAGCGCGAGACTCCGCGATGCCGGAAATGGACGGAAGCACCCTGACCGTCCCGCCGCAGTCGCTGACCGTCCTTGTGCCCGCGCAATAGCGAATGCGCAGCCTACGGCGCGGGCTGTGCGTCTCCGCAGGCGACGGACGACGCTCCCGTAATCAGGATTGCGTCAATGGGCACCGAAAGAATGGCGGAAAGCGCCACGAGATTATCCACCGTGGGCAGGGACTCGCCGTGCTGCCACTTGTAAATCGCCTGCGGCGTGGCAAATCCCATCATGCCCTGAAGCTGCTTGACGGATATGCCGCGCCGTTCGCGAAGCACAACGATGTTCCGGCCGGTCTGCTTCATGTTTATTACCGGAAGCTTCATCGTTTTCTCCCTTCCGGCGACCGACCGGAGCGCGCGCTCAGTCGGACGCCTTGAAATTGTACACAGGCTTCATAACGTCGATCACATCGACGGAATCACGAATGACGCCGATAATGTCCGCAAGGGATTTATACGCCATGGGCGCTTCGTCGATGGTGGCGGGACTGACGGAGGTCGTGTAGATTCCCTTCATAGCCTCCTCATATGCGCTCATGTCCAGCGACTTACGCGCGGCGCTGCGGGACATCAGTCGTCCCGCGCCGTGCGGCGCGGAGTAATTCCACTCGGGATTCCCTCGACCAATCGCAAGAACGGAGCCGTCGCGCATGTTGATGGGAATGAGCACCCGCTCGCCCTTGTGCGCCGCGATGGCGCCCTTTCGCAGAATCCTCTCCTGCGTGTCGATGTAATTATGAATCGTGTGAAATGCGTCGATAGCCGTCAAGCCGGAACGGGCAAGCAGAATCTCCGCAATCAGCTCGCGATTGCGGCGGGCAAACTGCTGACAAACCTCCACGTCGTGGAGATAATCGTCCAGATACTCGCCATACACGTAGCATAGATCCTCCGGAATCGTGAGCGGCTTGTCCTCCCACCGCAGCGCCTTGAGTGCCGCCTGAATCTCCTTGCGGCGACCCGCCGCCTTGTACTCGGCAATCAGCGCCTCGCGCATTTTGAAATATGCCTCGCGCCCCTGATTCAATTCGACCGCAAGGCGCTGATAGCGCTCTGCAACCTGCTTTCCGAGGTTGCGGCTGCCGGTATGAATGACGAGATACAGCGTGCCGTCCGCCGCACGGTCAACCTCAATGAAGTGATTGCCGCCGCCCAGCGTTCCCAGAGAGCGCTCAAGCCGGCGCGCGTCCTTCAGGTCGCGATAGCACCGAAGCGTTTCCAGATCAAAATGCTCCTGCCTTCCCTCCCACACGCGCATGCCCGAGGGAACCTCGTGCGCGGCCTCGTCCAAGCGTGCGAAGTCAATCTCTCGCTCGTTCAGCTTCACCGTGTACATGCCGCAGCCAATGTCCACCCCGACCACGTTGGGCACAGCCTTATCGCGAATAGTCATGGTCGTGCCGATGGTGCAGCCCTTGCCCGCGTGAACGTCGGGCATGATGCGAATCGTGCTGCCCTCCGTGAAATCATAGTCGCACATGCGGCGAATCTGCTCTATGGCCTCCGGCTCGATTACGCTTGCATACGCAACGGCCGAGGCAAACCTTCCCTGAATAATCATGCTCTCCCCCCTGAAGCTCGTAAAATAAAAGCCGCCCGCCATGCATTGACGGGTGGCTTGATCGTCCAATCGCGCATATCGCAGCGGAGCCTTCAAGACCTCCGCGCTTCCATCCTCGTCGAATGCAGGCATGACAAATGATGATACCGCCGTTCGGACGGTACCAGACTGATTGCGTTGCGTAAATTCGAAAGCATGGAAACCGCAGACATCCTGAACCCCCCTTTCTTCTCCTGTCATGGATATAGTATAACACGGAATGTGCGAATTGTCATCCTACCGCTGGTATAAAATTCTCAGCCGCGCCCAGCCTTTCGCCCCATCGCCGGATGCGCGTTCGTCTCTCCCTCCGGGCACGGGCGCCTTGCCGCCATTCGGACTCTCCCCTGCCCCGCCGTCCGGCAGACCTTTGTCTGCCGAACCGGCGAAGGCGGAAAAAACCGGCTGCCCGGTAAGGGATTCGGGGATTGGGAGGAACGGGGGCTACGGGATTATGGGATTCGGAGATTATTTTAGAAAAGCCGAACCCGCACGCATGGGCGGACAGCATTCGCCGCCTTAATGCTTTCCGCAAGCCCCGGAACCAGCCGAACCCGCACGCACGGGCGGGCAGCATTGAGACCGTCATCGACGAGGCTGCCGCCGAAATAGACGGAGCCGGGCGCGCGCATCCACCGCCGGCAGGCTCCCATGCCGTCTGCTGAATACTC
>CAZMGO010000017.1:0-25383 GCA_964565845.1 uncultured Oscillospiraceae bacterium | reverse complement strand
AAATCGCGCGAAACGTCTGCGTGAAGATCAGCGACCTTGCGGTAAACGGCCGCGATTTAATGGCGCTCGGGCTTACCGGCCCCGACGTCGGACGCATGCTGAAGGCGCTGCTGGATAAGGTCGTCTCCGAGGAGCTTCCCAATGAACGCGAAGCCCTGCTGGAGGCCTGTCAGGCCCTGCAAGCTGAAGCGTAGCCGAAGGCTCTATAGCCACAGAAGCAGCCGGTTCCGCATATCGTCCATCGCCTGCGCGCCGTTCGATTCGTTGTGAATCTCATGGCGCATGCCCGGATACGCCTGATGCTCCGTGCGCACGAAGCCGAGGCTCTTCAAATATTTCTCGCCCGCGTTTGCGCCCTTTTCGCCTGCGGCACAAGGGTCGCACGCACCCACGGCGATAAATATCGGAAGCAAATTCTTCACATTCTGCCAGCCGCGGCGATCATACGCGCCGAGCATCAGCTCAAGCAGCGACAAATAGCCGTCCACCGTGCCCGGAAACGCGCAATGCGGGTCGGCTGCGTAGGCCTTTACGCACGCAGGATCGGAGTTGATCCACGCATACTTCGAATTCTCGCCGCGGAAGGCCGATGTATAGCTTTTGAAGATCAGCTTCTCTGCGTTCTCGTCGCGATAGCGCCCGCCCCGCATGCGCCGCTTGAGCTTCAGATACCGAATGCCTGCGCCTGCCGCCGGATTGTGCGCCGGAAGCGCGCTGAGAATCACGCCGCTCAGCTCGTTTCCATACCGCTTCAGATAGTTGAGCGCGCACAGGGAGCCCATGCTGTGCCCATAGAGGAAGCACTTTCTGCCCGGATAACGCTCCGCCAGCAGCTCTGCCGTCGTGCGCATGTCCGTCAGCGTGCCCTCTGCGCCCATCTCGTAGGTATATCCCAGATCCTCCTCCGCGCGCACGCTGCGGCCATAGCCGCGATGATCGTTCATGATGCACGCAAAGCCCCTTTCGGCCCAGTGCCGCATCATCGGCAGATACCGCTCCTTGTATTCGGATATGCCGTGCGCCATCAAAACCGTGCCGCGCACCTCGCCCTCGGGCTCCACCAGCAGAACGCTGATTTCCAGCCCGTCCGCCTTGGAGGGAAACGAAAGCCATGCTTCTTTCATTGCCAAATACCTCTGAAATCCATGCCAATGCATCTGAAGGGAAGTGTTTTCTTGTTTGACTGCGAAATTCCCGCCCGCGTGCGCGTGCTGCCGGGCACGGTGTGCCTGTGGCTTGAAAACCTGACGACCGGCGAAACCATGCGAATAAACCCGGACGCGCCCGTCATTGCGGCCAGCGTCATCAAGCTCGCCGTGCTGCTCGAGACCTTCCGCCGCTTTGACGACGGCTCGCTTGACCCGAACGAGCTTTACGCCGTCCAACCGGAGGACAAGGTGCCCTCCTGCGGCGCGCTCACCTACCTGCACGACGGAATCCGCGTCACGCTGCGCGACCTTGCAAAGCTAATGATTATCCTGAGCGACAACACCGCAACGAACATCCTCATCGACCGCCTCGGCATCGACCGCGTGAACCGCGCGCTGGACGCATACGGCCTTGGCGGCATGCGCCTGCGCCGCAAAATGTTCGATTCCGAGGCCTCCGCGCGCGGACTGCAGAACACCATTACCGCCGAAAGCGTCGCCTGCTTCCTCCGCCTGCTATACAAGGGCGAGCTGGTTTCGAAGGCTGCATCCGAAAGCATGCTGCATATTCTGCTCGATCAGCGGCTGAACGGAAAAATCCCGTTTTACCTGCATTCCGCCGGAATCCGCGTCGCGCACAAGACCGGCGAGGACGACGGCACCACGCACGACGCGGGCATCATCCTTACGAGCGAGCCGCTGCTTGCGGTTTTCCTCTCGAATGATACCGATGTGCCCGCGTGCGAGCGCATGATGCAGGACGTCTGCCGCACGTTTATTCCAGAACGATAACGGCGATCATCACCAGATTTTCGCTGCCCGTGTTTTCCACGCCGTGCCCATGGCCGGGGAAGGTGACCATGCTGTCGCCCGCCTGCACGTCGCGAAGCTCTCCGTCGTCACTTACGCGGCCGCTGCCCGCCACAAAGGCGAACATTTCCGTTTCACCCTCATGAACATGATAGCCGATGGAGCAGCCGGGGCCAATCGTGAGCCTTGCGAACAGGCGCACCTTGCCCGGTCTCTCCTCGGACAGACTCAAAACCTCCACGTCGCCGTTTCCGCCGCGCATCTGGTGCTTGATGCTGGCAATCATGTCCTCCTGCCTATTTACCATTTTGCGTTCCTCCGCTCTTGTCAAATAACCTCAAACAGCTCGATTCGTTCGCCGTCCGGGCCCTTAAAGAAGATATTCTTCACGCCGCCGTAAATCCAGTCGCAGCGATTAATTTCGCTGTCCACAAATTCCACGCGGCGTGCCTTCAGCCGTTCGACGATTTCCTCGATATTGTCCACGTCCAGCGCCACATGATCGATGTTGCCCGCGGGCATGCGCTCGATTTCCGGCTTTTCAATCAGCTCCAGCACGCAGCTGCCCGCGCGCATGAACGTCAGATGCGAGCTTCCGTTTCGGAATTCATCCGTCTTCTTGAAGTCAAGCAGCTCCTCATAAAAGCGTGCCGAGGTCTGTGCGTCGCGCACCTTCACACCGATATGATGCAGTCCCTGAATTGCCATGGTTCATCCCTCCGTTATTTTTTTCTTATCATACCACATTTTAACGTGATTCCGCAAGCGCAAAAAGGCAATTCCCTTTATAATTACGGAAACGGACGGCATCCTCGGAGCCGCACCCGGGTTGGTTCTCTTTGGTTCCCCAAATCACGTAGGGTATCCCGCGCGGAACCCGAACGGAGGTATTCTCATGAAGCACATGGATCTTCGGCACTTCGTACTCACGTCACTGTTCGTCGCGCTCACGCTCGTTCTCGGCTTAACGCCGCTTGGGATCATCCCTCTGGGCTTTATCAACGTGACGATTCTGCATATTCCCGTGATTATCGGCACGATTCTGCTCGGCTGGCGCACGGGTCTTCTGCTGGGCTTCTTCTTCGGCCTGACCAGCACGCTGCGCGCCTTCGGCATTCCCTCGCCCGCGTCCGGGCTGGTTTCCACGCTGGTGAGCGAATCCCCGCTGTATGTCATTGTCATGTCCATGCTGCCGCGCCTGCTCGTGCCGGTAGTTACACATTTCACCTATCGCCTGATTTCGTCCAAGTCCGTGCATTTGTCCGTGCGTTTGATTGTGCCCTCTCTTTCGCGGATTGCCGATTCCCTCGTGTTTGTCATCGCCTTCCCTGTTTTGGTGATCGGGCTGTATGCGCTGAAGCTGCTGCCGTTCTGGGCGGCTGCTGCTCTGTTCGCCCTGTTTGCGGTTTTCGAGCTTTTGTTCGCCGTTCGCACCGACAATGCCGCGCTTACCGTTTCGGCAGTCGCCGGAACGCTGACGAACACAATCTTCTACCTTGGCCTGATGCTGCTGTTCTATCATCTTGCCGGGCTGGATGCAGCCGCCGTCGTCGGTCTGATCACCGGCACCGGCATTATCGCCGGCGGCGCGGAGGCCATTGCCGCAGCCATACTCACCCCCCCCGTCATCTGCGCGCTGAAGCGCGTGAATACAAACGCATAATGGGAGACGCTCAACCATGATTCTGACAATGGACATCGGAAACACCAACGTAAAAACCGCGCTGTTCGACGGAGGCAGCATGGTCAGCTACTGGCGCGTTTCCACCAATCGCACCCTGACCAGCGACGAATACGGCATGCTGCTGCTCAACCTGTTCCGCCACAAGGGACTGGAGCCGACGCTGGTAACCGGCATCGTGATTTCCTCGGTTGTGCCCACAATCAACTATACCATCGAGCACATGTGCCTGACGTATTTCGGCGTCACGCCCATGTTCGTCATGCCCGGCATTAAAACCGGCATTCACATCAAATACGACAACCCGCGCGAGCTTGGCAGCGACCGCATTGCCAACGCCGTAGCCAGCTATGAGCTGTACGGCGGGCCGTGCATCTTCATCGACTTCGGCACGGCGACCAGCTTCGGCGTGGTCTCCGAAAAGGGCGAATTCCTCGGCGGCGCCATCTGCCCCGGCCTGAAGGTCACCGCTGACGCGATTGTCGACCGCACGGCGAAGCTTCCGCGCTTTGAGCTTATCAAGCCGCCGTCGGTCATCGGCAAAAACACCGTGGCCAACCTGCAAAGCGGCATACTCTATGGCCACATCGGGCTTGTGAAATACCTGATCGGCCGCATGAAGGAGGAGCTTCAGCAGGACTGCCGCGTAATCGCAACCGGCGGCATGGCCGTGCTGATTCGCGAGGACGCGCCGGAAATCGACGTGTTGGACGGCCTTCTGACGCTCAAGGGTCTTCGAATCATCTATCAGAAAAACCAGTAACGCATTTGACAAACGCCGCGAGTCCTGCGCTCGCGGCGTTTGTGCATGCAAAAAGCCCCCTCCGAGGAAGGAGCTTTCGGGATCTATCTTATGATTACTGACGCTTGGCCGCGTAGCACTCGCTGCAATAGATCGGACGGTCGGACTTCGGGATGAACGGCACGCGGGTGGGCTTGCCGCACTCAGCGCAGACGGTCTCATACATTTCGCGCTCGCCGGAGCCGTTGTTACGGCTCGCCTTGCGGGCATCACGGCAGGCCTTGCAGCGGCTGGGCTCGTTCTGGAAGCCCTTCTCAGCGTAGAAAGCCTGTTCGCCGGCACTGAAAATGAATTCCTTGCCGCAGTCCTTGCATACCAGCGTCTTGTCCTCGTACATGGAAAAATACCCCCACATTCGTAATCGGTCATACGAAGTCCGGCTGACCTGGTCTTTGCCCCCACACTCGCCGGCTGGAGTTTTCGCTCATACGCTTTGCGCCCCACTACTGGCCCTCTCAGCATCGCCGTGCTGGCCGGACTTACCTCTAAGCCGCACCATGCTCACCGGGACTTTGCCCGGGTTACGTGGATCGTTTTGCCTGCGACTGGCCTCGACTTTCAACCACAGACCCGTCTTCGTACAACCTCGGATATTATACATGATGTGCCTTCGTTTTGCAAGCGTTTTTTTACTCTTTTTTTACTGTACAGCCCAAATAATCCGTTTTTGTTGAATGCTGTCAGCCTTTTGCCGGGAAATTCCGACAAGCTGTCTACGAATCGCTTTTCCCTCCTGACGCTCGCCCGTCCAAACGCACTCCCGGCACTCCGTTCGCGCAGGCATGCACATATGCGTGTCCTTCGGTTTCTCCTTAAACCCCGTCTGTCCGACCTCCCTCCCGCCGCTCGGTTCGCGCAAGCGTGAGCACATACACGCGCCCCGCGCCGGCGTTTACAAGCGCCCTGCGGCACTGAGATACCGTCGTGCCGGTCGTACGCACGTCGTCGATAAGCAGAACGGTCTCTCCGTGAAGGCTCTCCCGCGCGCGTATTGCGTCGCCCAGTGCCCGCCTCCGCGCCTCTCCGCTCAGCTTCGCCTGCTGCCGCGTAAGGCGTGCACGCCGAAGCACATTGCGATACGGCAGGTCGGCTCGGGCGGCAAATGCCTTTGCAAGCCGCGCCGCATGGTCGATGCCGCGCGCGTTCCGGCGAATCCAGTGCATGGGAACGGGCTGAACGAATCCGCAGGACGGGAAGCCCGCCGCCCTGTATGCTCTCAGCATCTCGTCCGCCATCCACTCCTCCATTCGGTATACGCCGCGAAACTTGAACCGTCGAATCAGCCGATTGACCGGCGGCTCATACGCATAGGCAGCCGCCGCGGAAAACGGCGCCGACCGACGCGCGCCGCAGACCTCGCAGCGTCCCGAGCCGCGAAGCACGCCGCCGCAGGCCTCGCACAGCTCCTCCCGCACCATCGACGTAAGATACAGCGGCTTGAGCTTTGCATAGCAGTCGGCGCACAGCCAGTCCCTGTCGCTGCCAAGCTCACTTCCGCAGCCCTGACAGTTTGCCCTCGGCGCAAAGAGAAAATCCAGCACCGCGCGCAGAGGCTTCATCGTGCGCCTCCCATGGCTTTGAGCCGCTCAGCCAGCGCACTGTATCTCCGCGCGATATGATTGTTGTTTACCATGGCGCGCACACAGTCCTCGCGCCCCGTAATTACCACCAGCTTCTTCGCGCGCGTGACCGCCGTATACAGCAGATTGCGCGTCATAAGCATCGGCGGCCCGCTGACCAGCGGCAACACGACCGCATCGAACTCGCTGCCCTGACTCTTGTGCACGGACATGCAGTAGGCCAGCTCCAGCTCCTCCAGCACATCGTCGAAGTACTCGGCGCTGCGTCCGTCATCAAAGCGCACGGTGAGCGTTTTATCCTCCCGGTTCACACCGGTAATGAATCCAATGTCCCCATTGAATACGCCCTTGCCCTCCTCGTCGCCGCGCAGCCAGCCGAGCTCGTAATCGTTTTTTACCTGCATCACCTTGTCGCCAAGGCGGAAAACCGTTTCGCCGCGCGTCAGCTGCGGCTGCCCCTCGGGCGGATTCAGCGACTCCTGCAGGCGACGGTTCATCTCATACACGCCCGCTGCGCCCTTTTTCATCGGCGTCATCACCTGTATGCCGCGCAGCACATCCAGTCCAAAGAAGCTTGGCAGGCGTGTTTTCACAAGATTCAGCGTGCTCTGTGCGGCCTGCTCCGCCGTCTGCATGCGCTCAAGGAAGAAGTCCGTCCCTTTGCGGTTGACGATGGGCATTTCACCATGATTAATCCTGTGCGCGTTCACAACGATCGCGCTGGCCTCCGCCTGCCGGAATACCTCCGTCAGGCGCACCACGGGCAGAACGCCGCTGTCAATCAGATCGCCCAGCACGTTGCCTGCGCCCACCGACGGCAGCTGATCCTTGTCGCCCACCAGCACCAGCCGCGTGCCGATGCGAACGGCGCGCAGCAGCGCGCGCATCAGAAAAATATCCACCATGGACATCTCATCGACAATGATCGTCTTTGCGTCCAGCGGCGCATCCTCGCATTTTTTGAATCTTTCCTCCTCGCCGCTGTATTCCAGCAGGCGATGAATCGTGAGCGCCTCCGCGCCGGTCGTTTCCGACATACGCTTGGCGGCGCGGCCGGTGGGCGCGCACAGCTCGATTTTACCCCTTGGCGCAGCCAAATGCAGCAGGCAGTTAATCAGCGTTGTCTTGCCGGTGCCCGGCCCGCCGGTGATTACCGTCACGCGGCGCGAGGCGGCAATCCGAATGGCGTCCTTCTGCCGCTCACTCAGCCTCATGTCCTTCTCGCGCTCGAAATCGGCAATCGCATCGTCCGAGATTTCCGCGTCCGCATCGTCTCCGCTCCCCTGCAGCCGCAATAGGCGCGCGGCAACGTCCGATTCCGCCTCATACAATCCGCGCAGATACACGGCGTCGACACCGCCCGCCTCCTCGCAAATCACGTCGCCCTTCAGCGTCTGAATCGCCAGCGCGCGCTCAATCAGCGCCGTTTCCACGTTCAAAAGCCGTCCCGCATCGCGAAGCAGCACGTCCCGGGGCAGATATGTGTGTCCGCCGCCGTTCACCGCTTCGTCCAGCACGTATTTCAGGCCGCACTGCAGCCGTTGGTCGTCATTCAGACGCACGCCCATCGACAGCGCGATTCTGTCCACCGTCTGAAAGCCCACGCCCTTAATCTCGTCGGCAAGCCGATAGGGATTTGCGCGCACGATCTCGGCGGTATTCGCGCCATAGCGCTTGAACACGCGCATGGAAATCGCGGGGGTGAAGCCCAGCCCGGTCAGATATACCATGGCCTTTCGGCTCGAGCGCTGTGCGGCAAAGGATTCCGTAATCTGCTGCGCTCGCTTTTCGCCGATGCCGTCGACCTCCATCAGCCGCCACGGCTCATTTTCCATCACGTCCAGCGTGCGCACGCCAAACTCCTTCACCAGCAGCTTCGCCGTCGCGGGGCCTACGCCCTTCACTACGCCCGAAGCCAGATAGCGCTCCACCGCGCTCCTCGTGGTCGGATCGACGCACTCATAGCCGCTGCACTTGAGCTGCTTTCCATAGTCGCGGTGCTCCGTCCATTCGCCTTCAAAGCGCGCGCATTCGCCTGCCTCCAGAAAGGGCAAAACGCCCACCACCGTGAACGCCTTTCCCTTTTCCGGCTTCACATTTAAAACCGTCCAGCCGTTCTCCTCATTGCGGAACACGACCTCGTCGACCAAACCGTCAAGTATCGGCATTGTATCCCTCCGTCACCGGTTCCGCCGTTTGTATCGTTTCCGCATCCTGCTGATAGGTCTGCCGATAATAATCCAGCAGAATCGCGCTTGTCCAGAGCATTCCGCCCAGAACCAGAAGCAGCACCAGCGCCGCCAGATAGCTGACTACGCCGCGCACCCGACGCCGCGCAGGCAGCGAACGGCCGTCCGTCTTCAACCGATTTTCTACCGCACGCAAAATGGTACCGTAGTCCGGTGCAATCGGAGAGGACGCAATTTCCCGGCGACAGATGCCCGCAATTCTCCCTTCCGCCTCATTGCCTGCCCGACGCAGCGCAGCCTTTCGCACGGTCTCAAGCATTCGGCGCACATGCGCCGCGCTTTTGTCCATCGCCAGCGCAATTTCCCGCACGCTCATGTGCAAGCCATACCGAAGCATCACGGCGCGGCGCGTATCGTCCGCCTCCATCAACAGCCATTCATACAGCTCATCCGTCTCGTCAATGTCGCCGGACAGGCATGAGAAAAACGACTCGCCGCGTGCCTCCTCCAGCTCTGCCAACGCGTGACGCTTCAGCCCCTCCATATCGTCCCCACGGTCGTCGATCATCGCGCTCACAAGCGCCCGTTCTGCCGCGCGTTCACTGCCCATGATCGCGCATGCCGCATAATACATACCCCGATAGGAGTCGCGGTATCGCTGCGCAATCTCCTTCATGGAAACCGATTCCCTCGCGCTCATCGTTTGCCGCGCCCCCTTCCGTTCCTCTGCTTCTGAAGTACATCACCCAGCGCCGCACCGACCAGCGAGAAAAGCGCCGTCAGCAGCACGGGACCCGCCGCCGGAGCGTAGCCCAGTGAGACCAGAAAGCCCGCCGCCGTTGCCGCCAGCGGCGGCAGGATCCAGCTGAGATACGGGTTAACACCTCCGCGCACAACTCGGCACGCCGTATATGCGCCAGCAAGCGGCAGCAGCCCATACGCAGCCGCCGTATGCAGCCCGCGTACCGGCCGCGCAAGCTCCACGCCAAACGCCAGCAAAAAAACAATCGCCCCCTGCGCTGCAAGCCGCAGCAGCATGCGTTTTTGATTTTTCATGCTCCCTCCGCATATTTCCGTCTGTTCCTTCACATTATAACATGGATTCCTGCCTTGTAGCAAGTATTCACGCTCGTATTTCCTTCTATAAGAAGCAATACATTCTTATGGTCTATTCAAGATTTCGCGCTGTACGTGTATAATTACAGTATCTTAATAAAGAAATGCAGGTGAAATTATGGATTATCTCGGGTTAGGCAAACGAATCCGTATGCATCGCCGCTCCCTACAAATGACGCAGGAGCAGTTGGCTGAACAATGCGGCATCTCCGTGTCCTTCCTCGGCCACATTGAGCGCGGCACGCGCAAGGCCAGTCTTGAGACGTTGGTAGCACTTTCCAACGTCCTGCAGGTTTCCCCATCCATGCTGCTTCAGGATTCGCTGAACCATCCCACGGATCCGCTCTATCCGAGCCCGAATCCGCGTCAGCGCGAGCTGATTAACGAAATCTCTCGCGTGATTCTCGAAAACTACGACAAGTAGCGGAGCAGCGGCATCTAAAAGAACTGCGAGCAACCCTCGCAAAAGGGACGCATCCGGCACAGGCTGAGAAACATCATCAGACTGTGCCGGATGCGTTTCCACGGGAATGACCTTTCGAATAGGAAGGAGTCCGGAGAAGCGGGCCTGACACGTCTGGAATCGTTTTCGGACGTGCCGAATCGACTGCAAGCCCCAAAATGCATTTAGCGAAACAATCGTCTCATGGTATCCGCTCCCTTGGCTCGCGCATATGCCAGATTCAGGAATTCCCCACAGACTCTGCGGCTGGCTCATTTATGCGGATTTATGCCTTTTTGAGCGCCTCAGTAAGCCACCTTGCATCGCGCAGCAGCGCTTCATCGCTGTCGTTTTCGACGAATTCCAGAAGCATCGGCACGTTTTTGCATTCGGGCAAAACTCGATTCCACATCTCTGCGCCATGTGACAGCGGCAGGCGGGCGATTCCCTGCTCCGTGTGGCGCCATGTAAATGTGTGTACGCAGGTCAGCCGCGGCGCAACCTCCTTTTGCGCCGCAAGGCGCTCCGCCTCTGGCCAGTCCCAGCGCGGCTGCCAGTGGAAGGAAACCGCGCTTTCCCTCATCAGACGCCGCACGCTGTCCCGGCTGTCCGTCAGCGTGCCCGGGTGATACTCCAGCGACACGACAATGCTTCGCTCCGCGGCCTGCCGTACGCAGTCGTTCAGCGTTCGAACCAACGCCTCGCGCTCGTGCTCGTTTACCTCAGCGCTGCCCTTTCGCCCCGCCCACACGCGAATCACCGGTGCACCCAGTGCTTCGGCCTCGTCCAGCCACGGCTCAAACTCGTTTTCCTCCAGCCGATAATAGCTGCCGTATGCGCTTGTGCGCAAACCCTCGCCCTCGGTCATGCGCCTGACCTCCGCGGCGCTTCCCGCGCCCGGCCTCACGTGCACGTCGCCGCCCCATTCCACCTGCGACAGCCCGGTGATCTTCATCAGCTCCACAATTTCCCGGGGCGTTTTCTTTCGAAACGTAATCGAAACCAGTCCCGCGCGATTCATGCGCCTTCTCTCTCCTCTCTCATCCGCAGGATTTTCATCATCCGCGGCCGATTGTAGCGCTGGATTACGATGAACGGCAAATTGCCGATGTCATACAGAAGGATAAACAGCGGCGTCCACTCGCACGGTGCAAACACAAGCGACGCCGGACAAACAGCCATCAGCGCCCAGTGTGTCAGCTCCGCCACGCAGGTTTCCTGCACCAGCCGAGCAAGATGCGCGCTGCTCGAATCGGTTCCCGCCCGCTTGCGCGTCATGCCGCGCACAACGCGGCTGGCGTCCGGCATGCGATCCTTCCAGTGTGATACGCGAAGCCTTTTAAAGAACTCCGCCGTCTCGAAGCGCCATGGTCGAAACGGAAACGCGTCCGGCCGGAAGCGCCTCGGAATTGCCATGCCGATAACCATCAGCGCAATTCCCGCAATCACGCAAAACAGCGCAAAACGAATTAATGCGACTCCAAATGTCATACGCCCTCCGCCCGCGCAATGAACTGCTTCAGCCGTGCAATGTCCTTCGCAGCCGTCTCCGGATGCGCTTCCTCGCGCAGCACGCTGATGCCCGGCTTGATTTTTGCGAGCCTTCCATAGAAATATTCGTGATCGAACAATCCGTCGCCGATTCCACAGGGACGGAAGCGGCCATTCTCATCAAGCTGAACATCCTTGGCATGAATGGCTACGATTCGGTCGCCAAACAATGCAAAGCATTCGTCGAGGATCTCGCGCTGGCGATCGATGGTCTCCGGAAAAAGCAGATTAATCGGGTCGAGCACAATCTGCAGGTTGTCGCAGGCAGCGATGTCCAGCAGACGGCGCGTAAGCCTTGGCGTATTCAGCGTGTGGACATGCACCGGCTCGATGCCGACGAACACGCCGAAGCGCTCCGCCTGCTCCACCATGCGAAGCACGCTGTCCGTCAGGCGCGCAAACTGCGCCTCACGGTCGGCCTCGTCGCCCAGATAATTGCCGGTTTCCGTCGCAACGATATTCGAGCCCAGCTGCCGGCAATAAGCCACCTGCTCACGAAATCGCTTCACGTCGTACAAACGCTTTTCCTCGTCCGGCGCAGCCGGGTCGATATAGCAGCCGAGCACCGCCACCTCCAGATGCCTGTCCTCGAACGCATGGCGCACGTCATAGCAGAACCCGGGATTCAGCCGCCCGTATTCCGGCCGCACACCCTCAATCGCCTTGTGAAGCGCAAGCTGCAGGCAGCAGAAGCCCGCTTCGGAAATCCGCCGCGCAAGCTCCGCCGCAGTGGTCGTACCATAGTCATGTCCGCGAACGCCGATTCTCATGTGGTTTCCTTCCCTTCTATTTGTCGTATGGCCCAAGCAGCCATTTCGCTTTCACGCTCCGAATCCGAATGCAGAAGCGTCTTCAGCTCCTGCAGGCAGTCTGCGCGGCGCAGATTGCCCGCAAGCATCGCCGCCTTCACGCGAATCCGCGTTTTCCGCGCATAATTCCTCCCGATTTCATCGGCAAGAGCGCCCAAATCGCCGCGAAGCAGCCGTGCCAACGTTAGGGATTCGCTTACGTCCGCAGGCATTTCCTGCGTTTCCTGCGCGTTGCGCGGGCATGCGTTCTGGCAGATTTCGCAGCCAAGCAGCCGGTTTTCGTACAGCGGACGAAGCTCCTGCGGAATGAACTCGCCCTCCGACCGTGCGCGCAGACATTTTTCCACGTCCACACCCGCATCGGAAATCGCCCCCACGGGACATGCCTTCGCGCATGCACGACAGCCACGGCAGCGTTCATCCGCACTGCAGCCCGGCTCCGGCAGCGGCTCATGCGCAAACGGCGCGTCGGTCAGAATGACCTGTGCGTGAAAGCGCGAGCCAAGCCCATCGACGGCAATCAGCGTATTATAGCCCTCCCGTCCCAGACCATACCGCGCCATCATGGGCTTAATGGCAATCTGTGCCCCGGACAGTGTGTGCCAGCCCTCCTCCCGAAGCTCCCCTGCCAGTACCTTTGCCGCGGCATACGCCCGGTTGGATGCCGCATAATACGCGGAAATCATCGCGCCGCGGCCGTTTTCCGCCGCCTCACGGTAGGGTGTGTAGCCCTTCAGCAGCAAAATGACCGTCTGCGTTCCGGCGGCAAGCGTTTCCGGGTCATCCGCCACGCCCGCATTCAGGCGATGCACGCGCCTGCGCGGCGCGTAGATTGGCCGCAGCGTCCAAACCCGGTCAAAGCCGAGTGCGCGTGCGCGCATCTCAAGCGCTTCCTTTGTCATTGGGCACCTCTTTCTCCGTCAAAACAGCCCGCGTATCCATGTCTCCAGCGGCAGCGCCAGAATCGGAAGGAACATCGACGGCAGCATGTTCGCCACTCGCAGCTTGCCCTCCTTCAGAACGCCCAGCATATTCACGCTCAGCGCAATGATCAGAACACTGCCCACGGCCTTCATTTCGACAATCACATCCGCGCCAAGATACGGCCTGACCCACACGGCCAGAAGCGCAATCAGTCCCTGATACACCGTCAGCGGCACAGCCGCCAGTGCGACGCTCCAGCCATAGGTCGAGGCGAACATCAGCGCGGACACGCCGTCCAGCGCCGCCTTGGCCAGCAGCGTGGCATTGTTTCCAAAGCCCGCATCCAGCGAACCGACCACGGCCATCGAGCCCACGGAAAACAGCAGCGTAGCCGAGACAAAGCCCTCGGCAAACCCGTTTTCGCCGGAAAACATGCGCTGAATGCCGTCGCCCATTCGTTCGATGCCGCGTTCAAGGTTCAGCGCCTCGCCAATCAGCGTGCCGACCACGATGCAGATGATCATCAGCAGCTGATTCTGCGTCTCAATCGCGCCCGAAATTCCAATCACCAGCACGCACAGCGCGATGCCGTTTGTAATTGCCGCCCGCAGGCGATCCGGCACACCCTTTCGGATGAGGCTGCCGATCAATCCGCCTGCAACCACCGTTGCGAAATTTACCCATACGCCCGTCATGCCGTTTTTCCTCCGATTTCAATCAGCCCCACGCGCGCCGCATGGAACAGCGACTGCTGTATAAGCCCGCATTCCTCCCCGAACATCCGCCGCGCCTCCCGCGCCAGAAACGCAGGCGAGCCGGTCACGCCGAACCAGTCGTTCATCAGCCGCTTCACCCACACATCCACCGGAAACGCGTCGGCATGCCGGCAGCCAAACAGCAGCACGCAATCCGCCACCTTCGGCCCGACGCCGGGCAGACGCATCAGCGTCTCGCGTGCCTGCTCAATCGGCATTGAGGAAAGCGCCTCCAGCGGAAAGCCGTCCGCCACCATGCGCGCCGTGCCGATCAGATACGCCGCGCGATAGCCGCAGGTCACGTGCAGACGAAGCTCCGCTTCCGTAAGCTGCGCAAGCACCTCCGGCCTCGGGAATCCATGCAGCGTTTCCCCGCCAAACGCATGCTTATCGCCATACGTTTCGTTCAGCGCCGTAACCAGTGCGCGAATGCGCGTCACATTATTGTTTGCCGATAAAATAAACTGAAGCAGCGCCTCCCACGGCGGCTGGTTGAGCACCCGCAGCCCCGGCGTCGCCCGAACGGCCTTCTCCGCGGCGGGATACGCCGCACACACCTTCACAAGATGCGAATAATCCCGCGCGTCATCAAAGTACGCCCGGGCAAATGCATCCTCGTCTGCACTCGTAAGCACACGCCCATCCACGACCGCGGCAAACACGCCGCCGATTTCCCGCCAATGAAAGGCCTGCGCGCTGTCCATCAGCGTAAGATTCAAATTTATCTCTCTCATTGTATAAATTGCTGAAGCTCCCGAAACAAAAACCCGCGCCGGAGGAAAACCTCTGCGCGGGTTATTCTGCTTTTCGCTTATTCTGCGGCGGCTTCGGTCTTCGGATAGATGCTGACCTGCTTCTTGTCCTTGCCGCGGCGTTCGAACTTCACGACGCCATCCACCTTTGCGTACAGCGTATCGTCATCGCCGATGCCCACATTCAGGCCGGGATGAATTTTGGTGCCGCGCTGACGAACAAGAATGTTGCCCGCAAGAACGAACTGACCATCCGCGCGCTTGGTGCCCAGACGCTGCGCGTGGCTGTCACGGCCGTTGCGCGAAGAACCCATTCCTTTTTTATGCGCGAACAGCTGAAGATTCATCTTGAACATGTGTCTACCTCCGTTCTCTGATGATGATCCGGATGGTACCGGGATAGTCGTTGGAAATGGCGGTCAAAGCTTTTTCGAGGGTTCGAAAAAGAACCTGCGCCTGATCGAGCGCTTCCTTTTTCGGCGAGCCGGAAAGCATGCACCGAAGGTAGCCGGTGTTTTCGTCCATTCGCATCTGAACGGGCGTGCGCACCACTTCCTCCAGCCCCAGAACCGTCGCCTGCGTAAGCGCCGAGACGGCGGCACAGACAATGTCCCTTCCCGATTCGGCGTATCCGGCATGCCCCGCAGCCTCAAAGCCACACAGTCTGCCGTCTCCGTCCTCAAAAAATACGGCCTTCGTCATGAAACTCAGCCGTTGATGGCGGTAATTTCAACCTTCGTATAAGGCTGACGATGACCCTGCTTTTTCCGCTCGTTCTTCTTGGCCTTGTACTTATACACGACCACCTTCGCGCTCTTGACCTGGCTGACAACCTTGCCCTCAACCTTCGCGCCCTCAACAACGGGAGCTCCGATCACGGTTTCGTCGTCCTTGCCCAGAAGCAGTACGTCAAAATTCACCACTTCGTCCGCCTGCCGATCGAGCTTTTCCACAAAGATCACGTCGCCCTGCTGGACGCGGTACTGCTTGCCACCGGTTTGAATGACTGCGTACACGCGTTGCACCTCCTATACCCTAATCTCGCCCGGATGAGGCGGCATGCAAGCACACCTTAGAAGCCACTCCGGAGCGGCTTACCCATGTATTATACACGATTCAGTCCCCATTCGCAAGTTATCTTTTCGTTTCCGCTGTGCCTAAGCCGCCTCGAAATGTGATCGTAAAGTTATTAAACGAACAAATTTCAGTCAAATCCGCCCCATGGATTCCATTTGTCCGGAAGATATGCTATAATGGAGGCTAAGGTGAGAGATTATTGCCTGAAAGGGTTTGAAGTATGCATACATTGATTCTCGCATCCGCTTCGCCGAGACGGCGCGAGCTGCTGGCGGGCATGGGAATTCCCTTTTCCATTCACCCCTCCGACGCGGACGAAACCGTGGGCGGCACGCCCGAGGAAATGGTGCGGACGCTGGCGCTGCGCAAGGCTGCACAGGTCGCGCAGGTCTGCAAAGAGGGCTGGATTGCAGGCGCGGACACGCTGGTTGCACTGGATGGCCGGGCACTTGGCAAGCCCGCAGACGCGGACGATGCCATACATATGCTGAAGGCGCTTTCCGGGCGCGCGCACGACGTGTTCACCGGTGTCTGCCTGATGGACGCCGCGACAGGGCGGCACGATCTGCGTGTCATCGGCACGAGGGTGTTTTTCCGTTCTCTTTCAGATGAAGAGATCCATGCCTACGTCGCCACGGGCGAGCCGATGGACAAGGCCGGAGCCTATGCCATTCAGGGCGGCGCGCGCGGCTTCGTTGAGCGCTATGAGGGATCCTACGAGAATATCGTCGGCTTCCCCACGCAGGAATTTGCCAAGATGTATGAAGGCTTTGAGAGCCTGCTGAAATAAGGAGCAAGCTATGGGTGTATTTTCTTCCGGCGGCATCGGTATCGACATGGGATCCGGCAGCACCGCCGTGTATCTGGAAAACGAGGGCGTGAAGCTGCGCGAGCCTACCTGCGCGCTGGTAAATCGCGAAAATGCCTCGGAGGTACTCGCACTGGGGCAGGACGCCCAGCGCATGGTTGGCCGCACCGACGAAGCCAGCATTCTCGTCGCCCCGGTCATCGACGGCGGCGTAGCCGATTCCGAGCTGGCGGCCATCCTGATGCTGTCGGTTGCCGAAAAGGCCTGCGAAAAGCGCCGTCCCTTTGAAAAGAGCCGTCTGGCCGTCACCGTTCCCCACGGCGCCACGCGCGTGGAGCGCGCCGCGCTGGCAACGGCCGCGGGACTTGCAGGCGCAAAGAAGGCGCTGATCGTCAAATCCCCCGTCGCCGCCGCAATCGGCGCAGGCGTTCGAATCGACCGTCCGCAGGGCGTTCTCGTAATCTCCGTCGGCTGCGCCGTTACGGAAATCTCCATTCTGTCCATGAACGGCGTCGTCGCCTCGCGTACGATGAAAACCGGCTCCATGGCCTTTGACGAGGCCATCGTTCGCTACATCCGCCGGGTAAAGGGTCTGGTCATCAGTCCCGGCACGGCAGAGGATCTGAAAAAGGACATCGGCAGCGCCGTGCGCCCCACCGAGACGAACGAGGTGCTTCTTCGCGGCCGTCACGTCGTGACCGGCAAGCCGTCCACCGAATCCATCTGCGCAATGGACGTATACCTTGCGCTGAACGAGCCGATTCGCGCCATTGTGGAAGCCATCTGCGACGCGCTGTACAACGTGCCGCCCGAGCTGACGGGCGACATTCTGGACAGCGGCCTGTATCTCACCGGCGGCGGCGCGTTGCTGGAAGGCTTTGCCGAGCGCCTGAAGGCCGAAACGCAGCTGGCCGTCAACGTCAGCGCAAGCCCGCAGGACGACGCCGTAACCGGCGCAGGAAAATGCGCATCGGACGATCGCCTTGCCCGCGCACTGATCGCCGCACACTCCGCCTTTGAAGTCTGATTTCTCCGGGAGGCGACTGAAAATTGGCCAAAACCCATTCGACCTCAAAGAATCGCAGGCGCAGCCTGCGCATTCAGCGCGCCATCTATTCCATTTTGGTTACGCTGGCCGTCTTCGTGATTCTGTATTACCTGATCGTGCGCCCGTCGGGAGACACGTCCATCGTGGAAAACGCCCTCGGCACGGTGTTTACGCCCGTTCAGCGCGGTGTAACCGCCGTAACAAGCTTCATCCGCAGCTGGTTCGGCATTTCCCCCAGCGAAGCCGACAAGGATCAGACCATCGCAGAATTGCAAATGGAGGTTGAGCGGCTGAACATTCAGCTGAACAGCTATGCCGAAATCGAAAGCGAAAACGAGCGTTTGCAGGTGCTTTTGAACGCGCAGGACGAATACGACGCGCTTTCTCCCGTGTACGCGAAGGTAATCGCCAAGGATACCGGCGTGTGGTTTGATTCGTTCACCATCAATCGCGGCCAGAACGACGGCATCATGACCAACATGGCCGTGGTAAACGGCTCCGGCCTGATCGGCCGCGTGTATGAGGTAGGCTACAATTACGCGAAGGTGCTTTCCATCATCGATCCCCGTTCCTCCGTCGCCACGCTGATTGGCCGCACGCGCGACAACGGCATGCTGCAGGGGCAAACGCAAACGAACTCCGACAGCGCCGAATGCTACATGTATTATCTTCCGAACATCGGCAATGTCAAAATCGGCGACAGCATCTATACCTCCGGCCTTGACTCCCTCTTCCCAAAGGGACTGTACGTAGGCACGGTCACGGCCATCAGCCGCTCGCAGGATACCGCCGACAAATACGTGGTTGTCTCCCCCGCCGTGCAGTTTTCCTCCATAGAAGAGGTTTTCGTGCTGCGTGAGCAGGTAGAAACGGCGGATGAGTCGCTGCCTGCCGTTCCGACGGCAACGCCCAAGCCAATCGTAACCGTCAAGCCGACGGCGACGAGCAATATCTACAGCTACCAGACGCCGCGCGCCGTGGATGACGACGCCATCTGGGTCATGCCGACCGCTACGCCCAGCGTAACCGCCGTGCCCGAGGTCACGAAGGCTCCGGGTGTCGACAAGCCCATCCCCGAAGCGAGCTGGCTGGAAAACTGATTGAACCGGGAGAACACTCATGCCGCTTAAGAAACGATTGTTTGCCTTTGCCGTATCGATCCTGTTTCTGCTGATCGATACCTCCGTGATTCCGTTCACCGGCCTGAACACGGCCTACGTGCCCAAGCTGTCCCTTCTCAGCGTAATCACCATTGCGCTGCTGGTCGGTCGAACGCAGGGCATTCTGTACGGTGCGATTACCGGCATCCTGACGGACATCACGCTGACCATTCCCACGGGTCTTGTGTCGGCGCTCTTCACGATTTCCGGCTTCCTCGCCGGCTGGATCGGGCGAAAAATGCGCGTACGCATTCTTTCGTCCATCGTCGCGCCCATTCTGGCCATGCTGGTATATGAGCTTACGATGCTGGTGTACTACTTCATGCAGGCGCAGACGGTCGCCGCCTCGCAGGCGCTGGCAATGCTTGTCCGCGTGGGCATCGGAACCGTGCTGATTCAGCCGCTCTATATGCTGTACAATCTCGTTCTCAAGCCGAAGCGCTCCCGCTACGCGCGGTAGGCGCGCAAAACCACTCGAAGCGAAAAGGGGTGAACACGTGAAAAAGAAGTATCTCAGCCGCTATCTAATCCTGAGCGGCATCATTCTGGCCGTATTTCTGGCCATGGTTGTCCGCCTGTATTCCATGCAGATCGTTCAGCACGACGATTACGTAGCCAAGGCCGAAAAGAAATCCACCAAAACCATCCAGCTGACCGGCATGCGCGGAACGATTTACGATGCCGACATGATTCCGCTGGCGTACGATTCGCGTTCCTACGACGTACAATTCTACCGCGACCCCACGAAGAAGAGCGCGGAGGATCGCGAAAGCTACACCCGCTCCATCTATGAAACGATCCTGCTGATCGAATCAAACGGCAAAAAAACGCTGGATCCCTCCACCGAATTCTGGCTCAAGCGCGACTCAAACAATCAATGGGTATGGAACTTCAATACCACCAGCGAAACCGTCGCGCAGACCCGTGAGCGTCAGTGGCGCGCAAACTTCTATCTGTCCAGCGAGACGAAATATCCCGTCGAGTCGCTGTTTGACACGCTTTGCGAAAACTATGGCATTGACCCTGACCTGTCCGAGGAATACAAGCTGAAGATTCTGGCCATCTGGCAGGCCTCGCGCATGAACAACTACAACTCCACCCCCGTCACCATTGCCTACGACGTGGGCTTTGAAACCGTGGCGGAGCTGGAGGTACGCACGATGGAGTTGGACGGCATGTCCGTAAAGGAAAGCTCCACCCGCAAATATCCCTTCCGCACGCTGGCTGCGCACAGCATCGGCTACGTCAGCCGCATCACCTCCTCCAGCGCGCTGGAATCCTACAAGGAGCAGGGCTACCCCACCGACGCATTTGTCGGCGCAACGGGGCTGGAGTACTCCATGGAGGATCAGCTGTCCCCGTATCTGGAATACCGGCAGGGCAAGCGTGAGGTTGAAATCAACAACCTCGGCGCCGTCGTGCGCGAGCTTTCCTATGTCGCGCCCAAGGACGGCAACTCCGTGATTACAAACATCAACTCCTCACTGCAGGCCGTAATGGAGGAGGCGCTGCCGGAGACGATCAATGATATTTACGAAACGCAGTATGCCATCCTGAACGGACTGAACGACACCGGCGAGCGCTGGAACCGCGTAAACGCCGCCACGCTGGCGAGATACGGCGAAAACGGCTATGAGGTCTCCCTTGCGGAAACCGGCGCCATGGTCGCCATGGATCCCAACACCGGCAAGGTTCTCGGCATATGCTCCTATCCCTCCTACGATCTGAGCATCTTCGAGGGTACGACGGTCGATCCCGGCGGATGGTCGGAAATTGCCGCCGACGATCGCAACCCCATGTTCAACCGTGCCATCTCCGCAAAGGACTCCCCCGGCTCCATTTTCAAGCTGGTCACGTCGCTGGGCGGCCTGAGCGAGGGTGCCATCACGCTCACGGAGCGCATCTCCGACGAGGGCGAGTTCTACCGCGAGGGAACCGATACCTCGTATAAGCCGCGCTGCTGGATCAGCGAATCCAAGCGCTATCAGCATGCCGATCAAACCATCGTCGAGGCCATCAAAAACAGCTGCAACTACTTCTTCTATGAGGTCTCCTATCGCCTCGGCTCCACGAACATCACCAAGTGGGCCGCCGCGCTGGGACTGACGACGAAGACAAACATTGAGCTTCCCAGCGAATCCACCTCCTTCGTCGGCAATCAGGCAATGCTGTACGACCCGGACGTGTCCATCGAGCAGCAGCAAACCGACAAGCCGAAGATCGCTGCGGCCATGATTAAAAAGCTGTTCCTGAGCGTCGCTTCGGATCGCGGCATCGAGTATGACGATGACCGTCTGAACGAGGTTGCAAAATCTCTGCTCGATATTGTCATCACCTATGATTCAAAAAGCGAATGGCTGCCGGCAATCCGCGATATACTTCTTTATGACATGAATCTGCCGGCAAACTACATTTCCAGCCACTTCATGGTCAACACCATAAACACCTACTTAAACGACCTGAAGTGGACGCCTGCCGAAACAATCATGGCCGGCATCGGTCAGTCGATCACGCAGGTAACCCCGATCGCCGTCGCCCGCTACACGTCGGCCATCGCCAACGGCGGCACGGTATACGATGCGCAGATCATCGACAAGGTCATTGACGCCGACGGAAACGTTGTCGTGCAGAAGGAGCCGGTCGTTGCCAACCAGATCGTTACCAGTCAGGCCTACTTCGACGCCATTCACGAGGGCATGGAGGAGGTTACCTCGGTAGAAAACGACGGTACCGCCGCCGCGGAGTTTGCCAAGTCCAAATACAAGATTGCCGCCAAGACGGGAACGTCTCAGCGTACCGATCTTGACCTTGAAAACAACGCATGGCTGGTCACCTACGCCCCGGCGGACGATCCAAAAATCGTCGTTGTCGTTTACATTCAGAATGGCTACGCCGGCGCGTATGCCGCGAATGCCGCCATCAAGACCATCGAGTATTATCTCGACAGTCTTCAGTATGTGGAGACAAACACCGTATCCGCGGACAATTCGCTTTCCGATTAAGAAAAGGGGACGACGCAGTGGGAAAATCCATCGTAATCACCTCCGGTAAGGGCGGCGTGGGCAAATCCACGGCTGCCGGAAACCTTGCGGCCGGTCTCGCCTTCGGCGGGCGGCGTGTGCTGCTGGTCGATATGGACATCGGCCTTCGCTCGCTGGATCTGATGCTGGGCGCGGAAAACGACGTGGTATACGATCTTGTGGATGCGGTACAGGGTGTCTGTCCGCTCGAACAGGCGCTGTATCGCGACCGCCGCCGCGAGAATCTTTTCCTGCTGCCCGCCTCTCAGCAAACCGGCTCCTCCGCCGTAACGCCGGAGGACATGCGCGCGCTGGCGCGGAAATTCAAGGGACGCTTTGATTACGTGATTTGGGACTGCCCGGCCGGCGTGGGCCGCGGCTTCCGCAACGCCTGCGCCGCCGCAGACAGCGCCATCGTGGTCATCACGCCCGATCCCGTGTGCGTGCGCGACGCAGAGCGCGTGCGGGAGCTTCTGAAGGCCGACGGAATTACTGACATGCAACTGCTGATAAACCGCGTAGCCCGCAGAAATCCCCTTTCCACCGACGAATGCATTCGCCTGATGGACATTCCCGTCCTCGGCTTCATTCCGGAGGATCCGGCCGTCGGCTTCGCCGCGGCTGCCGGCTCTCAGGTACTCGACCGTGAAACGAGCGCCGGAGACGCATTTGAGCGCGTCACCCGCCGACTGCTCGGTGAAACCATTCGCTACAGAATCCCGCACGACCGCCTGACGCACAGGCTCCGCACCGGATTCGGAAAGGAAGCCTCATGCAAGAAAGGATAAAACAGCTACGCGCAGACATTCAGAAAAACCGGTTTAATCCCCGGCTGGTTCGGCATTTCGACTGGCCGCTGTTCCTGCTCGTAATCGCCATATCGCTGTTCGGCATCGTATCCATCTACTCTGCCACCGCAAAAGCCACCGAGGAGGAGGTACACGGGCTCGCAGAGGTGCTGAATACTCACCCCATCACCTACGCGCGGCTTCAGTTTTTCTGGATGCTGGCCGGAATCGTCGCCATGTGCGCGATGATCTTCTTCAACTACCATCTGTTCGGCCGCTACGCCGATCTGATTTACTGGGCGAACATCTTCCTTCTGCTCGCCGTGCTTACGGTGGAAGCCGGCCGCGGCGGCATGACCGCCTTCTTCAAGTGGGGTTCAAGCTCCAGTAATCTTGGTCAGCGCGGCTTTCAGCCGTCTGAATTCGGTAAAATCGCCATCATCATTTCTCTGGCAAACCTGTTTGCCAGACGCAAAAAGCCGGTTCAAACGCTGCGCGAGCTGATTCCGCTGTGCGTTTACGTGTTTATTCCGCTGGTTCTGGTTATCCTGCAGCCCGACTTTGGAACGGCTCTGGTATATATCGCCATTTTCGCCGTGCTCCTGTGGATTTCGGGAACCAGTCTCAAGCTGATTGTCGGCGTGTTGGCGGTAGCGGTTGTCGTGCTGGTGCCCGTATGGTACATCATGAACGCCTCCTCCAGCTCCTTCCGTCTGACGCGAATTCTGATGTGGCTGAACCCGGAGGACTATCCGGACGACGCAATGCAGGTTATTAACGGGCAGATTGCCATCGGCTCCGGCGGATTGACCGGGAAGGGCATGTTCTCGCTGGGCTCGTTCGCATCCCTCGGCTTCATTCCCGACGATCACACCGACTTTTGCTTCGCCATCGTATGTGAATCGTTCGGCTTCATCGGCGCAACGGCGCTCATCCTCGCCTTTGCCATGCTTCTGGGCCGTCTGATTTGGCATGCGTTCAAGACCGAGGACAAATTCGGCTCCTACCTCATCGTCGGCGTTATGGCCATGTTCCTGTTCCATATTCTGGAAAACATTTGCATGATTATCGGCCTGACGCCCGTTACCGGCATTCCGCTGCCCTTCATCAGCTATGGCGGCTCCAACTACCTGACGAATATGCTTGCCATCGGTCTGGTAATGAATGTGGTGATGAACTCCCGCCTGAATCGTCAGCTGGGCGACAACCGATATACGCAAAGGCTGTAGCATCAAGCATCCGCATGCCTCGGGCATCAAAAAGCCTTGCTGCGCCACCGCAGGACAAACTCATGAAACCTCCATCCACCGGCATACAATGCCGTAAACGGAAGGAGGTTTTCTTATGGACGGCAAAACGCAGGGAGGCCTGAAGCTGCACACGACCATGCAGCCTCCGGAAACGGCGCCCGTTACCAAGGAACCCAATGTGCGCTGGCGGCTTCGCCGACGGAGGGACAGGCATGGTTCGCCTCGCGTGCGTCAGCGCGTCTCCAAAAGAACGCCCGGCGAACGGCTTCTGCGCAACACAGCCATTGCCTGCGCGCTGCTTTTGACCGTGATGGCTCTCGGCAGCATTGACAGCCCGGCCACCAATCGGCTGACCGACGCCGTTCGAAACGCCTTGTCAATGGACATGAGTTTGGATGAATCGCTGGGAAAGCTGTCATTCGTTCAAAATCTGGTGCCGGAATCTGCGCTGGTGTTTCTGAATATCGGCGGGCGGCGCTCCTCCGCAGGCATTCCGATTCAGGGCGAGACCGTCCATGCATTCAGTGAGGCTCAGCCGTGGACGGAATACAAAACAGCGGACGCTGCGGAGGTGCGCGCGATTGCCGACGGCTCCGTATCCGCCGTCAGTCAGTCGAGTGAGGGCGACTGGACGCTGCTCGTCGATCATGCCGACGGCTCCTGCGCCGTGTTCGCGTATCTGCAGTCGGTATCCGTGAAAATCGGGGACGCAGTTGCCCGCGGCGACACGCTGGGCGCCGCCGGAGACGGCGAAAACGCGCGCCTGTATCTGGAGGTACGCGCCGCAGACACACCCTTCGATCCTGCGAAGCTGATTTCGGAGGGAAAGCGTTGACCGTGCGCGGCATGCGCCTGCGCGTCCACCCGCTGACGCCGCTCATGCTAGCGCTGATCTATGTGCTTTCCGGCGGACAGACGCTGATTCCATCCCTTATCGCGCTGGGCGCACACGAAGGCGCGCATCTGCTGCTGGCGCTTCGGCTGCACGCGCGCGTTGACGAAATCGAGCTTATGCCGTTCGGCGCAGCCATTCGCCTGTACGAGCTGTGGGAAGCCTCGCCGGGCGCGTTGATCGCCATTGCGCTGGCCGGCCCCGTCATGAATCTGGCGGCTGCGGCACTGGTAGCGCTGGGACTGTACGCCCTTCCGTCGGAAGCGTTTGCATTGATCCCGTTGATTCGAATGAATCTGGCCATTGGCGCGGTAAATCTTCTGCCCGCGCTTCCGCTGGACGGCGGACGAGCGCTGTGCGCATTGCTGGCTCTGCGAATGGACAGGCACCGCGCCGTGCGCATCGGCGTGGTGCTCGGCCGCGTGCTGGCGGCTGGCATCCTGCTGTTCGTCGGCTTCCTCTGCGTGTCCGGCGAACGCCTGCAGCTGGGTCTCGTGCTTTCCGCCGTCTACATCATCGCCTCCGGCGAACGCGAACGGCGGCAGTCCGAGGGCGCTACGCTGCGCGCCATGCTCCTGAAGCCGGATACGCCCGACACGCCCGCGCCCGTACGCTGGATCGCCATTTCCGAAACCGCGACCGTGCTGGACGCCGTGCGCGAGATGCGCCCCGGACATACGCACCTGTTCGCCGTAATGAACGCCCAAGGCGGCGTGCGAACCGTGCTTACGCAGGCGCTCATCATGGCTGCCGTGGAACGCGACTCCACCGCGCCCCTATC
>CAZMGO010000016.1:0-25906 GCA_964565845.1 uncultured Oscillospiraceae bacterium | reverse complement strand
AAAGAAACGCTTCCGTCCGATTCAGGCAAAAGCGTTTCCGAATTTTCTACCCGCGCACAGGGAAGCGCGCCGCGTGTACCTGCCCGTCGTCGATAAGCTCCACCCATTTGTCCGCGTCGCACGCGGTCTCATCGGACGCCAGAATATAGCGGCTGCTTCCGACGGTCAGCTCGACGGATACATCCTTCATTCCCTCGGCGAGCAGCGGACGAATGCGCGCACGTCCGTTTTCGATTTCCAGCCCCAGCAGGTCGTGCAGCAGCACGCGCTCCGTCCATGCGGCGGCGCCGGTATACCATGTCCAGCCTGCGCGCCCCTTTTCCGCGCCAAACGCGCGAATGTCGGCGGGAACGACATACGGCTCCGCGCCGTACCGGCGCACACCGGCCAAATCAGCCGTGCGGCGCAGCGGCAGCAGCATATCAAAAACTTCCCATGCGCGATTCGCATCGCCCATCCTTGCGAAGGCCGCTGCCAGCCATGTGGCCGCATGCGTATACTGTCCCCCGTTTTCGCGCACGCCCGCGGGGTACGCGGCGATATAGCCGGGATCGGGACAGCCGCCGGTAAACGGCGGGTCGAGAAGGCGCACCAGATATGCGTCGCGATCGACCAAATACCGCTCAGCGCTTTCCAGCGCCTGCCGCACGCGCGCCGCATCCTGCCCGTTCAAGGCTGCCCATGCCTGCGCGATGAGGTCGATTCGGCAGCATCCCGCCGACGCGCTGCCCAGCCGGTTCCCATCGTCGTCTATGGCGCGCAGGTACCATTCTCCATCCCATCCGCTTTCCTCCACGGCGCGCTTCAGCCGGTCGGCCATCTCCTCAAGCTCGCGACGCTCCTCCGCCTCGCGGCACAGCGGCGCATACAGGCGCGCGGTATAGGAAAGAAACTCGCTCAGCCACACGCTTTCGCCGCGGCCGCGCGCGCCCACGCGGTTCATACCGTCGTTCCAGTCGCCCGCGCCCATCAGCGCAAGGCCGTGCTCTCCGACCGCATTGGCCCGGCGAAACGCGCGCATGCAGTGACCGTGCAGCGATTCGCACACGCTCGACGGCTCGGCCTCGCCGTAGCGATCCTCCTTGCCCTCCGGAATCTCCACATTGCGCAGATACGGAACCATTTCGCGAAGAACACCCTCATCCCCGGTCACGCGCACATATTCGGCAGTGACAAAGGGCAGAAACAGCATGTCATCAGAGATGCGCGTGCGCACGCCGGAATACGGCTCGTGCCACCAGTGCATGCCGTCGCCGTCCTCAAACTGATGCGCCGCGCAGCGAAGCAGATGCGCGCGCACGAGGGACGGCTCCATATACAGTACGCACAGCATGTCCTGAAGCTGGTCGCGCATGCCATATGCGCCACCGGGCTGATACAGGCTCGTGCGCGCAAACACGCGGCAGGCCAGCGCCTGATATTTCACAAACCCGTTCAGCAGTCGGTCGCGCAGCTCATCGCCCGTTCGTACCTTCACGCCGGAAAGCCGGCTCTGCCACCATGCCCGCGTCCGCGTCAGCGAATCAACCGGGGAAAGCTCCGCCGCAAGGCGCTGCGCCTCCGCCCGCGTCGGCGCCCAGCCGAGCAGGAAGCTTCGCCCGGCGCGCTCACCCGGCGCAATGCTGACCGAGGCGCTTACGCACGCGTCTGCCAGCTCATGATGCTCCGGCAGGTGCTCACGCTCGCAGACCGCGCCCGCAAGGAAGCCCACGCCCTCCATGCGCCCCTGTGCGGCGATCAGCCCGTTTTCCCCGGCCACGGACAGCAGCCTGCGGTCGCGCACATCGTCGCCCATCAGAAAATCACAGGCCGCGACCAGCGTCACGGCGCGCGTTTCCTCCGCGTCGTTTTCGATTTCCACGGTCAGACACGCGACGCTCTCCGCCGCATCCACATGCCAGCGCGTGCAGGCAAACAGCCCATCAAACGCGCATTCAAAGCGCGTTTCCCCCGGCGCATGCGTCACGCGATATGCGCCGCGCGGACGCTCCTGCGGCAAAAGCGGCGCATATCCCTTCTCCGTCACCGCATACAGGCGAACGCCCCAGCCCTCGCGGGCGACGTCGTTGTCAAAGGGCGTAAGCCGTCCCATGCGGCTGTTTCCGTGCCACGCAAAGCCGCCGCCCTTTTCCGTAACCAGCACGCCAAAGTCCGCGTTGGACAGGATGTTCACCCACGGACGCGGCGTATCCCGGCTTGGAAGCACGTCGATCTGGTAGCCGTCGTCGGCAAAGCCGCCATAGCCGTTGTCCGCCATCCGCGCGGCGGGCGGCAGCGTGCGCTCCATAGGCAGCGCGGGGATGTCGGCAAAGGCTTTTGCCGGACGCACCGTCTCGCCGCGGTTCACGGCCAGCGCCGTCAGGAGCGCGCGCTGCGCGTCATCCAGCCGCGCCGCGTCCAGCACGTACACGCCGCCCTCGCGGTTTCGGCGCGCGTTCAGGTGGCTGGCGGAAAGCCGCCGGTCAATTTCCTCGCTCGCGGGCTGGCGATATTCGTTTGTCCGGGCGCACAGCACCACCAGCGTCAGCGGCACGCCCGCTCTTTCCAGATATTCATGCGCGCGAATCATCCGTGAAAGCGCCTCTCCCCGCGCCGCCGCACGCGCGGACATCAGCAGAATCGGCTTCTCGCCCGAAAGACCCAGCGGCCACAGCTCGCGACCGGTCAAATGAATCGAAACGCGCGGGCCCGGCCTCGTCGTGAGTGCACGGGCGCAGATTGCATCAATCGACGCGGCCGCCGCGCCGTTCAGTCCGCAGAAATGCAAAAGCGAACGGGCACGCGCGCCGGCCAGCAACTGCGCACGAAGAAACGCATCCGCCCCGCCGGTTTCCTCCGCGCCGCCGCGCAGGAGCGCAAGCGTGAAATAAAAATCCTTCGTTTCCCCGGCGCTCACACCGGCTCGGCAGCGGCTGTATACGCTGATTTCCGCATCCCGTCCCGCCTCCGAGACAGGCTCAAGCACCTCGCCCCCGGCGCAGGCAGCGTACAGCGCAAAATCCGTATCCTCCGCCGAACGCCGAATGCGCGTATAGCGCATGGCGCCCTCGCCCGCAGCCACGGCCTTTACAAACAGCGCCTGAAACGCCGGATGCGCATACATGGCGTTTTCATCCGCCAGCGATACCGGAAAGCGCTGCGCGCACGTGACCACCGCATCGCGCAGTGCACGCACCCGCACGCGGATGTGCAGCGCGCTTGTTTCGGGTGACAGGCATGCGCAGATTTCATAGCTGCCTCGGCTGCCGCGCCCGTGGAAGACAGCCGCACCCGGCTCGAATACGCATTTGGAAAACGCAATCTCGCCGTCGTCATCCTTCACGCGCGGAAGCAGCCGTTCGCGATAGCGCGCCGCGTCGCCGTGCCAGCGATTGGCGTAAATGCCCAGCCGACGGTAGAATCCGTTTCCGTCGGCGTCCAGCCACGCACAGGCATCCGACCCGAACAGCAGATGGCCCTGCCCGGAGCCGGCAAATGCCGTGCGCACCGTGCCGTGCAAAAGCCGACGGGCGCGCGCGCTTTCCTCGGACACCGGCGCGCTTGCCGCCGGCCTTCGAAGCAGCGGCGGACGCGCGAACGGCTTTTCGTTCAGCAGCACGGAAAGTGCACGCTCGCGCGGCGCCTGCATGAAATACCGGTTCAGGCAGCCGCCCGTCAGCGCATTGCACAGCGCACACAGCGCCATGCCCTGATGGTGCGACATATAGCTGAACACCACCCCGCCCTCATTTTCGCGGCGGGCATCGAGCGCCTCATAATAACCGAATTCGCCCCGCAAGCCCTGCGCGGTCAACTCCCGAAGGTTCTGCGCGGCGCGCTCCGGCGCGGCGGGGAGCGCCAGCATGCATGCATACGGCGCAATCACGCCGCTCTCGTCCGTGCCGGACAGCGCCAGCTCGGCAATGCCGAAGGCGCGATACTGGTAGTTCATCGCCGCGTCAAACGCGCGGTAGGCGCTTTCGGAAACGCCCCACGGCCTGCGCCGTCTCTCGCCTTCCCGAATCTGCGCGCCGACGGCCCCGCGGGCGCTCGTGCCCAGCAGCGTCCTCGCCGCAGAGGGCATGAGCAGGAAGGGCATCATATATTCAAACATCGTGCCGCTCCACGAATACAGCACGCAGCCGCCGCGCAGCCGCGCGCACGGGCGGCCCAGCTTCTCCCAATGGCGCACGGGAATGCCGCGCTCGGCCATCGCCGCATAGGACAGGATGCGCGCCTCGGACGCCAGCAGGTCATAATGCGACTGCCCGGGCGCGTCCTTCTCCGCGTCATAGCCAATGCGGAACAAATCGCGCGTTTCGTCGTACAGGCGCTCCAGCTCCATTTCGTCAATCAGCGACTGGAACCGTCCCGCGTCCTCCTCCGGGGACGCGCTGCGCGCCACGAGCAGCGCGGCGAGCAGATTTCCGCAGTCCACGCTGGAAACATAGGCCGGGCGCAGCGGATAGAGCGTGCGCGTGTCATACCAGTTATACAGAAGCCCGTGCCACTTGGGCAGCGAATGCAGCGTGCGCAGGGTTTCCCGAAGCCGCGCGCGCATCTCGCCGGTATCAATCAAGCCCAGCTCGCGCGCGGCCACGCAGCTCATCAGATACATGCCGATGTTCGTGGGCGACGTGCGCGCTGCCGCGCCCACGCAGGGATCCAGCTGCACATTGTCCGGCGGCAGACCGTTGCCGGACAGCGGCACAAAGCGCTCGAAATATTTCCACGTATCGCGGGCGGCTTCCATCATCATCGTGAACGCGCGCGACGTGAACACCGTTTCTCCGTCGTCTGCACTCAGCCGGTCGAGCAGCGGCTTGCCCAGCACAAACGCCGCCGCGAGCGGCAGCGCCGCCAGCAGCCACACCGGCCGCGCCAGCGCTGGCAAAAGCAGAATCGCCTGCGCCGCGCCCGCCACGTTTCCGCCGCCGCTCATCCGATCCGCGTCCGCCGCCGTGACCCACTCCAGCATTTTCTTATGCGAAATCAGCATTCTGTACAGCGCGCGCAGCGCCGCAGCCTGCCCCGTCGCCGCCATGGCAGGCAGCAAAAGAAAACGTCCCGCTGCCTGCGAAAGGCCGCGGAAGCGCGAAAGCGCCGCCGGCAAAAACAGGCACACAAGCGCCGAGAGCAGCGCCGCCCAGCTTCCCGTCCACACGGAAAGCACAAAAAGCGCGCCCACGGACACATGAAACAGGCTGCGCATGAGGTTGTCAAGGATATGAAACCGCCCCAGCGCCGACAGACGCACCCGCCCGAAGGCATAGCGCAGCAGCTGCCAATCGCCGCGCGTCCAGCGCTCCATGCGCTTTAAATACGCATCCGGCGAGGCCGGAAAGCCCTCAAACAGCGCAAGGTCTCCGGCGAAGCCGCAGCGCGCCAGCAGGCCCTCAATCATGTCGTGACTGAGCACGGTATTGTCGTCGAACGCGCCCTCGGTTCGGTCGAGAAACGCGCGCACGTCATAAATGCCCTTGCCGCCGAACAGCCCCTCGCCGCACAGATCGCGAAACACGTCCGGCGCGCACACATGATACGTATCCGCTCCGCCCGTGCCCGCGAACAGCTGCTGAAAGCGATTGACAAGACCGTCCGCCGCCAGCTCCATGCGCGGCTGAATCACGGCATAGCCGCGTCCGTCCGCGCGGGGACGGTTCAGCGGATGATGAATCGTACCGATCAACGCTTCGATCGTGCCCGGTATCATCTGCGTGTCCGCATCCACGGTGAACACATACCGATACCGCCCCGTCAGCGCCTCGGCGCGTGTGCCTTCTGCGGCAAAACGGTTTTCACCCGTCACAAGCAGCGCATTCAGGTCGCACAGCGCGCCGCGCTTGCGCTCGCGTCCCATCCAAATGCCGTCCGCTTCATTATATTCGCGCATGCGGTGCAGGAAAAAATATTTTTCGCGCCCGGCACGCGCGTTCATCCGCGCGATTTCCGCGCGTACGCGGTCAAGAATTTCCGCGTCGCCTTCGGCCTGCGGCTCCTTCCCATCCCGGAAATCGCCCAGCAGCAGAAAATCGACGTACTCGTTTGAATCCAGCACGCCCAGCGTCTCCAGCTGCCCGGCCAGCTCCACGCCGCGCGCGCCGCCGGTGATCAGCGCCGGAATCACGACCAGCGTTGCCGCCTCCTGCGGCACCTCGTCCAGCTTCAGCCGAAGCAGCGGATGCACCGGCACAGCGTGCGAAAGCAGCCGATTCAGCAGCATGCCCGCCAGCGTCCACGCCGCCGGAATCGCCGCCAGCACCGAAAGCGCGCCGCGCACAAACGTCGCCGCCGCAAGCATCAAAATCAGAAAAAGCAACAGATACAGCGCCGTGTAGCCGCGTCCCGCCGGGTCGGGCGTGATGGCGCGCATGCGCACCCCGCCCATGGCATCGGACAGCCTCGCATGCCCTTCATCGGTATACAAAACGCCGCATACGCCCGTTTCCGCGTCGGCAATTTCCAGCGCCAGCGACGCCACACTGCGCTCCGGGTATCCGCTTGCGCGGGCAATGGCGCGCACCTCGCGCCGAATCAGCTCCCGGGACGCGCGCTCCATGCGCGCATAGATTCCGGCAGGATCCCGGCACAGCGTGCGCTCCAGAAAGCTCACGCGCTCGAACGCATCCTCCCAGCTGATTTCGTCCAGCGCGCGCACGGCGGACATCAGATTTTCCATTTCAAGCCGCACGTCGCTCTCCGCATCCTGCGCGGCCTGCACACAGGTCTCCTCGTCGCGCCCCAGCAGCCCCAGCGCGCGCGTCAGCATGCGCCGCTTTTCCGCGTCGCCCGCGGCGGCAGCCAGCGCCAGCGCGTGCGCGAAAAACGCCTGCTCCTCCTCATATATCGGCTCGACGCTCTCCGCAGCCGCCCATTCCTCGGCACGCCGCCACGCCGCCTGCATGGCAAGCGCCCGTTCTCCGGCGTGAATGAACGCGCCCGCCGCCGAAACCCGCATGACATCCGGCGCCTTCCAGATTTCCTCCGCCGTCAGAAGCTCGCTTTCGTCGATTGCGGCAAGGGACGACAGGATCATTTCCGCATTCACGCACGCCTCGCCGCCCGCAAGCAGCTGCCGCGCCCAGCGACGCAGGCGGCCGTCGGCAAAAAAACCCCTTAGATTGCCGCGCGCCCGCTCGGCGTATACGCGCATCAGGCCGATGCTGGCGTTCAGATATTGCGCGGCGTCCGTCATGTCGGCACAATCGGCGGACAGCTCCCGAATCCGCGCCTCCATCCGGGACAGGCGCAGGCTGTCCGCCCGATACCGGCTCTGGTTCAGTCCCGCGCAGCGTCTGTTCTGTTTCATGCATACCTCCGGGTATTTTTCAGGACAGCACCGCGCGAAGGACGGAATCGGCTGACGAATGGATGGATCGTCCGCTGCAAATGCAGATTCCGAGGGATTATAGAATGGAAATCGAAGAATCTGCATGCCGAAGCGGGCGAAAATGCCTTGCCGGACGTACCGCCGAGCTGTGCGGTGGTGCCTGAATTTGAATACCCTCATTATGCGCACAAACCCCGCGGCTCATGCAGCGCGGGGCTTGTTTTTCCGGCAAAGCATGCTATAATCAAAGAAAAATGCGGCATGGAGGAATATGCATGGTTATCGGCATACAGATTTCAAGCCTTGAAGCTTACCTGAACACCCCACAGGCGGTAAACGACACGCTCTGCCGCCTGAAGGAAATGGGCTGCCTGCATGTGCAGCTTCAATGGATTGCCCCGTCGGTACCGAACGCCGCCGTAGGCGACGCGCTGCGCGCGCACGGACTGACCTCACTGGGCGTACAGGAGAAATATGACGCAGGGCTTTCATCACTCGACCGCCTGATCGACCTGAACAAATGCAGCGGCTCGACGGAGCTATGCCTAAGCGGCATTCCGGAGCGCTTTCAGGGCATTTCCGGCGCGCAGGAATTTGCGCGTGCGCTGGAGCACGTGCGCGCACAGCTGGAAAAAAAAAGACAAACGCTAAGCTATCATCCGCTGTGGAAGGACTTTCGCGCCGGGGAGAATGGGCGACCGATGGCGGAAAACGTGCTGGAAGCGCTGCCCGACCTCACGCTTGTGCCCGACACCTGTCAGCTGATTCGCGCAGGGCTCGACGCAGGCGCGTGGATTGAGGCGCATGCCGGACATATCTCCATGGTGCACTTCAAGGACATGCGCTCCCCCGACCCTGCCTCCATGCTGGCTCCGGTGGGACAGGGCTGCACGGACTTCCCGCGCATCACGGCAGCCTGTCTGCGCGTGGGCGTTCCCTATGCGCTGGTGGAGCAGGAGGTATGGGACAGGGACGCGTTCCAGTGCATCCGGGAGGGCTTCGATTACGCGCGCCGCCTGCTGCCGCAGGAATCGCCTCTCTAAATCAGACTTTGGTCTGTTTTGTATTTAAATACAAACCGCAGTTTGTTTTTCCATGTTTTTATCTATAGTAAACAGACTGCGGTTTGTTTTTTATTCGTTCCCTTCGTCTTCCTCAATCAGGCCGCTGCGATACTGGCTCTTGAGCAGGCCGGCATAGAAGCCGTCGGCCGCAAGCAGCTGCTCGTGCGTACCACGCTCGATGATCTCGCCGCCATTGAGCACGAGAATCTGATCGGAGCCGCGAATGGTGGACAGGCGATGCGCGATTACGAAGCTGGTGCGCCCCTTCATCAGCGTCAGCATGGCCTGCTGGATATGCATTTCCGTGCGGGTATCGACGGAGCTGGTCGCCTCGTCGAGAATCAGCACCGCCGGGTCGGCGAGAATCGCGCGGGCAATGGACAGAAGCTGTCTCTGTCCCTGCGACAGGTTCGCGCCGGCCTCCGCAAGCTCGGTATCGTAGCCCTGCGGCAGTCTTTCGATAAACTCCTCGCAGTTGGCCAGCCTCGCCGCGCGGCGAATCTCCTCGTCGGTCGCGCCCGGTCGGCCATAGGCGATGTTGTCCCGAATCGTTCCGGCGAACAGATACACATCCTGAAGCACCATGCCAAGGCTCAGCCTGAGCGGGCGGCGCTGAATATCCCGAATGTGGATTCCGTCGATGAAAATGTCGCCGGAATCAATGTCGTAAAACCGCATCAGCAGGTTAACGACGGTGGTCTTGCCCGCGCCGGTGGGGCCGACAAGCGCAATCGTCTGCCCCGGCTTCGCCTCGAAGCTCACATTCTTCAGAATCGGGCGCGCCGGATCATAGCCGAAGGTCACGTTTCGGAATTCCACGTGTCCCTGCGGCTGCGCAAGCGGGTCGGCGTTCGGCGCATCCTCGGGCTCGGGCTCCATGTCCATCACCTCAAACACGCGCTCCGCGCCGGCCAGCGCCGACTGAATGGACGTGATGAGGTTTGCAATCTGGTTGAACGGGTTGGCGAACTGCCGGGAATATTGCAGGAACGACTGAATCATGCCGATGGAGCCCACGCTGCCGCTCACGACCAGAAAGCCGCCGATTCCGCTCATCAACGCGTATGCGAAATTGTGCACGACGTTCATCAGCGGGCCCATGGCGGAGGACAGGATGCTGGCGGTCACGCCGGCCTTGGTAAGCTCCTCGTTTGCCTCGTCAAAGTCGCGAATCACGTTTTCCTCGCGGCAGAACACCTTCACGACGCGCGCACCGCTCACCGTTTCCTCCACAATGCCGTTCAGCTCACCCAGACAGGCCTGCTGCTCCTTGAAGAGACTGCGCGTGCGCTTCGTTACGGTGCGCGCAATCAAAAGGCTCACGGGAATGGTCACGCAGCTCACCAGTGTCAGCTGCCAGCTGAGCCGAAGCATCATATACAGGCACATGACCAGCGTAATCACGGCGGACAGAATCTGCGTAATCGAGTTGGAGAGCATGCTGGACACGTTGTCCACGTCGTTCGTCAGGCGGCTCATCAGCTGACCATGCGGCGTGGAATCGAAATAGCGAAGCGGCAGCGCCTGCAGCTTGTCAAACAGATCCGTGCGGATGACGCGCACCGTGTGCTGCGCCACGCGCACCAGCATCACCTGCTGAAGCAGCGATAAAAGCGTGCCTGCCAGATACAGCCCGCCCAGCTGCAAAAGCAGCTCCGTCAGGCGCGCGCCCGCCTCGCCGGTAGAAACATACAGAATCGCGCCGCCGCCCGCCGTCGCCACGGCGAAGTTCGTCAGCGAGAACACCAGTCCCTCGGTCATCATCTGGCCCGCATTCTTCTTCCCGTCCTCCCGGTTCAGCCGGGCAGACAGGAACAGGCTGTTTGAAAGATATACGCCGAACACGCCCGCGGCAATCAGCGCAGGGCTCAGGTTGGTGGCGGCGTTCAACGCGTCGATCAGGCTGCCGGACACGCGCGGCGTGAGCAGCGAGGTAACGGTGGACGCAATCAGCGCCACAATGGCGGCAATCAGCGGCAAACGCACCTTAGTCAGGTAGCCGGACAGGCGGCGAACCACGCCGCGCGCGTCCTTTACCTTGGCGCGCTCCATGCCGCGCGGGCCGGGGCCGCCGCGGCCGACCATCTGCGCGGGTGCATAGCGGCGCTTCTTTTCGGGCACCTTCACGGATTCACTCATGCGCGAGCCGCCTCCTCTCCCAGCTGCGAAACCACGATTTCGCGGTATACCTCGCAGCGCTTTTTCAGCTCCTCATGCTTTCCGGAATCGATCACGCGGCCGTTTTCCATCACAAGAATCCGATCCGCATCCATTACGGACGAAATGCGCTGCGCGATAATGAACACGGTCATATCGCCGAACGCGCCGCGCAGACCCTTCTGAATCTCCGCCTCGGTCGCAAGGTCAACCGCGCTGGTGGAGTCGTCCAGAATCAAAATGCGCGGATGCCGTGCCAGCGCGCGGGCAATGCACAGGCGCTGCTTCTGCCCGCCGGACAGGTTCACGCCGCGCTGACCCAGCTCGGTCTGATAGCCATCCGCCAGCCTTTCCACAAACAGCGCGGCCTGCGCGATAGCAGATGCCTGCCGAAGCGCCTCCTCCGACGCGTTTTCGTCGCCCCAGCGAAGGTTTTCCTCAATGGTGCCCGTAAACAGCACGCTTTCCTGCAGCGCCACGCCAATCGCGCCGCGCAGCGTGTTCAGATGGTACGAACGCACGTCCTTCCCGTCAATCCGCACGCTGCCCTCCGACACGTCGTACAGGCGGGGCAGCAGCGAAATGAGCGTGGACTTTCCGGAGCCGGTCGAGCCGAGAATGGCAATCGTCTCGCCCGCGCGGGCGGTAAACGTAATATCGTTCAGCACGTTGCCGCTCTGTCCCGGGTAGGCAAAGCTCACGTGGTCAAACTCGACCTCGCCGCGTGTGACCGCCGCCTCCGCATCCGCGCCGTCCACGATGTCCGAGCGCGTGTTCAGCACCTCCAGCACGCGGCGAATGGACACGCCCGCGCGGGAAAGGAACATCAGCATAAACGAGGACGAGGTGAGCGACATCAGAATCTGCATGATGTAATTGGAAAACGCCATAATCTCGCCCGGCGTCAGCTCGCCGCGGAAGACCATGTGGCCGCCGACGGCATACATCAGAATCATCGTGGCGTTCATAATCAGGTTAATCAGCGGGAAGGCCATGGACATCATCATCATGGCGCGCATGGTGGAATTGCATAGGTCGTCGTTGGCGGCCTTGAATTTTTCCTTCTCATGCTCGGCGCGGGCAAACGCCTTCACCACGCGGATGCCGGAAAGGTTTTCCTGCATCACGGTATTCACGCGATCCAGCTTTTCCTGCATGGACATGAACAGCGGACGACCGCGCTTGAGCAGAAGCACGATCATTGCCGTCAAAAACGGAATCGCCGCCAGCACCACCAGCGACAGCTTTGCGTTCAGCACCAGCACCATCACCACGCCGCCAATGCACAGAAACGGCGAACGCACCAGCATGCGGATGCAGGTGGTGAACGCATTCTGAATCTGCGTTACGTCGTTGGTCGTGCGCGTGACCAGCGAGCCGGTCTTGAACCGGTCAATATCGGAAAAGGAGAACGACTGAATGCGCCGGTACAGGTCGCTGCGCAAATCGCGCGCAAAGCCATAGCCCGCGCGGGTCGAGAAATACATATTGCCCAGACCGCCGACAACGCCCAGCAGCGCGCACACAAACATCAGTATACACGTACGCACAATGTACGTCTTGTCCGCGTTCGCCACGCCCACATCGATTACGCGGCTCATCAGCGCCGGCTGCATCAGATCCATGGCGACCTCCAGCAGCATGAACAGCGGCGCAAGCAGCGTCGGCAGCATGTACGGCTTCAGATACTTGAAAAGCTTTTTCAAGTCCGCTTCACTTCCTTATTATAATGAATACGAGCATTGTGCCACAAAATGGCCTTCTTGTCTACAACTCTCGCGTTAAACCGGGAACGCGGAAATAACGCTTCGCGGCAGAGGCATTGGGTCATCCGAAGGCCTTTCGGAATTGCTCGCAGTAGTATTGCACGTTTTCCCACCTTGCGTCCGGCGGGATGCGGTGATCGGGACACGGAATGTAGCCGCCCATGTCCACAATCGGCTTCAGCCGCTCGATCTCCTCGTCAATCGCGGCGTAATCCCTCGCGAACACGCGCTTGTCCATGCCGCCCACGCCCCGCAGCTCCTTTCCATAGACTTCGCGCCAGCGGTCAAACGACGCGCGCCACGTGCCCACCTCGATGGGGAACATCGTGTTCACGCCGTTTTCCAGCCACACGGGCACCAGCTCGTCAATCTTGCCGTCGCAGTCCACGGACACAATGTCTATGCCGTGCGCCTTCAGAAGCGACGTAATCCTTTTATACCACGGTCCTACCCGCTCGCGGAACACGCTCGGCCGCACCAGTGGGCCGGACCGGAAGCAGATGTCCTCCCAGAAGTGACCGAAATCAAACCTGAGTCCTAACGCCAGCACGCGCTCGACCACCTTCAGGCACAGCTCGCCTACGGTATCGATCATCTCTTCATACAGCTCCTCGTCATCCGCAGCCAGATACGCCAGATTTTCCACGCCCAGCATGTTTCGGATGTTGCCATATAAGCTGCCGCAGGACAGGCAGATCGGCAGACCCAGCCGCTCGGTCTCCGCATAGCTTCTGCGGATAGCCTCGGCGTCCACGCGCTTCTCGCTGTCCGTCAAGCGGGGCAGGTACAGCTTCTCCCACGCCTCGCGCCCCGTGAGCGACGTGCCCACATGCGCGGGAATGGAAACCACGCCCGGCTTGATCTTTACGATCAGCCCCTCTCCGTTGCGCACAATCTCGCTGCCGTCCGGCTCCGTGCGCAGAAGCTCCGTTTGAAACATCGGGAAAAGATAGCTGCTCCCGCCCACGCCGCCGCACCAGTTGAAATCAAAGCCCAGCCGCGCCATAATTGCCCGGTCGCAGGCGTTGTTGTCGGCATAGCCGGTTTCCTCCTCCGGCGTCACGTGCCCCTCGGCGCGCCATTTCGTCAGCGTTTCATGCCAGTAGCCAAAGCTCACGACCGGCATCCGGTCATAGCTGCGGTAATGCATGATCGCCTGCATCCGTTCGCGGTTATTCACAGAACCACCTCCGTTTCTCTTATTATATCGGATGCGGCAGGCCTCGTGTGTGGAAAAAGTATTACAAGGCGTCATTCGCAAATTGCGTATTCGTTGCTTTTTGCATCCATTCGGCTTTTATCTTCATTCATCGTTTTGTCGTTGTTTGAGGATGTATTTCCACATTCTTCCATATTTTGAAATCTTCGGCAGGGATTTTTTCCGCATTCGCGAAGGTGTTTCGCCTTGCACTGCCATTTTCCTTGAAATGGGATTTCGTATTTTTATTGAATGGGTATTGCAAGATGCGTCGTTTTGGTTTATAATGTATTCAGTGTGCGTATGTATGTGAAATACAGGCGTAATATTTGTTTTTACATAAGGAGTAACGAGATGAAACGCAAGCTCTCCCTACGGAAGGCCGGCATCTTATGTCTGCTGCTCGCATTGTGTCTGACCGCGCTGCCCATTTCGGCTCTGGCCGACAGCTTTCAGGCGGTCGTAACCTCGACTTCGATGGTTGTGCGCAGCGGCCCGACCGTGGATGATTCCCGCATCGGCACGCTGAAAAAGGGAACCACCGTCACGGTGCTCAGCTATAAAAACGGCATTGCCTTCATCGAATACAAGGGGAAGCGCGGCTATGCGCGCGTTTCCGATATGACGCGTCTGTCCACGGAAACGACGACGGAGGAAAAAAGCCTGTCGGGTCTGGGCACAGTGACCGCCTCCACACTGACGGTATACGCGAGCGCGGATAAGTCCTCCAAGACCCTCGGCACGCTGAAAAAGGGCGCGACGATCACCGTGCTCGCCACAAAGGGCGACTGGGCGCGCGTCGAAAACGGCAGCCGAACCGGCTATGTGCTGAAAAGCGGCCTGAGCATCGACACAAAGGCCACCGCCACTGCCACCCCCGCAGCGACAAAGACGCCCTCCCCCACGCCGTATGTGGAGTGGGCGGACACGAAGGAATCCGAGGACGCCGTCGTCACCGCCGACAAAATGATTGTCCGCGACGGCCCCACAAAGGACGACGAGAAGCTCGGTGAGCTAAAAAAGGGCACGAAATTCATCGTGCACGCCATGGATGACGACGAAGAGGTCGCTTACATCGAATACAAGGATCAGTTTGGCTTCGCACTGGTGGAGGATTTCCGTTTGGTGAACCCGAAGGCGACAAGCTCCGCTGAAAAGGCCTCCGGTCTGGGCGTGGTAAACGTAAAAACGCTGTCCGTCTACGAAAAGGCCAGCGACTCCTCCAAAAAGCTCGGTTCTCTGAAGAAGGGCGACCGCGTAACCGTGCTGTCCGCAACCAGCAGCTGGGCAAACATTCAGGTCGGCAGCAAAACCGGCTATGTGAACCGCCACGCGCTGAACATCACCTTCGGCGTTACCGCAACACCCACCGTAAAGCCCACGGCTACGGCTTTGCCCACGCCAACCGCCACGCCCGCACCCGAAAGTCAGTCCGGCATCGGCGTGGTAACCGTGGACGTCCTGTACGTTTATAAGACCGCGTCCACGTCCGCCTCAAAGCTCGGCTCGCTGACCGACGGCGACCGCGTGACCGTGCTGGCCGTAAGCGACGGCTGGGCAAGGGTTCAGAAGGGCTCGAACGTCGGCTATGTAAACAAGCGCGGGCTGGACATTACCTACGGCGTCACCGCGACGCCCACCGTAAAGCCCACGGCCACGCCCACGCCCACCGCCACGCCCGCAGCCACAAGGCAGACGAGCGCCACGCTCGCCCCCGGCTGGGAAATGGGAACGGCACAGTCGGCCACCGTATCCAAGCGCGCGGTCGTGCGCATCGGCCCCTCGGCCAGCGATACGTCGCTGGGCTACCTGAGCGCCGGAACGAAGATCACCGTGCACGCCGTCAAAAACGGCATTGCCTATATCGAATACAAGGGACGCACCGGCTACGCCTCCGCATCCGCCCTGAAGCTTGATGCCTCCGGCGAATCCGAGGAAACCGCGCTGAACTGCCTGTGCACGCTGAACGCGGACGGCACGAAGGTATATGCCTCTCCGTCAACGGATTCCAAGCTGCTGGCCACGCTGCACCGCGGCCTCACCTTCACGGCGCTTTCCGAGAAGGACGGCTGGGTGAAGCTTGAAAACGGCAAGAACATCGGCTATGTGAAGAAATCCGCCGTCACGCTGTATCCCTCCGTGTCTCCCACCGCGAAGCCGGATGACCCGATCGTTTCCTGTGATCCCGTCGCCGCCGTCATTGCGGAGGACTCCACGAAGGTATACGCAAAGAACGACAAAAGCTCCAAGGTGCTCGCCACGCTGAAGAGCGGCACCTCCGTCACGCTGTGCGGCTCCAGCGGCAGCTGGGCCATGATCAAGTCCGGCGACAGCACCGGCTATGTCTATGACCCGCTGAGCGTTCTCACGCAGGCCTCCGTCACGCTGAAGGAGTCCACGTCCGTCACCGCGACGGTCTCCAAAAAGACCAGCGTCTATCCCTTCATGCTCAAGTCCGAGCGAACGCTGGGCACGGTGTCCGTCGGGCTTGAGGTCACGGTTCTGGCCACCAAGGATGACTGGGCACTGATTCAGCGCGGCAGCAACAAGGGCTATTGCCCGCTTTCCTGCCTGACGCTCGCCCAGCAGCCTACGCTTTCGGAAACCACGAAGCAGGAGGCCATCCTGTCTGCGGACGCGAAGCTGTATCAGTACGCCAGCACGGGCAGCACCGTAAAGGCGACGCTTTCGAAGTATACGCTCATCACGCTTCTGGGCTATGACGACGGCTGGTGCCTGATTTCCAGCGGAAGCCAGAAGGGCTATGTGCCGCGCAGCAGCGTTCACCTGATGAGCGAATTCACGCTGAAGGCAACGGAGTCCCTCGAGGCCACCGTGAGCAAAGCCTCCACCGTGTATGCCTACGCGCACACGAAGTCCAAGTCGCTCGGTTCTCTCAAAAAGGGCGCGACGGTCACCGTGCTCGCGCGGGACGACAATTGGGCGCTGGTACAGAAGGGCAGCAATCAAGGCTACATGCCGCTGGATGCGCTGAACGTCAAGACCGACGAATTCACCTCACCGACCGTGAAGACGCTGACGGCCACCGTCATCCATTCCGGCGCGAAGGTATACAAGCTTGCGCTTGAGGATGCGGACGTTATGACCACGCTCGCCCTTGCCGCCGACGTGAAGGTTACCGCATACACCAGCAAGTGGGCGCGCGTAAATCTGGACGGCTCGGTGGGCTATGTGCTGCGCAAGTATCTGAGCAACGACGATTACAGCCCGCTGAAGTCCGGCGACAGCTCCAGCAGCAGCGTACTCAAGCTGCAGAAGGCGCTGGAGGATCTGGGCTACTTTGACGGCATTCCCGCCGGAAACTACGGCACCATCACGAAGACCGCCGTCGAGCGCCTGCAAACGGAGCTGGGCGTGGAGGTCACCGGCAATGCGGACACCTCCCTTTTGCGCGTGCTGTATGGCGGCTACGCACCGGTCTCACCAATCCGTTCCACCGCGCTTTCCAAGGGCGACACCGGCGCAAGCGTCACGCGCCTGCAAACCCGCCTGACGCAGAAGGGCTACCTGAGCGACAGCATTGACGGCGAATACGGCTCGATCACCGAAAAGGCCGTAAAGCTCTATCAGAGCGTGGCAAAGCTGACCGAAACCGGCAAGGCCGACGTGGAAACGCTCGCAAGCCTGTTCTCCTCCTCCGCGCCCAAAAACACCGGCTCGGCCGTGACGGGCACGACGAGCAGCAGCGGAACCAGCAATTCCTCGCACTCCACCGACCCGAGCGCCGACCCGATGAGCGGAACCGCATCGGAGAAGATTGAGAAGGTCATCGAAATTGCCAAGCAGCAGCTGGGCAAGACCTATGTGTACGCGACGGCCGGCCCCAACACCTTCGACTGCTCCGGCTTCACGAAGTATTGCTACGCAAAGGTGGGCGTGTCCCTGCGCCGCTCCGCACAGGCAGTCGGCTATAACGACGGCACGAAGATTGAGGGCATCAGCAACCTGAAGCGTGGCGACATCGTGTGCTTCAACACCGTCGCCGACAACGACCTGAGCGACCACGTAGGCATCTATTTAGGCAGCGGAAAGTTCATTCATGCCTCCTCTGGTCAGGGCAAGGTGGTCATCTCAAGCCTCTCCAATTCCTATTACAACCGCGTGTTCTCTTGGGGACGCCGCGTGCTGTAACCCCCGTTTTCCCCATTATCGCCTCCGCGGAAGCCTTCGCGGAGGCGATACGGATGAAACGCCCGTTTCATCGCATATATTTTCACCGCCATCCGGAGGATTTTTCATGCGATACGATACTGTCATTCTCGACCTTGACGGAACGATCACCGAATCCGCGCCGGGCATCATGCGAAGCGCCGCCTATGCCCTTGAAAAAATGGGGCGGACGTTTCCCGGCGAGGACACGCTTCGCCGCTTCGTCGGCCCGCCGCTGGTGGATTCGTTCATCCGTTTATGCGGCATGACCGAGGCGGAGGCGCTGACGGCCATTGAGATTTACCGTGAGCGGCACGTCGTCCTCGGCTGGAAGGAGGCGCGCGTGTATACCGGCATCGCCCCGATGCTGATTGCCCTGAAGCGCGCGGGCGCATACATCGCGCTGGCGTCCTCCAAGCCGCTGCCGCTGTGCGAAAAAACGCTGGACTATTTCGGCCTGCTGCCGCTGTTTGACAAGCTTTCCGCGCCGCCCTATTCGGCCACGGAGGCCGACAAGAAGCAGCTGATTCTGGACGCGCTGCCCGCGCACTTCGAGCATGTATGCATGATCGGCGACCGCAAGTATGACATGGACGGCGCGCGCCGCGCAGGCGTTACGGCCATCGGCGCGGGCTACGGCTACGGAAATGAGGAGGAGCTGCGCGCCTCCGGCGCGGAAATCTACTGCCCGGACGTCGCGTCGCTCAGCGACTGTCTGCTGGAGGGGCTTCCCCGCATGCCCGGCTTCTTTCTTTCGCTTGAGGGCTCGGACGGCTGCGGCAAATCGACGCAGGCTGCGCTGCTTCGGCAGTTTCTTGAGGACGCGGGCTATCCCGTCACCTACTCCCGCGAGCCGGGCGGCTGCCCGATCTCCGAGCGCATTCGCGACATCATTCTGGACGTGCGTTCCGAGGGCATGAGCGACGAATGCGAGGCGCTTCTTTATGCCGCCTCCCGCGCGCAGCACGTGCACGAGGTCATTCTGCCCGCCCTGCACCGCGGCGACGTGATGCTGTGCGACCGGTTTGTGGATTCCTCCCTCGCCTATCAGGGCGTAGGGCGCGGGCTGGGCGACTGGGTATGGGAAATCAATCGCCGCACCGCCGCGCACAGCATGCCGGATCTAACGCTGTTTTTTGACCTGAACCCGGACGAGGCCATTCGCCGCCGCCTGAATGCCGCCGCAGCCGACCGGCTGGAAAGCGAGGGCGACCGGTTCATGCGCATCGTATACGATGCCTTCATCGGCATCTGCGAGGCGAATCCGAACCGAATTGTTCGGGTGGATGCGTCCGGAAATATTGAACAGATTCACGCTCGCGTGCGTCAAATAGTTGTCAATCGACTGACGGCTGTCGCAAGAGCCGTCTAATTCGGAGGGATCATGATGGAAGACTACACCCGCCTTTGCATGAACTGCTTCCGCGACCGGAACGGCGCGTCCGTCTGTCCGCACTGCGGCTACGAGCAGAACACGCTTCCGGACGCGGACTGCCTGCCGCCCGGAACGGTCGTTGCCGACCGTTTCCTCATTGGCCGCGCCCGCGGTCAGGATGATACCGGCATCGTATACAACGTGCTGGATCTGAAAAAGAACGTTCGCCGCCGCATGCGCGAATTTTTTCCGTCCGAGGACGCAGCCCGCAGCGCGGATGGCTCCGTTGAGCCGCTGCCTGGACACGAGGCGGCCTTCGACGAGGCGCTGGAGCGCATGCGCCTGAACGCCGAAAACAGCGAGGACGCAAACCGCAAATACATCTTTGTGCGCATGAACGGCACGGGCTATTTCATCGAGCGCAAGGTCAAGGCTCCGGCTGCGGAAGCCCCTGCCCCCGTTTCGGAGGATTCCGGAGATTACGATGAGGAGGGTGGCCTACTTAAGCGTCTGCCCACGGTGCTGATTGCGATGTGCCTCGCCGTGGTTTTGATCGTCGTGGGCGTGATTATCGCAATCCGCGCCTGCGCGATCTCCTCGCCCGACCTTACCGTAAGCGACACGCCGCTCGCGCTGGTGACCAACGAGCCGACCTATAACCCGCAGACGTCGCCCTCCGCCACGCCCTATACCACGGGCGATCCCGACCCCATCGACCCCATTCAAAACGACTGGATGGCGCAGGAGCCGGGCGAAAGCATGCCCACCGCAAAGGCCACGGTACGCCCAACGAGCACCGTCTATAACCCGTGGGCCAACATACAGGATGAGATCGACAATTCGTGGGGACAGTCCGTGACCACCGTCACCGCCACGCCCACCCCCATGCCCGACCGCGGCACCGTAAACAAAAATTCCTCGCGCGCGGAGATCACCAGCCTGCAGTGGCAGCTGATCGAGCTGGGCTGGCTGAATGCCGACACGCCGTCGGGCAGCTATGACGCCGACACCGTTGCCGCCGTGAAGGCCTTCCAGACCTACATGAACAAAAGCTATAAGGCCAACCTGACCGTGGACGGCATCTGCGGGCCCAAGACCTTCAAATATCTGGACAACTACGCAATCGCCGTCAATCCCAGCCCCAGCGCAACGGCTGAGCCGGAAAACGCCACCATCAGCACCGACTCCTCCTCCGTCCGCATTCGCGAGCTGCAGCTGAAGCTCATCGCCATGGGCTGGCTGGACGGCGAGGCCAACGGCAAGTATGACGACGCAACTTATAACGCGGTCATGGCCTTCCAGAACTACGTGAACGTGTCCACCTCCTCGTCGCTTCTGACGGTGAACGGCCTGGCCGACGCGAACACGCAGCTGCTGCTTGGCTACGAGCGCTTCGCCAAGCCGACCGAAACCGCGAAGCCCACCGAGGCTCCGACCGCCGCGCCCACCGTTGACCCCAACGACGAAACCGACCTGCTGACCACGCTCGATGAGCCGATTCTGGTCAAGATTGTTGCCGAGCAGGCCTACGTCTACGAGCGCGCCAGCGACAACGCCGTCATTAAGGGCCGCGTGAGCCAGAACATGCGCTTCCGCAAGGTTGCCGAAAACGAAAACTGGGTCATGCTGGTCAACGATGCCGGCGAAACCGGTTACACGCAGGCGCAGAATGTGGAGGACGTATTCAGCGGCGATGAGTCCGAGGGACAGAACGGCACCACGCCCGATTCCTCGAAGGAGGACATCCTTGCCCTGCAGAACGCGCTGATTGAGCGCGGCTGGCTGGCCTCCGGCGAGGCCGACGGCGTGTATGGACAGAAAACGAAGGACGCCGTTTCCGCCTTCCAGGCCTACGTCAATCAGGTGGAGGGCGCGCAGATTCTGAACGTGACCGGTCTGGCGGACGAAAACACCAAGGATTACCTGCTGGACGAAACCTACGCCAAGCCGCAGCCCACCGCAACCGCCGTGCCGTTCGTCGCCCTTGACCCCGAGGAAACCGTGGTCGTAACCGTCGATCGCCTGACCGTCTACTCGCAGCCGCAGGAGGATGCGCAGCTGGCCGTCGGTGCCCTCTCAAACGGCACCTCCGTAACACTCGTGGCCGAAAACGGCGAATGGGGCTATGTCCGCAATTCCAAGGGTGCCTTCGGCTATGCGCTTTTGAGCGGTATGCGCAAAGCGTCCGACCCGACTGAGGCACCCACAACCGAGCCGACGCTCGAGCCGACGACCCAGCCTACCGACGAGCCGATTTCGTTCGTTGACGTGGAGGACACGGTATACGTTCGCGTCGCGGTCGACAAAACCACCATCTATCTCGATGCGCCCGACGTAAGCTCCGCCAACAGCATGCAGCTGAAGAAGGGCTATGTCGCCCGTCTGATTGCGCAGGGCGGCGAATGGATTGAGCTGCTCAACGAAGCAAACAACATGACCGCCTACGGACTCGCCGCCGATTTCGAGCTGGTTCCCGCCGACGAGACGGCCACGGCTGAGCCAACGACCGAACCGACCGCCGAGCCCACGCAGAACACCCAGCCCGACTATCTGGACGACGTGTACACCGATGCGGGCGGCGAGTTCACCGTGCGCGTATCTGCCGAGCAGACAACGATATATCTTGCCGACGGCCGCACGGCGACCGTCCCGCAGGGCACCGCACTGCGCCTGATTGCAACCGGCAGCCGCTGGCTTCAGGTGCGCAGTGAGGCAGACGGCGAAATCGCCTACGTGCGGATGGATAACATCGTGGTAGAGATTCCCACCGAAGCGCCGACCACCGAACCGACGGCTGAGCCGACCGAAGTGCCTGTGCCCGCCTATCTGACCGAGGACTACACGAACGCGGCGGATGGTCAGCGCACGCGCGTAAAGGCCAGTGAAACCACCATCTATATGATGACGGACGGAAGCAGCTACCTGCTCAAGCAGAACGACGAGTTTACGCTGGCTGCCATTGGACAGGATTGGATTCTCATTCGCAACAGTACAGGCGCAGAGGCTTACGCACTGGCTGCCGACTTCGAGATTCTCGCGCCCACCGCAGCGCCGACGGATGAGCCTACGCCTGTTCCCACCGCAGAGCCCACAGTCGAACCGACCGCCGTGCCGGAGTACCTGACCGAGGATTATGTAGACGTCTCCTTCGATAACCTGACTGTGCGCGTCATTGCCGCGGAAACCACCGTGTACATGGATGACGGCCGCACGGCGAATCTCCCGCAGGGTACAAGCGTCCGTCTGATGAAGGAGGGTCTGAACTGGATTCGCGTTCGCAACGAGAGCAATGGCGCAGAGGCCTATGCCCGCTATGCGGACTTCGAGCTTCTCCTCACCGAGGAGCCCACGCCTGAACCGACCGAAGAACCGACTCCTGAGCCGACCGAGGCGCCTACCCCCGAACCAACGGCGGAACCCACGCCCGAGCCGACCGAGGAGCCTACCCCCGAACCAACGGCGGAACCCACGCCCGAGCCGACCGAAGAGCCTACCCCCGAACCGACGGCGGAACCCACGCCCGAGCCGACCGAAGAGCCTACGCCCGAGCCGACCAAGGAGCCCACGCCCGAGCCTGAGCCGACGCCGTACACCGACGAGTGGATGCAGGATCAGAAGAGCGTAAAGGCCTTCGTGCAGGCGCTTGTGGATGGCGGCTGGCTGGATTCTGAGCTTGCCACCGTCGACCTCGAGGATGAAAACGTGCTCAACGCCATCCGCAGCTTCCAGCTGTGGTATGAACAGAACGAGGGCTATCCGCTGGAATCCATCTTCGATGACGAGGGCTTCTTCATCGGCACCATCGACGAGGAAACCTACGAGGCCATCATGTCCGGTCTGTATTCCAACTGGTAAAACCTTGCGCCTCCGACACAGCCCGTGCCGGAGGCGCAAAATGTCAGAAAACCGAAAGAGCTTAGCGGCGTGTACGGTGGGTTCGCGCGATTTTCCCGAAGAGAGCCACGCGAACCCACCGCCTTTGCATTCAAAAAACCAAGGCTTCAAGCCAAGCATGAATTCCAAGTCGCCCTGCCGGTAGGGGTAGTCGCAGCGAGAGAAATTCCTCCTCCACCCGTTTGCCAAATAAAATCTTCGCGGCCCCGCGCCTGAAAGCATTCAGGGCGAGGCCGCGAAACCGTTTTATAGGACGATTTTTACTTAAGAACCGGCAGGCTTGCGGCGGCCACGGACTGGCCGACGCGGCGGCTGTTTTCATCGGGAATGTGCAGCTGAATCTTCTTCGCAAGCTCCGGATATTCGGTGTCAAGCACCTCCTGCGCCTTCTGAAGCAGCAGCTGGCCGCCCTGGCCGCTGGTCACGCGGCCCATGATGAGCACGTGACGGATGTCGTAGAACTTGGCATAGTACGCAATCTGGTAGCCGAAGTACACGCCGATCGTCTCATAGATGCCCGGCGTTCTCGGGTCGCCCGCCGCATGCAGGTTCTGCACATACTTGAGCTTCTCCGCCAGCGTCAGGCTGTCGTCCAGCTCAATGCCCGCCGCGGGGCACAGCTTGATTACGGAGTCCTGCGAGAAATACTTCACGCCGCAGCCCACGTCGCCCGACCACTCGTCCACCATCGCGTCCGGGTTCATGTCCACCGGCACGAACGCAAGCTCGTTCAGCCAGCCGGTGATGTTGCCGTTCTGGTCTACGTACCCGCCCGCCTCGCTGGTGCCCATCGCTATGCCCAGCACGCAGTTGTCGTTCAGGTCCATCGCGCCCGCAAGCGCCGTCACGTCGCCGTCGTTGGCTACCTCAATCGGTATGTCCTTGCCAATCGTCTTCGCCACGTCCAGATAGATGTTCTGGCACTTCACCTTATCCTCTTCGCTCAGCTTGATGAACAGCGACGCGACCATGGCCCGGTTGTCGATATACACGCCCGCCGAGGATACGCCGATGCCGTCCACGCGCGGCATTTTCTCCGCGGCCTTTAGCATGGCGTTTCGAATGCCGTTGAAATGGTAGCTCGGGTCAGTCTGCGTCTTCGGATGCCACACGATTTCCTCCGAATACACGCTCTCGCCCTCGATTACCGCGGACACCTTCACGTCCGACCCGCCCGCGTCAAACCCGATGCGGCAGCCGTCCAGATGACGCCCGACGGGATTCGCCGACTCGTGGCTCTCCGGCGCGTCGTCCACGTTTTCGATATACTCCACCTCGAACGGACGCTCGTACACGCCGCTCATAAAGTCGTTGTCAAAATCGCGCGCGCCGCCCTTGGCATAGGCCTTCGCAATCGCCTCGTAGATCACCTTCGAGCCGGAAATGATAATCTTATAGCCGCCGTACACCCACAGGAAGGTCTTCACGATGCGCTCGACGACCTTACAGTTTCTTTCGTCCGCCACGCCGTCCTTGAACGCGTCCATCTTCAGCGTGTGCGTGTATCCCTGATTCCGCACGACTGAAATCGCGATCTTCTGCCGCTCCGCCTTCTGAACGTCGCTCGCGTATTCGTCCACATACTTGACCATCGGAAGAAATCCGGGATCATATACGGCCTTTACCTTGAGCTCCATGCTGTATCTCCTCCTCACAATGTCGTTATCCCGCGTTTACGCCTGATAGATCGTGCGGCCGCGCAGAATCGTGCGGCTGACGTTCATGCTCTCGTCCGCGAGGAAGATGTCGGCGTCCTTGCCTGCCTCCAGCGAGCCCTTGCGGTCGTCGATGCCGATGGCGCGCGCCGGGTTCAGGGAGGCCATCTTCACGGCCTTATGCAGCGGCAGGCGGCGATAGCTGTTGTGCAGATTGCGGATCGCCTCGTTCAGCTTGAGAACGCTGCCGGCAATCGTGCCGTCCGCCAGACGGCATTCGATGCCCTTCACGAAAATCGGCTGTCCGCCCAGCGTATATTCGCCGTCCGGCATGCCGCCGGCGCGGGTGCAGTCGGTAATCAGCACGAGCTTGTCCTTCTTCACGTCCGCCACCAGCTTGAACAGCGCCTTATTCACGTGGAACGTGTCCGCAATCAGCTCGGCGGACAGGCGGCTCTCGCTCAGCGCGCAGCCGACCACGCCGGGGTCGCGGTGCATCAGCGGCGTCTGCGCGTTGAACAGGTGCGTCACATGGCGAACGCCCGCGCGCACGCCCTTCTGCGCCTGCTCATACGTTGCGGAGGTGTGACCCATGGAAATGAGGATTTCCGGGTGCTCCTTATGAATCCTGCGGATGGCGGCCAGATTGCCCTTCATTTCCGGCGCGACGGTGAACACGCGAATCAGATCGGCGTATTCGTCGATGAATTCCGGGTCGCAGGGACGAATGTGCTCGCCCGCCTGCGCGCCCTTCTTGGCGGGATTGATGAACGGCCCCTCGGCGTTCACGCCCATGATTTCGGCACCGTTAAAGTCGTCCTTTTTGCTCTCCTCCATCACCGTGGAGATTGCCTTGAACGCCGCGCGCAGCGTGTCATAGGACACGGTCATCGTGGTGGGCAGCCAGCTGGTCACGCCGTTCTTCGCGATGCCCTCCGCCATTTTGCGGATTCCGTCCGCGCTGCCGTCGGAGGCGTCCTCGCCCAGATAGCCGTGAATGTGCATGTCCACCAGACCGGGCATGACATACTGCCCCTTCGCGTCGATGACCTCTTCGCAATCGCCAATTTCGTCCAGCGGACGGATGCCCTCGATCCTCTCGCCGTAAACCAGCGCCATGTCCTCCACGATGGAGCTGGGCAGCACGATTTTGCCGTTAATAATCGCCTTCATAGCCTTCTGACTCCTTTATATCAATCGGTAAGATAACCAACCTTTCCCATCCACAGTATAACACAAGCCCACAAAAAATGCAACCGCGCCCATTCACCTTTCGCGCCCTTCGTACTTCCTTGGCGCACCCTTTCCCGCCCTCCTT
>CAZMGO010000015.1:0-26147 GCA_964565845.1 uncultured Oscillospiraceae bacterium | reverse complement strand
GGCTGTCCAGCTTGGAGGCGCAGGCACTGCGGGCGCAGATCAATCCGCATTTTCTGTACAACACGCTGTCCTTCATCAACTGGAAGTGCATGCGCGCCGGGCAGGACGACGTGAGCGAGGTAATCGGCGAGCTGAGCACGTTTTACCGCACGTGCCTGAACAAGGGGCGTAATCTGACGCACGTGCGCACGGAGATCGCCAACATCACTGCCTATATCAACATTCAGCTTCGCATGCACGACAATGGCTTTCTCGTGCGCTATGCGATTCCCGACGAGCTGCTGGAATGCAAAATGCTGAGCTTTGTTTTGCAGCCGCTGGTGGAAAACGCCATTCTTCACGGGCTGGACAAGCGGCGTGAGGGCGGCGGGGAGCTGGACATCCGCCTGCGGCGAGAGGGCGACCGGCTCATATTCGCCGTGCTGGACAACGGCCCGGGGCTTTCCGACGAAATGGAACGCCGGATGAACGAAGCGGGTGAGTCGCAGACCGGTTACGGCGTGCGAAACGTGCGCGACCGCATTGTGCTGAGCTACGGAAGCGAATACGGCGTGCGCGCGGAGAATCGCCCGGAGGGCGGCTGCGCCGTGCTTCTGACGCTGCCGGTGCTGATGGATGAAGGCAAGAGCGACGAATCATAAAAAATTGCGACAAATCCCATAATTTTCGGATAGCCTCCCTAAAGGATTTCATGGTATATTATCTATGACATCATTTAGGGAGGTTATGAATATGCGTAGACTTCTTTCCCTGATCCTCGCGGCGCTGCTTGCGCTGTCCATCGTGGGCGCGGTGGCGGAGGACAATGACGAGATCGTCATCACCTTCGGCAAGCAATTCGACTACGACGGAAAGACCTTTATTCACGATCAGACCCTTGAGGACAACTACTACACCCAGTACGTGAAGGAAAAGCACAACGTGCGCGTGGAATACGCGTGGGTGCTGGATGATGATTCCCAGAAGGACGCGCTGGCGGTCGTCAGCGGCGAAATGCCGGACGTCATGTTGGTGAGCCAGAGCGTGTTCGACATGCTGCTTGAGGCCGACATGCTGCAGCCCATTACCGAGGCATTCGAGGAGAACGCCAACCAGTATCTGCGCGAGGCGCGCGACAATTACCCGGAGGCCTATGCGGCTGCGACCGTGCAGGGCGAGCTGATGGCGATTCCGGCTGCGACCGTGAAAAAGCAGCACAACGTCGTGTGGGTACGCCAGGACTGGCTGGACAAGCTGGGTCTTGAGCTTCCCACCACGCTGGATGACATCGTGAACATCGCCAAGGCGTTCATCGAGCAGGATCCCGACGGCAACGGCGAGAACGACACCATCGGCCTGCCGCTGAATTCCACCTACATCCTTGGCTCGTTCGGCAATGACTACGTTGCGGATCCGATTGCCAACTACATGGGTTCCTATGCCCGCCAGTGGTATCTGGATGACAACGGCGACGTTGTGTACGGTTCGCTGACGAACGAAACCCGCAACGCGCTTGAGTATCTCGCGCAGCTGTATGCCGAGGGCATCATCGATCCGCAGTTCGCCGTGCGCGAGGAGAAGGAGGCCGTTATTTCCGGCAAGTGCGGCATCTTCTTCGGCTCGTGGTGCGCAGGTCCCCTGCGTCAGTCCTACGGCTATGACGGCGCCGACTGGGTGCCCGTGGCCGCGCCGCTGGACGAGGACGGAAACTTCTACACCACCAACCCCATTCCCGCCAGCAGCTATCTGGTTGTGAGCAAGAACTGTGAGCATCCGGAGGCCGTAATCTGGGCGCTGGGCGATTCCTACGAGCTGCACCGCTTCCTCAGCAACGATCCTGAGTGGGACGCCAAGATTACCGAGTATCAGACGGCCGGCGTCAGCTGGCAGATCATGCCCTTCGAAATTCAGCTTGAGAACGAGGACATCGTTGCCGTTCGCGGCCGCGACATGAAGCAGATGATTGATACCGGCGACCGCACGGGTGTTTCCGCGCAGAATCAGTCCTTCTACGATGCGTATCTGGCTTGGCTGGACGACAACACCTCCCTGACCGGATGGGTGCGCTACAAGGGCATGTATCTGTGCTGCAACGTTGCCAACTACGAGAAGAACGTGTACAAGGATCACTGCTTCTGGGGCATGACTACCACCATGTCCGAGGCATGGGCGACGCTCACCTCTCTGGAGGACGAGGTCTTCATGAAGATCGTGCTTGGCGAGGTCGGCATCGAGGCGTTTGACGAGTTTGTCGAGCAGTGGAACGCGCAGGGCGGCGAGAAGATTACCGAAGAGGTTCAGGCATGGGTTGACGCCCGCAGCTGATTTCCATTCACCTCACAATCCATGGGGCGGGGACGACCCGCCCCTTTTTATAAAGGAGGGGCCGCAGTTGCGCAATCGGAAATATGCGTACCAGTACCACCTGATGCTTTTGCCTGTGATGGCGTTTCTGGTGGTTTTCCATCTGATGCCGATGTTCGGCGTGGTCATTGCGTTTGAAAAATTCATTCCCACCAAGGGCTTTTTCGGCTCCGAGTTCGTGGGTCTCAAGTATTTTCAGCAAATGTTTAATATGTCCATCTCGTGGCGCATCTTCCGAAATACCTTTGTGATTGCCGTGTGGAAGATTGTCATGAACATGGTGGTTCCAATCACGTTTGCCATCCTGCTCAACGAGGTTCGCGCGGAGGGCTTCCGGCGCACCGCGCAGACGATTATCTATCTGCCGCACTTTCTGTCGTGGGTTGTGCTGGCCATTCCGATTATGAACATTTTCGCGTATGACGGCGTGGTGAACAGCATCATCAAGGCGTTTGGCGGAAGTCCCATCCTGTTTATGTCCAGCAACCGCTGGTTCCGGCCGATTTTGATTCTGACCGACGTGTGGAAGGAGTTCGGCTTCGGCACCATTGTATATCTGGCGGCCATTACGGGCATTGATCCCGCGCTGTACGAGGCGGCGGTGATTGACGGCGCAACACGCGGACAGCGCATGCTGCACGTGACGCTGCCCGGCATGCTGCCGACGATCGTGCTGCTTGCCACGCGCAATTTGGGCAACGTGCTCAGCGCCGGCTTCGATCAGATTTTCAACCTGTATTCTCCCGCCGTGTACGAGGTGGGCGACATCATTGATACCTACGTTTACCGCGCGGGTCTCTTGGAAATGAACTACTCGCTGTCCACGGCCGTGGGTCTGATGAAGTCCGCCATCAGCATCGTTCTGATTCTTACCTCCAATCGGCTCGCCTATAAGCTGGCCAACTACCGCATTTTCTGAGAAAGGGGGCGCTGAATTATGGTAGAATCCAAAAGACCGGTGGACGTATTCGTGGATGTGCTGATTCATGCGGTGCTTGTCCTTGCGTGCTTTCTCTGTTTGGTTCCGCTTCTGAACACGCTGGCGCTTTCGTTCTCCAGCAGCGTAATGGCCTCCTCGGGCACGGTCTCCTTCTGGCCGAAGCAGTTTACGCTGGCGGCCTATGAGGCCATCGTGAGTGAAAAGCAGTTCTTTGGTGCGTTCTGGATTTCCGTCAAGCGCGTAGTGCTGGGCGGCGCCATCAACTTTTTGATGATGGTGCTGTGCGCCTTCCCGCTTGCGCACAGCGAAAAGACGTTCCGCGGGCGCAACGCGTATATGTATGTGCTCATCTTCACCATGCTCTTCTCCGGCGGGCTTGTGCCCACCTACATCATTGTGGGCAAGCTGGGGCTGATGAACACGCTTTGGTCGCTGATTCTGCCCGGCGCGGTGCCGGTGTGGAACTGCATCCTGCTGATGAACTTTTTCCGTTCCCTGCCGGACGAGCTGGAGGAGGCGGCGATTATCGACGGCGCGGTGCCGATTCAGATTCTCGTGCGCATTTACCTGCCCGTATCGCTGCCGTCGCTGGCGACCGTCATGCTGTTCTGTCTGGTTGGGCATTGGAACGAATTCTTCAGCGGCCTGATTTATATGAACCATTCGGATAATTATCCGCTGGCGACCTACATTTCCACCATCGTGGATTCCGCCAAGGATCTCAATCTGGTTACCGACCCGGAGGAAATCGAGCGCATTATGAAGGTTTCCGAGCGAAACATGTCCTCGGCGAAAATCTTCGTTTCGATGATTCCGATTCTGGCCGTTTATCCGTTCCTGCAAAGGTATTTCGTAAAGGGAATCGTGCTCGGTTCCGTGAAGGGGTAAGAAAATGGGCAACTATATGGTTCCGTTTCTTTGGATGCACGGCGAGGACGAGGCGCGGCTGCGCGAAACCGTGAAGGCCATTCATGAAAGCGGCATTGGCGCGCTGTGCGTGGAATCCCGGCCGCACCCGGATTTTCTGGGCTCCCAATGGTGGCGGGATATGGACGTGGTGCTGGATGAATGCAAACGGCGCGGCATGGAGGTATGGATTCTGGACGACGAGAGGTTTCCTACCGGCTATGCCGCCGGCCGCGCGGAGGGCAGCGGGCACACGGTTCGCTATCTCAACGAGATGCACGTGGATCTTATGGGGCCGCAGCGGGGCGCGAGCATCCTTCTGAACCTGCCGGTCACCAACCGCCGCAGGCCGAATCTCGATCCCGTGATCTCCGTGGTCGCCGCGCGACGCATCCCGGGGCGGGATATGAATCATTCCGATTTCCTGAACATCCTGCCCGACCCGGTGGAGGGGCTGATCGACCTGACGGACAGAATCGACGGCGACGTAATCTACTGGGACATTCCGGACGGACTTTGGCGCGTGTTTATCATCACCGCGCATTTCGGCACGGGGCAGGAGAAGCGCGACAAATACGTCAATCCTCTCGAAAGGGAGGGCACGCGCATCCTGCTGGATACCGTGTATGAGGCGCATTACGCGCATTACAAGGACGATTTCGGCAAGACCATTCGCGGCTTCTTCTCGGACGAGCCGCAGCTGGGCGGCGGCTATGGCTATCATTGCCGCGTGGGGCGCGCGCCGAACCTCATGCTTCCGTGGACGGAGGACGTGCTGACCCTGATGAGCGAAATGCTGAAATGCGACGCGACGGGGCTTCTGCCCGGTCTGTGGACGGAAATTGGCGAAATGACGTCCCGCGTGCGGTATGCCTATATGGACGCGGTGACGAGACTATATGGCGAAAACTTCTGCGGGCAGATCGGAGACTGGTGCCGCGCGCACGGCGTGGAATACATGGGGCACGTGATCGAGGAAAACAATGCGCACGCGCGGCTTGGAAACGGAACCGGGCACTATTTCCGCACGCTCTGGGGGCAGGATCTGGCGGGAATTGACATTGTGCTCAACGGGCTGATTCCAGGCATCAAGGGTACGTCGCATGCGCAGTCCGCCGCGCAGTTTGAGGCGGATGACGATTTCTTTTATTATGGGCTGGCGCAGATGGCAGTGTCGCTTTCGCATATCGATTCCAAGAAGCGCGGACGCTCCATGTGCGAAATTTTCGGCGCGTACGGCTGGCAGGAGGGGCTGCGCGAGATGAAGTGGCTGGCGGATTTCATGCTGAGCCGCGGCATCAACTGGTTTGTTCCGCATGCGTTCACGCCGATGGATTTTCCCGACCCGGACTGCCCGCCGCATTTCTTTGCGCGCGGCGAAAACCCGCAGTATCGCTATTTCGGAATCCTGATGCGCTATATGAACCGCGTGTGCGAGTGGATTTCCGGCGGACGCGCGCGGGCGCAGGTGGGCGTTTTGTACCACGCCGAGGCCGAATGGGCGAGCGACCGCATGATGAAGACGCAGGAGATGGTGAAGCTTCTCACGCAGGCGCAGATCGAGGCGGACATTCTGCCCATCGATGCGCTTCTGAATGCGCACATCGACGAGGACGCGCTGCCGCTGGGCGAGTGCCGCTATCGCGCGCTCGTGGTTCCCTACGCCGGGAAGCTGCCTGCGGACGCTATAAACGCGCTGGGACGGCTGGCGCGCGAGGGGCTGCGCGTGATCTTTGCCGAGGGACTGCCGTCCGGCGTATCGGCGGGCGATGCGTGTCCGCGAACGGCGCTGGCGGGCTGCGAGGCGGCGAGCGGCGAAAACATTCTCCGCGCGCTGGACGAGATGCACGTGCGTACCGCGCGCACGACCCGGTTCGAGCCGGATCTCAAGCTGTATCCCTATGAAAAGGACGGAAGGCCGATCTTCCTGATGTTCAACGAGGGCATTCGTGAGCCGATTGATACGGTGCTCACCTTCCCCGGCGCGGAGAGCGCATGCCTGTACGATCCCTATGAGGATTGCATGCTTGCGCCCGAGCGAGTGGAGGGCGGCATCCGTGTGCGCGTGGAGCCATGGCAGCTGCTGATTGTCGTGATCGACGAGCGCGCGAAGCAGCTTCCCAGCGCGGTCAAGCCGACGCTGGCGCGCGCCATTCCCGTGAAGGGCTTCCGGGTGTCAACGGCCACGGCGAAGGAATACCCGGCCTTTACGCCGCATCCGGAGATTACGGCACCCATGAACCTGAACCGACCGGAAGGCATGCCGCGCTTCTCCGGAACCATTCGCTATGAGGGCAGCTTTGAGGCGCGCGCGGGCGAGCCGCTGCGGCTGTCGCTGGGCGAGGTGGGGGAGACGGCCGAGGTGTTCCTGAACGGTGAATGCGTCGGCACGCGCATCGTCGCACCCTACGACTTTGACCTGACCGGCCTTGCCCGTGACGGTGAAAATCGCCTGAGAATCGACGTAACCAATACCCTTGTTTACCGCATGCACGACGGCTTCTCTGCCTATCATGCCATTGCGCCCAGTGGCCTGATTGGCCCCGTGACGCTCTGCGGCGAGTAAAGCAGCGCCCCCGGAACGCGCAAATGAACGCGTCCGGGGGCGTGATGGTATACCGCCATGCGCGCGAACCGGCAGGCGGCGATTTTGAGCTTTGCCATCTATATAAGGCGTTTGCCTGAAAGATTCGCGGGCTATCGGCGCATGTGCGGAGGTGGTGCCGGACGGATGAAATTCCGGCGCGCTATCCTGCCAATACGAAGGTGTCGCCCTCCGGCCACACCTGAACGGCCTGCCGTCCGCGCATGCCGGTGGCGTGAGTCAGATAGTACATGCAGCGCTTTTGGGCATATAGGAAGGCTTCGTTCAGCGTGATTTGGCGGTTGTTGTCCAAGTCGCCGCGGATGGAAATCGTCTTGTCCTTCATCAAATCCCACCCCAGCGCCTCGGTGAAGGCACGGGCGAACACGGTGGAGACGGTGTTTTCCGTGGCGTTTGTACCGGAGGAAATGCGGTAGCTTTTCTGATCGTAGGACGAGGAAACCAGCACCTTATACTTGGAGGACGCAAATGCATTGAGGCTTTCGGTCGAGGAAAACGCGTTTACGACGCCGCGAACGAAATCATCCGCCGCATCGGCCTTGCCGATGAACGCGCCGCTGTTGCAGCAGTCCAGAATCAGCACGACGCGCCCGGGCACGCTGCGCAGCGCGCTTTCCAACTGCCGGGCGGGAATCTGTACGCCGTCGCGCATTTCAATCCACGGTATGCCGCTTGTTACGCCGCCGTGGCAGTTGATATACAAAAGTGAAATGTCGTTTTCTTTTCCTCCGCCCAACGCCTCGTCGATGGCGGCGAACAGCTCGGCTGCGGTAAGGTCAAGGCGCATGTCGGTGAGGTAGCGGGTCGTTTGGTAGCGCGTCTGCGTGAGCGCGTCCGAAACGCCCTGCGTGGTGTTGACCGCACCCTGCCGGGAGCGTCCGTCCACGTAATTGGCAATGCCTACGAGCAGTGCGCGATACACGGGCTCCGGCTTATGCACGGTTACGAGCAGCTGCGCCTGAAAGCCGCCCTCGTCGGTGGTGACGGTAATCGTGGCTTCACCCTCGGAAATCGCCCGAAGATAGCCGTTTGACTGCACGGCGGCGACGTCCTCGTCGGAGGACGAAAAGCGCACGGTGCGGTTGGCGGCATAGGATGGAAGCACGCTCCAGCTAAGATAGGCCGAATCGCCGCAGGCAATGGAAAGCGTGTCCGACTCAAACTCCACGCCACGCACGAAGGCGCGGGAAACCGTTATGGAGACCGTTGCCGATGCGCCGTTCGCGCCAAGGCAGGTAATCTCGCACGTGCCCTCGCCCACGGCGGCAACGACGCCCTCATCGCTCACGGTTGCGACGGTCTCATCGCCGGATGACCACAGAAACAGCTCCGGCGCGGCGTCCGTCAGCGGCGTCAGTCGCTGCCATTGGCCGATTTGCAGGGAATAGGAGGTTTGCGAAAGGGAGATTTCCGCAGGAAGCGCCTCGGAAGCCGGGCGGGCGACCAGCGAATACTTGCCGGTGCTCTCGCCGTCCGCCGCGATGCGAAGCAGACAGCTTTCCCCCTGCGCCAGCGTCACAAACGCGCCCTCGGAGTTTTCCGCGCATAGGGTCTCGACGAGGACGGCACCGTTTTCGTCAAAAACGGTCAGATGCACATCCACGCCGCCGTTTACGCTGCGCACGGCCTTGAACAGCTGCGTGCCCGCGCTTTCCGCCGTGAAGCGGAACCAGTGCACGTCGCGCGCGCGGGTGAGGCTGCGGTTTGTGCGCTCCGCCGAAATGGGAAGCGGGTTGAAGGCGCTGCGTCCCAGTGACGAACGCATGATTTCAAAGGTGAACGCCTCCGAGGCCTTCAGGTGCAGCTCAACCTCTGCATCTGCGTTCAGCTGTACTGTCAGCGGCAGCTCGCCGGAGGCAAGGGTCTTCTCCGCCTGCGTGACCTCGGCCTCGACGACTCCGGTCGAGAACGAAGCGAGCACGTATTCGCCGGTCAGGTCGGGCAAAAAGGTCAGGGATAGCTCGCCTGCGGCACTGCTCAAACGCTGATTGATGAAAAAACGCGCGCCAGAGTCCGCTTTCGATACGCAAAAGCCCGCCCCCATCCATATGGACAGGAGCAGGCCAAGCAAAATGCATATCCGCTTTAACCGCCGCGACTGGGAACGCATTTTTCCCTCCGTTACTCTTTTTTGATATAGTCGCCCTTTACGTAGCCCGAAAGCTCCACGGTTCGAATCTCATACCAGCCGTCGCCCGCGTCCCGAACCACGATTACGCGGTCGTCCTTGGACAGCGTGCCCAAAATGCGCGCCGTCGTGCTCGGCTGCTCACGCACGTTCAGGGACGAGGAGGCCGTTTCAAGCTCGACGCTTGCATACCACTCGCCGCTTTCCAGCGCGGGCAGCGGAGCCTGCGTGGGCTTCGGCGTCGGCTTGGCGCGGGCGTGTCCCACGCTTTCCGGCAGCGCCGCGATTTTGGTGAGCGCCTTTTCCTGCCAGTCGATTTGATAGAGCGCCATGCCGGGGTAGTAGAACGCGAGAATGTCCTCGGCAGTCTTCCCGTATTCGCCCGCCATCGTCTGCGCGCCGCGCTGGCTCATGCCGACGCCGTGACCGAAGCGGCGGGAGCAGATGGTGAAGCCGGTGTCATCCGTCTCCACGGAGAAGATTTCTACATCGGTCTTGTTGATGGAAAGATCCAGAATGCTTTCGAGCATGCCATAGGTGCGGATTTTTACCGTTATCTCGTCCGACAGCGCTTCAAAATCTCCCAGCACGGGCGCGGGCTTCGTTGGCTCCGGCGAGGCTGTCGGCTCCGGTGAGATTGTCGGCGCGGCAGACGCGCTCCATGCGAGGGGCGTCGCCGTCGGCGCGGCATCCGGGGTTGCCTCGGCGGGTGTGGCCTCCAAGACCTCCTGCCAGCGGCGTCCGGAGAGCTTCATTTTGAATTCCATTGCGGAATACATTCGGCTGCCCTCGCAGTCTGGGTCTACGGGCGTGATGGAGATGATTTCGTCGATACGGATGTCGCCGTAGTCGTCGCTTAAGCCCATCGTGGCCAGCTGCTCACTTGCGGCCTCTGCCAGCGCGCGGGTCAGTTCGCCGTCCGCCGCGGGCTTGCGCTCCACGCGGGCGCGCTTGACCACGCTGGACGGGTTCTCAAGGTCGTATGGATCGTCCTTCATCTCAATATATTCCGCGCCGCTGCCGCCCCAAATCTGCGCGGCGGAGGCAACCTGCCCGCCGTTGGAGGCGGTATAATAGCAGCCCGCGAACGTACCGTTTGCCATGCCCACGATGCCGCGCGTTTCATCCACCGCCTGAATTACGCGCGTGTAAATCGGGTCGTAGCCCTTGTATACCTGATCGGCGGTCGTATCCACTACGTCGTACTCGCGGCTTCCGGCGTTCCATTTCGCGCGCATTGCATAGGTGCGCGCCGCCACGGCCTGCGCCTTCAGTGCCTCCAGCGGGAACGAATCGCTCATTTCGTAGGCGACGACGCCATACAGGTAATCCTCAATCTGAATGGTCAGGTAGGCGTCGATTCCCGATCCGCTGTTTACAAGCTTTAAATCGCCCGCATACAGCGCATCCTTTTCACTTTCGTGAATATACAGGCCGTTGGTTTCGCTGCCGTCCTCGGGCGCGTGGCGGGTAAGCGTGAAACTGGGCCCCATGTCGATCGTCAGGCCGCCGACGGACAGCAGAAGATTTTCCTTGCTCACGGCCACGCTAAGCTCGGTGCCGCGCGCGAAGCGGAAGCCTGCGTCGCTTTCGACGGTGTAAACGCCGTCCAGCGTCAGCCCAAGCGCATCCGGCCGAGCCAGTGATTTCAGATACACGCGCAGCAAGCCGTCATCGCGAATGTCGGATGGCAGCGCGTCCAGCGGGTCCGCGCGGTTCCGGTCGGAGAGCGTCATACCGGTCAGAACCGCGAGAACGGCGATGAGCGCCGTGAGCACGACGGCATAGCGCCTCATGGCGCGCCTTTGCTTTTTGCTTTTTCTGCGCTTCTTTTTCGTTTCAGGCATGAGAACCGCCTCCCTTTTGCGCTTTCTATTGGACGTAGGACGGCACGGGATGGTTCCCGACCGGCTGCCTACCGTCCAGCTTGCGCCGAAAGACGGCAGCTTATGCCGCTTCCGTATATTTTTTCCGTTTTTTCGCCCGCAGCCCTTGAGCACGAAGCCTCATTTGCGCGGCGATGTCTTAGCCTGCGGTGCGTTCAAGGACAGGGGGAAACGCGCCGCAGACGGACAAGGACTTATGCGCCGAATTTTGCCGCGGCGGCGGACAGCGCCGAAACGCGTTCCTGCGCGGCCTGCTCGGTTTCTCCGCGCACACCGGCGTAAATCTTCAGCTTTGGTTCCGTGCCGCTGGGACGCACGCATACCCATGCGTCATCCTCCAGCTTGTACAGAAGCACGTCCGACTTGGGGAGGTCTGCGATGCCCTTCTTGAAGTCCAGCGCCTCCAGCACGCGGAGACCGCCGATTTCCGCAGGCGGGCAGGCGCGCAGGCTGGCAGTGGCTTTTTCGCGCTTTTCCATGCCGTCTACGCCGGGCATGACCACGGACAAGGTTTTTTCGGCATAGTAGCCATAGGTCTTGTACATGTCCTCCAGCGCGTCAAACAGGCTCATGCCGCGGCTTTTGTAGTATGCGGCCATCTCGCATGCCAGCAGCGTCGCGATTACGGCGTCCTTGTCGCGGATATAGCCGCCGGTCAGGTAGCCGTAGCTTTCCTCGAAGCCCAGCAGGAAATGATGGTTTCCGGCGCGCTCCTTCCGGTCAATCGTCTCGCCGATGAACTTGAAGCCGGTCAGCACGCGCACGACCTCGATGCCGTAGCGCTTTGCGATTGCGTCCACCATGCGGGTGGAAACCACGGTTGTTGCCATATAGGCATCCGGCGCGGGCTTTCTTGCGCGCAGGATGTATTCCAGCATCAGGCAGCCTGCCTGATTGCCGGTTACGGGCGTCCAATGACCGTCCCGGCGAATCATCATGCCCATGCGGTCGCTGTCCGGGTCGGTGCCGATGATTACGTCCGCGTCTACCCTGTCGGCGTAGCCGATGGCGAGCGTGAAGGCCTCCGGGTTCTCCGGGTTCGGGGATTTCACGGTGGGGAAGCGGCCGTCCGGCAGCTCCTGCTCCTTCACGACGGCAACGTCCTCATAGCCTGCCTGCGCAAGCGCCGCGCGAACCAGCCTGTTGCCTGCGCCGTGCAGCGGCGTGTATACGATTTTCAGCTTCACGCCGGTGCGCGAAAGCAGCTCGGGGTCAGGCCGCAGCGACAGCACATGGCGGATGTATGCGTTGTCGACCTCCTCGCCGATGACGCGCAGAAGACCCTTTTCCTTTGCCTCCGCTTCGTCCATCCGCTCCACGCCCAGCGGGTCGATTTCGCTCATGCGGCGAAGCACGGCGTCTGCCGTGACCGGCGTAATCTGACCGCCGTCTGCGCCATAGGCCTTGAAGCCGTTGTATTCCGCCGGGTTGTGGCTCGCGGTTACCACGATGCCCGCGGCGCAGCCCAGATGCTTGATGGTGAAGCTCAGCTCCGGCGTGGGACGCAGGGATTCAAACAGATACACGCGAATGCCCTTCTTCGCCAGCACGCGCGCGGAATCCTCGGCGAATTCCCGCGAGAATCGGCGGCTGTCATGCGCAATGGCTACGCCTCTTTCGCATGCGTCTGCGCCCTCGTGAAGCAGCTGGTCGCCCAGACCTGCCGCCGCGCGGCGAACGGTGTATACGTTCATTCGGTTCGTGCCTGCGCCCAGAATGCCGCGCAGACCGCCGGTGCCGAACTCCAAATCTCGGTAGAATCGATCCTCAATCTGCTTTTCGTCGTTCGCGATTGCCATAAGCTCCTGCTTCGAGCCTTCGTCCAGCCTTGCGTCGTTTACCCAAAGATTGTATCGTTCCTTCGCATTCATACGCGCCGCCTCCTGCAAATCACTTTCCATGATCAATCATACCACAGAACGCACAAAAAATCAATCGCAGAGGAACGCTGCAGCATGGGAAAGCCTGCATTCCCATGAAAAACGGTCTCGCTCCGGTTCAATTTCGAAGCGAGACCGTATACCAATCGGTATGGATGCATTTACAGCACCTTTTCAAGGAAGCTGATCAGGCGCGGACTTTGCGGGGAGTTGAACAGCTCGTGGGAGGGTCTGTCCTCCTCAATATGACCGCTGTCGAGGAAGAGCGTGCGGCTGGAAACCTCGCGGGCGAAGCGCATTTCGTGCGTTACGACGATCATCGTCATGCCCTCCTCGGCCAGCTGCTTCATGACGTCGAGCACCTCGCCGATCATCTCCGGGTCGAGCGCGCTCGTGGGCTCGTCAAACAGCATGACCTCCGGGTTCATCATCAGCGCGCGCACGATGGCGATGCGCTGCTTTTGCCCGCCCGACAGCTGCGAGGGATAGGCGAGCGCCTTGTCGAGCAGCCCTACGCGCTTCAGCAGCTTTTCGGCCTTCGCTTGCGCTTCTATGGGATTCATGTGCTTGATTTTGATGGGCGCGGCGGTCAGGTTGCGCATCACGTTCATGTTGTTGAACAGGTTGAACTGCTGAAACACCATGCCCATGCGCTCGCGGTGGCGGTTGATGTTCACATTTTTCTGGCAGATGTCGGTTCCGTCAAAGAAGACGCTGCCGGAGGTGGGCGTTTCAAGCAGGTTCAGACAGCGCAGAAACGTGCTCTTTCCGCCGCCGGACGGGCCGATTACGCTGACAACCTCGTGCTCGTGGAAGGCTGTGGAGATGTTGTCCAGCACCTTCAAATTGCCGAAGCATTTGGTGAGTCCCTCCACCCGGATAATTTCGCGATTATTTTCGTCCACGGTTCATGCTCCTTTCCATGAGCGCGATCAAACGGCTGCCGATAAACGTCATGATGAAATAGATGATTGCGGCGATGAACAGGCATTCCAGCGTCTTGTAGTTTTTGGCCTTGACGCCGTTGGTGCGGTACATCAGATCCGCAATGCCGATGACGGAGGTGATGGACGATTCCTTGATGATGGTAACAAATTCGTTGCCCAGCGCGGGAAGAATGTTCTTCACCGCCTGCGGCAGCACCACCTTGCACATGGCCTGCGTCTTTGTGAAGCCCAAGCTGCGCGCGGCCTCCATCTGCCCGCCGTCCACGGCCTGTATGCCGGAGCGGATGATTTCGGCCACGTATGCGCAGCTGTTCAGACTCATGGCCACAATGCCCGAGGCGAAGCGCTGAAAATTGGGGATGAAGCTTACGTCCGGGAACTGGACGCCGATCATCGGCAGCCCGTAGAAGATAAACATCAGCTGCACCAGCAGAGGCGTGCCGCGGAAAAACTCGATGTATGCGGTGGACAGCCATTTCAGGGGCTTAAAGCCGCTCAGCTTGGCCATGGCCATCAGAACGCCCAGAATCGTTCCCAGCAGCACGGTGAAAAACGCGATAATCAGCGTGTTTTTCGTACCCTCCAGAAAAAAGCTGTAGTATTTTTCCAGCGTTTTCCAGACATTGATAAAGAAGGTCATTTGGGAGAAGAAATCATGGAGGGCTGTCGTGATGGTGCTCCAGAAGCCCTGTATGGTCTGTCCAATGCTAAGCAACGCGGTCATTTCGGCCATCGACTCCTTGTATATACTCATGCGGAAAGCCGTGAGACCGAATCCAAAATCCGGTCTCACGGCATTTCTGCCGTTTGGCGGAGGGGTTTACCTTCGATTATTCACCGGTTTCGCCGGTCGCGGCAACGGCGGCGTCATAGGCGGCCTGATAGCTGCCGTCGGAGGTGACCTTCGCGATAACCTCGTTCACCTTGGCGAGCAGGTCATCGGAGCCCTTCGCGAGCACGCAGGCCTTGCCGAAGCTGGCTTCCTCGGCGCTGAATTCGAACGCGGCAACCTCCAGAGAACCGTCGGAGCTGTTTACCATCGCCATGCCGACCGCGTAGTCTACCACGAAGCCCGCGATGTTGCCGTTTACGGTTTCGAGCGCCAGATTCGGGTAGGTGTCAAGCTCGAACAGCTCGCTGTCCGGCAGAGCGCTTTCCACAAGGCCGCTCTGAATGGTGCCCAGCTGCGCGCCGACCTTCAGACCCTTCAGGGATTCCTTGTCCACATACTTTTCACCGTTGCCGGCCTTGACAATCAGCAGCTGCGCGCTGGTTTCATACAGGTCGGAGAAGTCAATGACCTCGGCGCGCTCGGGGGTGGCGGTGAAGGCTGCAATGCCGATGTCCACGCCGCCGGACTGCACGGCCGGGATGATGCCGTCAAAGGCCTGATCGACAACCTCGAGCTTTACGCCCAGCGCGTCGGCGATCTGCTGAGCCAGCCAAATGTCGCAGCCCGCGAAGTTGGCGTCGTCGTCCAGATACTCATAGGGGGGATAGGTCGCTTCGGTGCCGACAACCAGCTTGCCGGCGGCGAGTACCTTTTCAAGAGCGGTTTCGGCGCTGGCCACGCAAATCATGGACGCGCACAGAACGAGAGCGAGTACCAGAGAAAGAAGCTTTTTCATGGGATGTACCTCCGTTTTTTGTAGGGTTTCGGTGATCGTTTATTCATTCACCTGATGCGCATAATTATACGCAAAAATCGGAGCTTGTAAAGCCCTTTTTCGAAAGCTTAACGAAGAAATTTTCACGCCGGTCAAACGCCGAATTTCAGCGCCGAAAGCCGGTCAAACGCTTCCTTCAGCAGCTCCGTCTTTGCTGTGCAGGCAATTCGCACGTGACCTTCGCCCGTTTTTCCAAACACGCTGCCCGGACTGACTAGCACATGCGCCGTTTCCAGCGCGGTTTTTGTGAATTCCGCGGACGAAAGCCCGGTTTTCTCAATGCCCGGGAACAGATAGAACGTGCCCATTGGCGGAACGAGCGTCATATACGGAATTGCATTTATGCGCTCCGTTGCATAAAAGACGCGGTTTTTATACCGAGTGATATACGTTTCCCGTATATCCTCCCGCAGCGACAGTGCGCGGATGGCGGCGCGCTGGGAGACGGAGGGGGCGGTGTAAATCATGGCGCCGTTGGCGTAGCTGATCGCGTCCACGATTTCCCTTGGCGCAACGATGAAGCCCACGCGCCAGCCGGTCATCATGAAATTTTTGGAGAAGCTGTTCAGTGTTACCGTGCGCTCGGCCATGCCGGGCAGCGTGCGCATGGGTACGAACGTGCCCTTATACAGATAACGCGTATAAATTTCGTCGGCCAGAATTACAAGGTCATGTTCCTGCGCCGTTTCGGCGATCAGGCGCATATCCTCCATGGTATAGGCCTTGCCGGTCGGGTTGGCGGGATTGTTGAAGATGATTGCCCTTGTGCGCGGCGTGACGGCGGCGCGCAGCGCTTCCGGGCGCAGACTCCAGCCGTCGGCCTCATAGGTGGGAACCTCCACGCACACGCCGCCGTTCATCTCAATCTGCTGCTTATACACCGCAAAGTACGGCGAAATCACCAGCACCTCGTCGCCGGGGTTCAGAATCGCCGTGAGCGCCAGATACATGCCCAGACAGCTGGACGCGGTGACGATTATCTCATCCTTCGGCACGTCCTGCCCGAAGTCCTCGCGCCACGCGGTCTGAATCGCGCAGATTAGCTCAGGGTCGCCCTGCGGGAAGCCGTAGCGCGTCGCGCCGCCCAGCGCGTCCGCATATGCGGCCTCGATGATGCGGCGGTCGGTAATGAAGTCGGTATCGCCGATGCTCAGGTCGATTAGGTCGGTATAGCGCGAAAGCGCCTCCGTGTCCAGCGACAGCCCTGCCTGCGCATGCTGAAATCTCTTCGCCACATAGCTCATTTGTCGTTCTCCTCTCCTGCGACGTGCGGAATCACCGTGGAGCCGTTGGGAATCACATAGACGGACTTGCCGGCAAGATTTGCATTTCGCAAAAGCTCGTCCATATCGGAATACGCTTCAAGCCCCATCGGCTTCACGATTTCCGGTTCAATGCTCGTGAGCAGCATCACGCGGTAGCGCTGCGCCTGCTCGCAGTTTAAAAAGAAGATATAGCCCGGCACGGTAAAGTGCGTTCGAAGACGCTGCTCAATCGTGCCTTGGGTCAGGTCGCGAATCCAATCGAAATATTCGGGGTGTCCGCCGCCGTCGCGCGCCTCGATCAGCAGAATCAGCGTGCCACCCGGCTTCAGGCCGGATTCCACGTTGTCAATCGTCTTCGTGCCCTGATACAGCGACATGTCCTTCGGATAGCCGCCGCAGCTGGCAATGACTACGTCCGCCCGCTCGGGCACGTCCACGCGGTAAATGCGGTCAACCTCTCGGCAGGCACGCAGCCACGAGGCGAGGTAGTGTCCGGAGAAGATGGAGGAAAGCTTCATCTGCGCGTTCATGACCAGATTGACCATGAACAGCGACTTCATCAGGCCTGCCGCCTCGCACATGTCCTCGTTCAGCGGATTGTTTTCCAGCACGCCGTTTCCGATGCGCGGATTGCTGCGCAGCCTCTCGGGATCCAGCGAATAGGCGTGATTATGACAGATCGTCTGCATGCCGGCGATGCCGGGCACGATGCTCTTGCGCCCGCCGCCGTAGCCGGCCATTACGTGCTGCGTGCACGCGCCCAGACAGATCACAAGGTTGGCCTCGGCGGCGATGCGGTTCACCCAAACCGGCGTTCCGAACGATGTTTCGCCCAGATATACAAGATCGTCCGCCATGCAGTCGTGATTCAGCACGCGCACGCGGTCGTATACGCCGTCGGTTACCAGCCTGCGCAGCGTCGCCTCGTCGCCGGGGGCATGCGTGCCGTTGGCGACGAGGATGGTCAGGCTCTCCGCGCGCACGCCGCATTCGTCCGTAAGATAGTCGATCAGATGCGGAATCACCAGATCCTGCCGCATCCAGAAGCGCGTGATGTCGCTGATGATAAGGGCGATTTTTTCTCCCTCATGCGCCAGCGCCCTCAGCGGCGCGCTGTCAATCGGCTCGTTCAGCGAACGCCGCAGCGCCTCGCGAATGTCAGAGATGGGCGGCGTTTCATGCCCGTGCAGCTCGCCCAGCACCTGTGTTTCGTCCAGCACGGCGCGAACGCTGCCGTCTCCGTAGGGAAAAACATATTCCTTCATGGCCGTGAACCCCTTTGAATTTGATTTATCCATTATATAAGCCCGATTGTAAAAATGCAAGAATGTGCATGAAAATCCGTCATGCACATTCCTGCAAAGTTTCGCCGCGGCCCGGCGGCCCCCTTTTTTTCGTTTTCTTACAGGAAGCTCAGCTGTTCCGCGTTGGCAAGCCGCCACGAGCGGGCATATTTTTGAATGTCCATCTGCGAAACGTCGTATACCGGCGTGGCGCCGCGGGAGATAATCACTCGGTTGCCCGCAGGCTCGCCCTCGTCAAACACATACAGCCAGTCGCACAGGCGGCGGCGCATTGCCTCGGCTTCGCCGCGCTTTCCGTCGGTCGTAACCACAAACGACGCCAGCGACAGCGCGTATACGATGCGGTTGCGCGCCAGCGCATGCACGCCGGTATACGGTGCGTCCGGGTGCACGAGGGACAGAAGCAACATCTGCTTTCGCGCAATCGCCGCCGCGCTGTCCTCCTCATCCTTTTTCGTCATCAGGTCGCCTGCCAGCGCGCACACGACCTTGCCGCCGCATTCGATCGCCTCGGCCTCCGCCAGACGGCAGGCGCCCAGCTCGCTGGAGGTCACGATGCCGAAGCCCTCGCGCACCAGCGCGCGCACCAGCGCGCGAAGACCATCCTCGGCCTTTTTGGACATGCGCACGCCCGATATGCCCAGAATGCCCACCAGCGGCATGGAAAGAATGGACGGATCGCCGCACATGTACATTGCCGCCGGCGCATCGTCGCCCAGCCGCACGGCCAGATTCTCCGGGTATGCGGAATCATACAGCGTGAGCAGATCCAGATTTTGATCGAGAAAGCGCTCCATGGCATAGGAAAGCGGCATGGTGCGGCACAGCAGCATGCACAGGCGGTAGGCCTCCGCCTCGGGCACCTTCAAAAGGCTCATGATGCCGGAAACGTCCAGCCCGATCAGGTCGCCGATGCGGCGAGCGCCGCAGGCGGCCACCCTTGCCCGCAGGATGGAAAACTCTGTGCTGGACAGCGGGCGTACCAGCTCATCCTTGTTCGCCGTCAGGGGCAGCGTCAGCAGCATGGCGGTAAAGGCGTCGTCATTGTGCCGCATAGAAATCGACCCTCTTTCCCGGCGGCGCGCTCGGCGTATCAGCCAAGCCTGCCGCGAATATCCTTGAAGGGGATGCGCTCCCGGGGGAGCGCCCGTGAATGGAAAACCGTGCGTCCGCAGAGCACGCCGCAGACGCTTCGAAGGAGCGTGAACGCAGAATGCATCCGAAAAAGGCTCCGTTTACCGCGCGGGGATGCCTGCCGCGTGGAGACGACCGCAGATTTCATAGGCCGTGAACGGCGAGGACAGAATGGCAATGCCCTCCTCGGCGGCCTTCGCAGCCACGTCGTCCGGCACGGGAATGCCCTCGGGCACGATGATGCAGCCGATGCCGCGCAGAACGGCGACGGCAATGACGTTCATATGCGTCTGCATCGTAATCCATGCGTCATTCCTCTGTCCGCGCGCCAGAACCCGGCTGAGCAGGTCACACACGCGGCCGCCGCCGACCGGATTTGCAAGTCCCGCGCTGCCGGTGCGCGCCTGCGCGTCGATCAGCGGCATAAGCTCGGCTGCATTCATGCGCCGCCGCCTCCCTGCGCCGCCCGCCGCTTGGTGCGGATCGGCATTCTCTACCTATTATAACTGATTTTCGGCGGAATTTCAATCGCCGCCGCACACTTCTTGCGGGAATTCGTCCTATCAAATTTTTGCATATTCACACTTGCGATAATTCATATTTTACGCAAAATAACAGTGCGAATGATAAATTTGCATGAAAAACAGGATTGTCATTGCAATTGCCGGAAAGCTGTGCTATGATGGTGCCCAACCGCACCGGGAAGCGGAAATTCCCGGCTGACCGAACCGAAAAAGGAGGCAGGAAAAAATGATGAGGAAGGTTCTCTCGATTGTGCTGTGCGTGCTGCTGATGGCCTGCATGGCGAGCGCGGGCATGGCGGAGGAGAAGGCGCTGAACACGCTGTATTCGTCCGAAATTTCCACGCTCAACTATTTGACGACATCTACGACCAAGGATTTTGCGATTTCCGCCAACGTGATTGACACGCTGGTGGAATATGACCGCTACGGCAACATTCAGCCGTCGCTGGCGGAGAAGTGGGAAATGTCCGAGGACGGCCTCACGTGGACGTTCCATCTGCGCAGGGATGCGGTGTGGGTCAACGCGAAGGGCGAGGTTCAGGCGAACGTGACGGCGAACGATTTCGTTTCCGCCGCGAGGTATCTGCTGGATGACAAAAACGCTTCCAGCACCGCCGATTTGTTTTATGGCGTAATCGCCGGGGCGAAGGAATACTATGAGAGCACCGTGCCCGCCGCCGAGGGCGAGGCCGCGAAGACGCCGGTCGACTTTGAAACCGTGGGCGTGAAGGCACTGGATGACTACACGCTTCAGTATACGCTTTCGGCGCCGTGCGCCTACTTTGAGAGCATGATGACCTATGTGTGCTTCATGCCCGTATATGGCCCCTTCTTAGAGGAAAAGGGCGACCGCTTCGGCGTGGCTGACGACGAAAACTCCATTCTGTACTGCGGCGCGTATATCCTCAGCGAATTCAAGCCGCAGGAGGTGCGCGTCCTTTCCAAAAACCCGACCTATTGGGATAAGGACAATGTGAAAATCGATACCATCCGCGCGAAATTCAACAAGGAGGCATCCTCCATCGGTGCGGAGATGTATAAGCGAGGCGAAATCGATTCCGCGTCCATCGACGTGACCACGGCGGCTGCATGGCTGAAGGATCCCGATACGGAGAAGCTCATTCGTCCCGTGCGGCAAACCAGCTTCTACAGCTATTTCTATTGCCTGAACTTTGACGCGAACTTTGACGAGGCCTATGAGCCGGAGAACTGGACGAAGGCGGTCAACAACGAGGCCTTCCGCAAGTCGCTGTACCACGGGCTTGACCGCGTGAAGGCGATGCTGATTACCGAGCCCGACAACCCCGAAAGCGTCATCTTTAATACCATTACTCCTTCAAACTTCTGCACGCTTGAGGGCGTCGACTACACGCTGGTGGGTGACCTGAAGGCCATCACCGAGCAGGGAACCGATACCTTTGACGAGGAAAAGGCGCTTGCCTACAAGGCGCAGGCCATCGAGGAGCTGACGGCTGCGGGCGCGACGTTCCCCGTGAAGATTCTGCTTAAGTACAACCCGCGCACGAGCGGCTGGGACAACGAGTGTCTGGTCGTCGAGCAGCAGCTGGAGGCGCTGCTGGGCACGGACTACATCGACATAATTGTCGAGGCCGGCCCGGCGGACGGCTTCCTCTCCGAGGTGCGCCGCAGCGGCAACTATGCGCTGCTCAAGTGCAACTTTGGGCCGGACTATGCCGACCCGCAGACCTTCACCGACCCATTCAAGAAGGGCAACAACTACAGCTTCATCGACAAGAGCGCCGATACGGAGGCACTGGACTACTACTATAGCTTGGTCGAGACGGCGAAGAGCGAGGCCTTTGACCTCACCGCGCGCTATGAAGCCTTTGCCAAGGCGGAGGCCTTCCTGATTGAGCATGCCTATGTGATTCCCTTCGGCTTCGGAAACGGCGGCTATGTAGCTTCCCGCATCGATCCGTTTACCGCTCAGTTTGCGCCCTACGGTCTCACCAACGAGCGCTACAAGGGCTCCGAAATTCTGGATGAGCCGATGGACACCGATGCCTATTTCGATGCCTACGACCAATGGCTTGAGGAACGCGCGTCGCAGACGAGGTGACGGCGCGGCAATGCCCTCGCTTCGTTTTCGCGCCCCGGAGCGGCTGCCCTGCTGCGCTGCTCCGGGTCTTGCGCGTTCCGCACGCCCGGAAACACGCCCGGAAGGTTGTGAAATCCCTTGCTGAAATATATTTTGAAGCGATTGCTGTCGGCGGTTTTTACGCTGGCAATCATTCTTACAATCGTGTTTTTTCTGCTGAGGCAGATGCCCGTTGAGGGCTATTTTGATAATTTTGACAAGATGAGCGAGGCGGCGATTCAGTCCAAGCTGCGTCAGATGGGGCTGAATGATCCGTTTTTCGTGCAGCTGAAGCGCTTTTTTGTGGATTTGCTGCACGGAAACTTAGGCACCTCCGCCAAATACCTTGCAGGCGAGTCCGTGGCGGCCATTCTTGCGCAGAAGGCGCCCATCTCCATTCAATTTGGTCTCGCCTCCATGCTGATTGCACTGGCGCTCGGCGTGCCGCTGGGCACGGCTATGGCGCGCTCGAAAATGTGGGATCGCTTCGGTACCGTATTTATCGTGCTTATCAACGCCGTTCCCTCGGCGATTTATTACATTTTTATTCAGATGTACGGCACGCAGCTGCTGGGCACGAAAATGCTGTTTGACAAGAACCTGCCTGTCACATGGATTTTGCCGCTGTTTTCAATGGCGCTGGGCAACATTGCCTACTATGCCATGTGGCTGAGGCGCTACATGGTGGACGAAATGACGCGCGACTACGTGAAGCTTGCGCGCGCAAAGGGCGCTTCGACAAAGAGAATCATGAGAAGGCACGTGTTCCGCAATGCGATTGTGCCGATGATACAGTATTTGCCCTCGTCGCTTCTGTACACCGTATGCGGCTCCATTTACATTGAGTCGCTGTATTCCATTCCGGGCATGGGCGGCCTGCTGGTTGAGGTAATCAGCCTGCAGGATAACCCCATGGTGCAGGCATTGGTCATGCTGTTTTCGTGCATCGGCATTGTGGGTCTGCTGCTCGGCGATTTGCTGATGGCAGCCGTCGATCCCCGGATCAGCTTTGTGAAGAAGGAGGGATCGCGCGGATGAAAAGCATGGCAGACCGCGCCGCAAACCGCGTGGAGGCGGGCGCACAGGCGGACGAGCGCTTTGGCTTTGCACACTATGATCCCGATGCCGCCGAGCGGAGCGGCTATTCCGATTATTCCTACTGGGGCAGCACGCTGCGCGCCTTTCTGAAACATAGGGCCGCGCTGTTTCTGCTTCTGCTTCTGGTTGTGCTTTTGGCGTTCACGTTCATTCAGCCGTACCTGCCAGGGCAGTACGATGCGAACCGAATCAACAACTATCCGGCTACGGGGCTTCAGGTGAACAACATGAGCCCGTCGCTGCACAACGTGAGCGGCACGGCGCCTGCGGATACCCTTTTGCGGTGCGTCGAGGTGAAGGGGCTGGATGATTGGTACGCCGTGACGAACGAAATTCTTACCATTCCGAAGCGGACGAACTTCACCGTGATCGAGTACGGCGAGGAATGGTGCCGCGTTTCCTACAAGGAACAGGAGGGCTTTGTGAAGAGCCAGCGGCTCAAGCTGCCGGACGACCCGACGCAGACGCCCTACGAGGCCAAATGCAATTTCCCGGTGAGCCTGTTTTTTGAAAGCGTCGATTACACGAATGCGGATACCAACTCCGGCGGCTATGTATACGTGCGGCGCGCGGATGTGAGCGAGCCGGAGGACGGCATGGTGCGCACGATGGGCGAAACGAAGCTGTACGCCTTTCCGTCTACCCACGGATTCCTGTTCGGTACCAACTCCATCGGGCAGGATCTGTGGGCGCGCGTGTGGAGCGGCACCCGCACGAGCCTGTATATCGGCTTCATGGTTGCGCTGACCGAGGCACTGATCGGCATTGTTGTGGGCATTATTTGGGGCTATGTGCGCGCGCTTGACCGCATCCTGACCGAGGTCTACAATGTGCTGGACAACATTCCGACTACCATTGTTTTGATTTTGATTGCCTATATCATGAGCCCGTCGGTGAGCACGCTGATCTTTGCCATGTGCATGACGCGCTGGATGGGCATGGCGCGCTTCATCCGCAACCAGATTATCATCATCCGCGACCGCGACTACAATGTTGCCTCCCGCTGTCTGGGCGCGGATTCCCGGCAGATCATGGTGAAAAACCTGCTGCCCTACATGGTGTCCGTCATCATGCTGCGCATGGCGCTGGCCATTCCCGGCGCGATTGGCAGCGAGGTATTTATCACCTATATCGGCCTTGGCGTGCCGCTGGACACGCCGTCGCTGGGCAACCTGATCAACGAGGGACGCAAGCTGTTCGCTGGCGCGCCGGCGCTGCGCTATCAGCTGTTTTTCCCGACGATCATCCTGTCGCTGGTCACGGTATCCTTCTATATTATTGGAAACGCCTTTGCCGACGCGGCCGACCCGAAAAATCATGTGTAAGAGAGGAGCGTTCGCATGCCTGAACCCATTTTATCCGTTCGAAACCTGAACGTGAAGTTTTCGCTGCGCGGACAGACGCTCCATGCCATTCGCGATGTGTCGCTGGATGTGATGCGCGGCGAGAGCCTCGCCATTGTAGGCGAAAGCGGCAGCGGAAAAAGTGTGTTTGTGAAGTCGTTCATGGGACTGAACGACAAAAACGGCTGGATTGATTCCGGCGAAATCCTTTATGAGGGCAGGAACCTCGCCGCGCTGAAGACCGAAAAGGAATGGAACGCCATTCGCGGCGGCGAAATTGCCATGGTCATGCAGGATCCCATGACGAGCCTGAACCCGCTGATGACCATCGGCGCGCAGATTCTGGAGGCCATTGAGCTGCATCAGCATCTGCGCGGCGCGGAGGCGAAACGGGTCATGCTGGATACGCTGCGCGACGTGGGCATTACCGAGCCGGAAAAGCGCGCACGGCAGTATCCGCACGAGTTCTCCGGCGGTATGCGCCAGCGTGTGGTGATTGCCATGGCCGTGGCATGCAGGCCGAAAATTCTCATCTGTGACGAGCCGACAACGGCGCTGGACGTGACCATTCAGGCGCAGATTTTGAGGCTGATTAAGGGTCTCATATCCAAATACCACTTGACGGCCATCTATATAACCCATGATTTGGGCGTGGTGGCCAACGTGGCGGAGCGCATCTGCGTGATGTACGGCGGCGACATTCTCGAAATCGGCACGGCGGAGGAGGTTTTCTACAATCCGCTGCATCCCTACACGTGGGCGCTTCTGTCTTCACTGCCGCAGCTGGGCGTGAAGGGCGAAAAGCTGTTTGCCATTCGCGGCACGCCGCCGAACCTGTTTGGAGAGATTAAGGGCGATCCGTTCGCGCCGCGAAATCCCTATGCGCTGAAGATTGACTACGAGGAGCGCCCGCCGTTTTTCGAGGTTTCTCCTACCCATAAAGCGCGCACGTGGCTGCTCGATCCCCGCGCACCCAAGGTGGAGCGGCCGGAGAGTCTTCGCAAGCTTTCCGAAGGGAGGCTGACGAAAAATGGCTGAAAGGCTGCTGGAGGTTCGGAATCTGACCGTGCGTTTTGGACGCCGCAGGCCGTTTACCGCCGTGAACGACGTGAGCTTTGCTATTTACCGTGGCGAGACCTTCGGCCTTGTGGGCGAAAGCGGCAGCGGAAAGACCACCATTGGCCGCGCGATTATTCGCGTGTGTCAGGCTTCCGAGGGTGAAATTCTGTATCGTGGCGAGCGCATCAGCGGCAAAATTCCCAAATCGCTCGACCGAGCGCTGACGCGCAGAATTCAAATGATCTTTCAGGATCCCATGGCGTCGCTGAACGAGCGCGCCAAGGTGAGCTATATCGTATCCGAGGGCATTTACCGCAGCGACGGAAAGCGCGAACGCGCCGAAAAGGTCAGTCAGGCGCTGCGCGACGTGGGCTTGCTTCCGGAATTCGCCGGGCGCTTTCCGCACGAGTTTTCCGGCGGTCAGCGCCAGCGCATCGGCATTGCGCGCGCGCTGGTGATGCAGCCGGAATTCATCATCGCCGATGAGCCGATCAGCGCGCTGGACGTATCCATCCGCGCGCAGGTGCTCAACCTGCTGAGCGACCTTCAAAGGGAGCGCGGGCTGACGTATCTGTTTATTTCGCACGATCTGAGCGTGATGCGCTTCATCTGCGATCGCATTGCCGTGATTCATCTGGGAAGGATTGTGGAGCTGGCGGACGCGGAAACGCTGTTTTCGCATCCGCTGCACCCGTACACCCGCGCGCTGCTTTCCGCTGTGCCTATGCCGGATCCCGTCGGCGAAAAAAGCAAGCGCCTGCTGGTGTATGACCCATCGTGTCATGACTACGCGGCGGACAAACCGGCGTTTGTTGAAATTGAGCCGGGACATTTTGTTTACGCTAACCAAAGGGAACAGAACGAATACAGGGAGATGCTTTTATGAAATATGAGGAAGCCATGAGCCGCTGCTGGGCGGAAATCGATGTGGATGCGCTGGTGGAAAACTATCGCACGGCGCGCGGCATGCTTGCGCCGGGCTGCGAGCTGATCTGCGTTCTGAAGGCGAACGCCTATGGA
>CAZMGO010000014.1:0-26394 GCA_964565845.1 uncultured Oscillospiraceae bacterium | reverse complement strand
GAGGAATTCTGCGCGCGGACGCGGTTTTCCTGCCGCGGAATTGTTGGAATTCGACGTTTGTTCATTTGTCGATGATGTGAGGCCGTATAAAGTGAAAGAGTTTCGTTTTAGAATACCGGAACGATTTTCCAGTCATCCAGTTTTTTTCTGTCTCAAAAGAGACTGGAGGCTTCGATATTCTGTGCGGCAGGCCGGGCGCTGTATGGGTTTTGCGGATAAAGGCGTGCATTTATACGGACAACCTCCTGCTGCAGGGTCTATTCTACAGCGGGAGGTTGTTTTATATTCATCGGAGTGGGGAGGGGCTTAGGTGTTTGATGTTTTGCTGCGCTTCAGGGTTAAGAAGTGCACGGCATTTCGGATCATCGGAGCCATTTGATACCGAATCGGCTTCATGCTTTTAATCATCATCTTGAGCGTGCTATTGATGCTGAAATCAGGTGCGTCAATCACGCCATGAACCACCGCATCTACCCGTTCGCGCGTTTCCGGATACGCCAGAGCGATTTCCATCGCTGCCACAATCGCCTGACTTAAATACTGGAAGCGGCATTCCTCTTCGTTTGCCATGAATTCATCCGGCACAAACGCCTCGATTGTGATACTCCGCCAATTGGCAATGAGCGAGAGCAGCTCGTCAAGCGCGGGCTTATAGTGCAGCCGTCCCAGCAGATACAGTGCGGACGCGCTGCGGAGCATGTTATACTTTCGGCTGCTCTTGGGTACGAATGCATCCCTGCGTTTGACGCAATCGATCAGCATCTGCGCGCCGGAGGCATCGTCCGCAAGAGCCAGAGCCATCGCCGCGTGAATGGGCAGATGCGTCTCCTCGTGTCTTTCCAGCATTGTGCGAATCGGCGCGCGATCCTTCAGCTGACGCACGCGCCACATGGCCATTCCGGGCGCATCGCTTGCCAGTCCTCGTTCGATTTCTTCGATGGTTTCCGGGAAGAATACGCGCCCCATATCCGGCGCTCTTCGGCTGTCAATGAACCCAAGATCGTTTTGCTCCAGAAGGCAGCCGCTTTGCCGCAGCTTGAACGCCAGCGGCTCATAGGGAACCTCGCGCACCGGAAGCGCGCGCTTCGCGGCCTCTGCCGCCAGAATGCCGACCGCCTCGCCGCACTTTTGCACATCGCGTTCCATGCGGATGCAGGACGCAAGGTCGTGATCCACGCTGATCATCCGTCCGGCCATGAGCAGGCCGTCGATGCCCTTGGGAATGACGGCACCCATCGGCACCGGCACGGTGAAATTCAGCCCCCACAGGCTGCACGCAATCATCCAGTCCTTCTGAGGTCTGTTTTCAAATGCCATATCCTTGCCGTGATTGTCCGCATTGGAATATGCGGTAAAAAGCAGCTTCTCCCTGGAAAGCCTTCTGTCCACCGCGTCCTGCAGCGTCAGGCGCGCATCGCCCTCCACCAGAGGTCCCTCGCGCATACCCACGGCCTGCGTAATTCCCAGCAGGCGCGGCGGCTGGCGGTAATCGTCCTTGAGATACACGGCAAAGCCTGCAGCCGCCATGATTGCCCGGCTGTAATCCTCGGGATCGATGGGGTTCGCGTAGCCGCAGTCCGTATACGAATGACCGGAATGATTGCTTTCCGGATGATAATCAATGCGCACGTTGCCGAAGGGCTGAACCTTATGATCCATGTCGCGCCCCAGCGTATACGACGCGCCCGCCAGCAGGCAGACGTATGCCTCCGCCGAGGCGTCGATTACCGTCTGAGCATAAACCGCGTGAAGACCGTCATCCTGCGCGTATTCCACGCCGACGACGCGATGCCCGTCCATCAGCACGCCGGTCAGATCCGCGTCATAGACGATGCTGCCGCCCGCGCCGAGAAGCTCATTTTCCAGCACGCGCTTTTTTAGCTCCGCGTTAAAGCCGTTCGGGCCGGAGGGCGCGTAGCCGAGCGGCTCGTACGCCTTGGTCATTGCGTCCAGCTGCTCATATACGCCGCCGCGGGAGCCGTAATAATAGCCCTCAATGCGCCCGGCCGTGCTCATGCCGCCCAAGCCGTTGAGCCGCTCGACCACGATCACGCGCGCACCCTCCCGAGCTGCCGCAATCGCGGCCACCGCGCCCGCCGTTCCGCCGCCGACAATCGCGACATCGCAGCGCGGCGCCTGCTCGGGCAGCGGTGCACAAAGGGCTCTTACGCCGTCGGGCATTCGATAAATTCCGTTCATTTCGTCGCCTCCTCTTCCGTCAGGCCGGCGGCGAACGCGTGCACGGGGTTGCCGAAGCAGCAGCCCGGAATATACAGCCCCTTTTCCGTCTGCTCCCGGATGGGCGCGCACCACACGGCAAGCGCGTGGCATACCGTCAGAAGCCGCGCCTCCAGCCATGCGCTCGGACGCTTTTCAAAGGCGGAAAGCAGCGCCTCGCGGCTGCCGACGGCGGCATCCTTTACCGTCAGGTGCGCGTACGCTTCGCCGGGCAGATACCCGCGGCACACGCTCAGCCCCGTCAGCGGCGCGTCCGTCCAGCGTGCCATCTGCAGGTTTGCGCCGAGCGCAAAGCGCGCGTTCGGATCCTGCCGACGGATTCTCTCAAGGTCGCTTGAGCGCGTGTCCACCAAGCGCCGGCAGGTAAACGTCAGCATGCGGGCATTGCACACGGCCTGAAGCCGATAGCCGTTTTCGTTTTTTTGAATATCAAACACGCGCGTGCGGAAGAGAATCGCAAGCTTCTTTTCCAGCGCCCAGCGGTTGAGCACCACATTCACCGCAGGCAGATGGATTCGTCCCTGCGCGGCGCTTTCGTCGTCAAGAATGCCGCGCGCCCTGAGCTCGTCATAGAATGCCGCGCCCGCGCCGCTTGGACGCACGATTGGCCGTCCGTCCGCGCGCAGCGCATCGACAAACTCGCCGCCGAAGCCCTCGCCGCTTTCGATAATCAGCGTATTTTCCGGTTTGCCCGCGGCACAGCCCAGCGCAAAGCAGCTGCTGCCCAAATAGATTCGATCATAATCCATTCTCATATTCGCTTATCCCTTCACCGCGCCGATCATGACGCCCTTTACGAAATGCTTCTGAATCAGCGGATATACGCACAGAATCGGCAGTGTCGCCACCACGATGGTTGCGTATTTCAGATTGTCGCTGAGCAGCTCCACATCCTCGCCGCCGCCCATCGTCATGCTTTCCGTGGACTCGTCGACCAGAATTTCGCGCAGAATCAGCTGCAGCGGGTAAAGCGAGCGCGTGCGCAGGAAAATCATCGCGTCGAACCACGTATTCCAGTGGCTTACGCCGTAAAAGAGAATCATGACCGCCACCGTCGCCATGGAAAGCGGCAGCACAATTCGAAACAGGATGACAAAGTCGTTTGCGCCGTCAATGCGCGCCGATTCCTCCAAGCTGTCCGGCACGCCCGAAAAGGCCGTGCGCATGATGATGAGGTTGTACGCCGAAATCGCACTCGGGATGATCAGCGAGCCCAGATGATCGCCCATGCCCAAATAGTTTTTCAAAAACAGATAGCGCGGAATCATGCCGCCGCTGAAATACATCGTAAAGACGATCATGAACAGCATCACTCTGCGGATGGCGAACTGCTTTCGGGAAAGCACATACGCGCCCAGTGAGGTCATTATGATGTTGAGCGTCGTTCCCAGCACCAGCACGATGAGCGTGTTGCCGTAGCCGGTGAGGATATTGGGGTTGCGGAACACCAGCTCAAACGCTTTAAGCGTGGGCGTTCCCTTGGGCCACAGCAGCGCGCCCTTGTGGCCGATCAGCGCGCCGGGGCCGGAAATCGCGCCGGCCACCACGTGTATAAACGGATAAAGCGTAACGAGCGTCAGCAGCGTGAGCAGCAGATAATTAAGAATATTAAAAACGTAATCGCCTGCCGTTTTTTTGACAACCACCCGAAATTCCTCCTTTCATGCGCCGTTTTTAGAAAAGGCTGGTGTCGCTCAGCTTCCGACTGAGAGTGTTGGCGGTCACAAGAATAATCAGGTTGATGACCGAGCTGAAGAGACCGACCGCCGAGGAAAAGCTGTAATCCTGCGAACCGCCCAAGCCGTAACGGTACACGAAGGACGCAATGACGTCCGCCGTTTCATAGGTATTCGGATTATACAGCAGAATGATCTTTTCAAAGCCGACGGACATGACCTTGCCCAGCCGCATCAGCAGCATCGTAATAATCGTGGGCAGGATGCCGGGCAGCGTGACATGCCACATCTGCTGAAAGCGTCCCGCGCCGTCGAGCACGGCCGCCTCATACTGCTCCGTGTCGATGGCGGAAAGCGCCGATATATACACGATGGAGCCCCAGCCGATTCCCTGCCAGATGTCCGTGGCGACATAGATGGTGCGGAATGCCTCCGGCTGCAAAAGCATATTGCGCGCACGAATACCAAAGAGGGTATGCAGAAGCTGCGTGATTACGCCATTTCTGCCGAAGAAGTCGATGATGATGCCGCAGATAACAACCGTGGAAACAAAGTGCGGCAGATACGTGATGGTCTGCACCGTGCGCTTGAAGGCAGAGCACTTGACCTCATTGAGCAGCAGCGCCAGAAGAATCGGCGCAGGGAAGCCGAAGAGAATGGAATACAGGCTGATCATCAGCGTATTGCGCAGCGTGCGGAAAAAATACGGACTTTGCCAGAAATTGATGAAGTGCTTCGCGCCGACCCACGGGCTGGCGGCGATGCCCTGACCGAGCTGATAATCCTTGAAGGCCAGCACGACGCCGTACATCGGGCCGTAATGAAACAAAAGAAAATACAGGATGACCGGAATCGCCATGATATAGAGCATATAATTTCGCGTCAGCTCCGCGCGGATTCGCTGACGAACGGTATGTGAAGGCCCGGTGCTTGCATGGATCATACGCTTTTCTCCTTCATTGACTGCGGCGGATGAGAGAAGCCGCTGCGGCGGGCAGCCGTGTATTTCGCCGCCCGCCGCAGGATGCTTCCGACTTTGATCTTGCGCGAAATCATCCAAACGATGCCTGCGCGTTGACCGCGCGGCGTATTATGCCGGCTGTACGCGCCCCGCGCTCAGCGCTGCGCGTAACGGTCGCAGGCAGCCTGATAAATTTCCAGAACGCGGTCCACGCCCAGCTCCTCCAGACGCTCGACGAATTCCGGATAGTTCTCCAGCGGCTCCTGTCCCATGATGAACTTCACCAGCATTTCCTCGCGGTAATCGTTGATGAGCGTCAGCATGGTTGCCAGCTCCTGCGATTCCTCGGTGGTGAGGGTAATCATGGGAAGCTTGGTTTTCGCGGTGTTGTCCAGATACGTGTTCCACAGCTTGGCGGCCTCCTTCTGAACGGGACGCGCGAAATACTGCTCGTGGTAGCCGGTCTCAATGAAGCCGATGTAGGGAGAATTGGCGCGAACGTACTTCGAGAGCGCCTGAGCCATGCTCAGACCGTCGGGGTTCTTGGTGATAACGTCCGCATAGATCGGCTCGCCCGCCTCGTTGTAGTTGAAGCTCACGCCCTCCACGCCGAAGCTCTTGAGCAGACGGCCCTCGTCGCTGTAAATGTAGTCGAGCACCCGGCAGGCAAGTTCGGGATTTTTGCATTTGGTCGTGATGGCGCCGGAGCCGGCGCCGCGATACTGCCAGCTCATGTTGATGAAGCTGGACTCCGCGCCATCCTCGACGACCGGGTACTGAAGTCCCACGAGGCTGAAGCCTTCGTCGCCCTTCGCCTCGACGGCCGTGTAGATGTTGCCCATGTTGCCGCCCGCAAAGCCGAAGCATGCGGCCGCTTCGCCGTTGATCATGTAGGATTCCATGGTCTTGGAGTCCATTGCCGCTACGTCCGCGTCAAGGATGCCGTTGTCGTACCAGCGCTTCATGGTCGTGAGGAAATCAAGGTATGCCTCCTGCATGGGGCCGTACTTGACCACGCCGTCCTCCATGTAATAGGTACTGCCGATGTTCCACGCGCCGACGAGCATGTCGCCCGACAGATTGCCGGCCTGAATCGCCAGACCGCACGCCAGATCCTTTTTCTCAACCAGCGCAAGCAGCGTGGTTTCCCACTCGGCGATGGTCGAGGGCGTGTCCAGACCCAGCTCGTCGAGCCAGTCCTGACGGATCATGAAGCCGGACATGCAGTTGTACTCGCTGATGGAATACGCCGCGAATACCGGGATGGTGCCGTCATCCGTCTTCATCTGGCGAGCCAGCTCCGGGTTTTCCTCCAGAACCTTGGCGTAGTTGGGGGCGTACTCGGCGATCAGGTCGTTGAGCGGCAGGATGATGCCGTCGTCAATCGCCTTCTGGATGCCGCCCGCGTAGCTGGACCAGTTGTATTCGATGATGTCCGGCAGATCCTCCTTCGAGGCGATCATGAGGCTGAACTGCTCGCTTTCCTGACCGACCGCGGGATGCAGGAATACCAGATCAACGCCGGTGCGCGCCTGCAGCTCCTGCATGTACAGGTTGTCGTCCAAGCTGGACATGACGGACGCATCGGTGCTGCTCATGCCCGTCCAGTAGGTGAGCGTGGGCACCTCCTCCTCCGCGGATGCGAACGCGGCGAGGATACCGGTGCTCATCAGCAGGGAAAGAACGAGGAGCGCGGAGAGAAGCTTCTTCAGATTCATGGGGAAACCTCCTTCGATTTTTGAACCGAATCTCGGCGGTTCAATACTTGACCCTTTGCATTTTATCAATGAAAGGACAAACCGTCCATGGTGTATTTGTGACATCATGGACGGTTTTGAAGGTTTTGCATATTTTGGAAGGCGTGCAATTTCTGAATCGATTCACAATTTCTGCTCAAATCACGCCTGCTTCGTTTCCTCGCGGAATTTTCCGGGCGTAATCCCCCGATATTGACGGAATACCCGAATGAACGAGGCGTCGCTGGTGTATCCGCATCGCGCCGCAATTTCCGAAATTGCCATGTCGGTTTCCTGCAGCAGCCTGCCGGCCTGCTCCACTCGGTAGCGATTGATGTATTCAAGCAGGTTTATGCCCTGCTCCTCCTTGAAGATGCGCGATACGTAGCTGGGGTGCAGATTCAGCCTTTCCGCAATCGAGGCGACGCTTAAAGCGCTGCTCTGCCATTCATCCTCCACCATGCGGCGAATCCGTCCGGACTGCGTTTCCTTCGTCTGTACGCGCCGTCCCGAGATTACGCCGCACAGCCGCGTGAAAATCTCGCGAATTTCGTCAAACAGCTCGGCCAGTCCCGAAATCAGCATCAGCCGCCGCGCCGCACCGTCGCCGTCCCAGCTTTCGCGGGGAACGATTTTGTCTGCGAACGCAAAAATGCGCAGACTTGTCGCGATTAAATCGACCCGCAGACATTCCCACATGACGACGTTGGGCTGACGCAGCGTCATTTCGCGCACCTCGTCAAGAATCTCCATTGCCTGCGCCGCCTGCCCGTTTGTCACCGCGCGAACCAGCAGCATTTCCTTTTCCAGCGGATAGGAATAGGACACGTTTCCCATTGACGCGGGGTAGCAGACGACCATGCTTTCCCGGTGTATCTGCGCAAATTCCAGCGCGGCAGCCGCCTGACGGTACAATTCCGGCAGATGCTCCACTCCGTTCGATACGTTGGAAAGGCCGATCGCCATCTCCATGCGGTAGGCGCCGCGCAGCTCCTGCTCGAACGCCTGCATATACGCCTGTACGCGCTCGCTCTCGTTTGTCTCCATGCCGATGAGCGCCAGCAGGTTCATATCCGCCATCGTATCGTCAACCGAGACGCCCGGCATCCTGCGAAGCAGAAACTCCTGCATCAGCTCGGCGACATTGTGCGCCGTGTTTCTGCCCGTTTTCGCGGAAAACTCGCTCATGCTTACCACCGCCACCGCATAGGCGGGGCGATCGAGCGGAATATGGCAGCCGGTCAGCAGCCGCAAGGTATCCGGATTCCACTGCATGCGGCCCGTTAGGAACCGAGCCAGCTGCTCCTGCCGCAGCAGCTTTTGCTTTTCCTCCAGCTGATTCTGCAGATTTTGCTGTGCGGATTGATTTTCCTCAATGTAGGAAAGAATTTGGTCGTACTCGTTTTCCTGCCGGGAGGTTTCCTCCAAGCGGGACATGATTTTCTTGACCGGCATGTAGTGCTGGCGCGTCATCGCCAGCGCCACCATCAGACCGACCAGCAGCCCCATGAGCAAAAAGATCAGCGACAGCTTCTGCACCAGCTGCGCCTGCCGATACGCCGTTTCATACGAGGAATAGCAGATATAGGTCAGCCTGCTGTCTGCGCTGCGGCTGATTTGGCAGAAATACCGCTTGCCGCCCAGCGTCAGATGCGCTTCATGCTGCGCCGTCTCCACTGCCTGAAGCGCCGCCTCGCTTTCCGCATTGCTCAAAAGCAGCTGATCGTTTTCGTCCAAAACGCAAATGACGCTGTTTTCATGGCCTGCGCCGCCCGTCATCACGTCGGTTACGGCCTGACCGGAGATAAACACGACGAGCGTCGCGTCGTATTCGCCGCTTTTGGCCGTCGGCGAGCGCAGAGACCGAAGATAGAAAACGCCCTTCTGCATGTTGAGCGACGCCGGAATATACGTATGCTCGTGCCTTTTGCTCAAAAGCGACTGCCATTGCTCAAGCGTCAGGCTCGTTCCAAGCCGTTCGCTGTCATAGGCCTGCACGAGCCGCTGGTATGTTCCGCCTAAAAGCATATCGCTGTTTTTCAAATACACGTACCGCTGCGTAACGAAGGTATCGTTCAGCATCATATAGCGAAACGTATCTTTTCCGAATTTATACAGCCGCCACCGCTCCGCGGTCGTCATGGAGGAGGAAATATTGCGGATAAAAGCGAACTCGGAATTGACGGTCAAATTGTTCGCTGCCTGCTCGACGTCCTCCAGCACGCCCTCAAGCGTCTGCTCCAGCAGCTTTTGATGCGCGCGGTTGGTTTCGACTGCCTGCTCCTCAATCGCATCGATGGAAAACTGATAAATGAGCGCCGCCGGAAGCATGGAAATGAGCAGAATCACAAAAAAGGAGATGAACCAGCGTACTCGAATCGGCTTTCGCTTCATGTGTTCAGGCCTTCCTTCGTATGCATATACATTTTCATTTTATCGAGAGCATCGAAAATGTCAAGCGAAAAAAACGCTCGTTTTCTGATGGGTGTTCATTTGTCAAGGATGTGAGACCGTAAAAAGTGAAGGAGTTCGGTCATAGGAAATCGGTTTTGCTGACGGAGGGAGGGAACCGCCTGAACGAAGCCAGCAAAACCGGGCGGCCTGCAGCTCGTGCCGTTTCTCAATCGGCGATTTTCAGCCCAAAACGGACATTGGGATTCCGTTAGATCTGCGCAAGTACTGCTTCATTTGCATTGATACACGCGGAATTGTTGCAATTCGACGTTTGTTCTTGACAGGGCGCGGAATCTCCGATAAAATAGACGATGGATTTTTGTAGCCGCGGGGGTGCGATTACGAACGGAAGCGCATGGAAACGATTTCTCTGGATACTGATGCTCGCATGGATTCTGCATGCGGGTCTGTGCGCGTACGCGGAAGGGCCGCTGGAGGCCTCAGCTCGATTCAATCCCAGCGAGCTTGCGGAGCCGGGCGAGGCCGAGCTGACCGTGACGCTGACGAATGTCGGCAGTGCCGCCGTGACGGACGTGCGTCTGTCTCCCACGGAGGCGGGCGAGGGCGAGGCGATTGGCGACATTGCCCCCGGCGAGACCGCGCGCTTTGTGCGCACGCTGTCGGTCGGGCAGGATACCATGACGGCCGGCTATATGGACGTATACATAACCTTCAAGGTCAACGGCACGGCGTTTCGCAGGCAGGCGCGCGCGCGAATCGGCACGGTGTCCGCGCCGGTAAAGGCGCGCTTCACCCGCGATGTGAGCGCCTCGGCCGTGCGCGCCGGGGATTCGGCGGCGATTACCTACCGGCTGGAAAACGTCGGCACGGTGGAGATGGTCAATGCCGTGGTGACGGATGATGCGGCGGCCTTTACATCCGCGCCCTTCCGACTGAAGCCGGGCGAATCGCGCGCGTTCACGCACGTCGTGGTCGTGGAGACGGACACGGCTACCGAGCCCGTCGCGACGTTTGCGTCGGCTCTGTCCGGCGGGCAGTATGCGCTGCGCGCGGACAGGGAGACCATTTCAGCAGCGACCGACGAGATTCGCTTTACCCTGCCCGAGGAGCCGCTGTCCGTTTCGGCGGGTGGGAAGGCGAGCTTTTGCCTGAGGATTGAAAATGCCGGAGGGCTGGAATATGAAGCGCTGGAACTGACGGAGCCGAGCCTTGGCGCGTTTACCGGCCTGCCGGGTCGGCTGAAGGCGGGCGATTCGTTCGAAATCGAGCTTGAAACGCCGCCGCTGACCGAGGACGCGGCCTATGCGTTCACGCTGTCGATGCGGGATGCGGGCGGCAATCACGTGTTTTTCCAAACGGACACGGTTCGCGTGCAGGTGGAACCGGCTGCGGAGGGCGAGAGGGCGCTTCGCGTGATCGTTGTCGATGAAGAGAAGCCTGCGTTTATGCTGACCATTTCCGGGGCGAATGGTCGGGAAACGGAGGTCGCGGTCGGAGAAAAAACGCTGGGCGACCTGAAGTCGATTGCCCTTTTGCCGGTCGGAAGCGAAATGAATGTGTATCTGTCTGACGAGGACGGCGCGCAGGAGGAATACCATTTCTATCTGAAGTGGCAGGCGGAGGACGGCGAGCATGTCGTTTGGGCGGACGAGCCGGTGCATGCGCGTCATGCCGCGCGCACGGTCAAGGGAGGAAACGGCGGACAGACGCTGTTTTTCACGATTCTCAACGACGGAGGGCTTCCGGAACGGATTCTGCTGATCTGCGCGGCGGCGGTGCTTCTCACGGCGGTGATTGCGGTCGTGCGGCGATTGCGCCGCAGGCCGGAGACGGACGAGCTGGAGCACACGAGCAAGTTTAAGCCCGTGCGCGGGCAGGGGCGTCCAAAGGAGAAATAACCATGTTTCAGGGGTTTACGGAGCGGACGTTTGAGTTCTTCATGGCGATTCGGTTTAACAACAATCGCGAGTTCTTTCTGGAGAATCACGACTGGTATCAGGAAAGCGTGCGCACGCCCTGTCTCGATTTGGCTGCCGCGCTGGGAGAAGCCGTAAATGCGCTGGATCCCGAGCTTGAAACGAGGCCGACCAAGGTGCTCTCGCGCATCAACCGCGACATACGCTTTTCAAACGACAAGTCGCCGTATCGAGATTATCTGTGGCTGGCGTTCCGCCGTCCCGGCGAGGAGCGGCGTACGACGCTGGGCGTGTATGTGGACGTGTCGGACGAGGGCATCAACTACGGCATGGGCTTTTACGACGAAAACCTGCCGCTGATGAAGGCGTTCCGCGCCGCGCTCGAAAAGGCGCCCGCCGAGTTTCTGGAAATTGCCGCGGAGGTGGAGACGGAATTCGAGCTTCATCCCAAGGCGTATAAGCGCATGAGAATTCCGGACGGTGTGCCGGAGACACTGAGAAAATGGTATCCGCTGCGCGGGTTTTATGTGGAGAAACACATTTCCGACTATGCGCAGATGATGTCGCGGACGCTGGACGAGGAGATTGCTGAGGGCTATCGCCGTCTGACGCCGCTGTATCGATATTTTACCCGCCTGGCGCCGATTCTGGACTGACGCGGGGAAAACGTATCTCGTTCCGAATGCTTCGGAACAGCCGCCCGGTGCGAAAGCGCGGAGTCCTTTAAGCCGCGATTCGCGCTGCCCGCCGCGAAATGACGCGGCATGCCGGAATTCTCCGGGGGAGGGCGGAGGCACGCACGACCAAAGGGGGTTTTTATGGTTTCCGACAGTACCCGGCTTTTAAGCGGCGCCGTGATTCGCGCTGCGGAGTCTCTCCTTACCAATGAACTGACCGAAAAGCTGGGCTATTCCTTTGCCCTGTGGCTGGCGAAAAAGCTGGATACCACGCCGGACAGGCTGTCCGTGTCCGTGGGGCACGATTCGCGTCCGTCCGGCCCGCGGCTGCAGCACGCGCTGATCGACGGCCTGACCGCCGCCGACGCGGATGTGTACGATTGCGGCTTGGCGACAACGCCGGCCATGCAGATGTCGATCATGCTTGGGCAGATTCATGCCAGCGGCGCGGTAATGGTTACCGCCAGCGCGCGGGAAAGCGGCATGAACGGCTTCAAATTCTTCACGCCCGATGGCCCGGTGTCCGCCGAGGATGCCGCGGAAATTCTGAACGGCGCGCTGAGCACCACGGTGCCGCATCGTCTGGTGAAGAAGCTCGACCTGATGAGCGCCTACCGCGAGCGGCTGAAGGACAACATTCTCGAATTCATGGGCGACGAGGTGGCGCTGCCGCTTCTGGGGCTGCACGTGGTGGTGGACGCATCCGGCGGCGCGGGCGGCTTCTTTGCGGAGCTATTGTCCTCGCTGGGCGCGGATACCGAGGGCAGCCTGAACCTTACGCCCGACGGCATGTTCGCGCTGCACGAGCCCAATCCGGAAAGCTCTGCGGCGCTGGCGGCACTGTCTCATGCGGTGGTGGAGGAGCAGGCCGATCTGGGCGTCATGTTTGACGCGGACGGCGACCGCGTAGCCATCGTGGATCAGACGGGCCGCGCGATTCACCGCAACCGCCTGATTGCGCTGATTGCCGCCATCCTGCTGGACGACGAAAAGGATCTCACGTTTGTGACCGATTCCGTCACATCCTCCGGCCTGAGCCGCTTTATCACCGAGTGGGGCGGCACGCATTACCGCTACCGCCGCGGCTATAAAAACGTGATTGAGGAGGCCAAGCGCCTGAGCGCGGAGGGCATTCGCGTGCCCGTGGCCATTGAAACCAGCGGCCATGCGGCCATGGCGGAAAACTACTTTATCGATGACGGCATGTATCTGGCCACGAAGGTCATCTGCGAGGCCATGTGGCGCAAGCGCGACGGGCTTACGCTGTCCAGCCTGATTGATGAATTGCAGGAGCCGGCGGAGAGCGTCGAGGTTCGTCTGCCGATTGTTCAGGAGGATTACCGGCGGGCAGCGGGATACGTGATTGAGGCGATTCTGTCCAACACGCTCACCAATCCCGAGTGGCGGCTGGCGCCGGACAACCGCGAGGGCGTGCGCATCCTGTTTTCGCTGGACGGCGGCGTGGACAACGCATGGTTTATGCTCAGGCTTTCCGTGCACGATCCGGTGATGCCCGTGAACGCCGAGAGCGATGTGGAGGGCGGACTTGAATACATCCTCACGCAGCTGTACGCCGTCCTTGAAAAGGACAATGAGGAACTGGATCTGACGCCTTTGAAAGACGTGATCAATCAACTGAAGACCAAATAAGAAACGGGAGTGACCTATGATGAACAAGGAAACCATGGTTGTCAACGCGATTCGCATCCTGTCCGCAGAGGCGGTGCAGAAGGCCAAGAGCGGCCACCCGGGTATGCCCATGGGCGCTGCGGCGATGGCGTATGCCGTATGGGGACGCGAAATGAAGCACAATCCCGCCGACGACAAGTGGGCGGATCGCGACCGCTTTGTGCTGTCCTCCGGCCACGGCTCCATGCTGCTGTATTCCCTTCTGCATCTGTTCGGCTACGGCCTGACGATCGAGGATCTGAAGCAGTTCCGCCAGTTCGGCTCCAAGACCCCCGGACATCCGGAATACAGCCACACCCGCGGCGTGGAAACCTCCACCGGCCCGCTGGGCATGGGCATTTCGAACGCCGTCGGCATGGCGATGGCCGAGAGCTATCTGGCCGCGAAGTTCAACCGCGAGGGCTTCCCGATCGTTGACCATAACACCTACGTCATTCTGGGCGACGGCTGCATGATGGAGGGTCTGAGCCACGAGGCCTGCTCGCTGGCGGGCACGCTGAAGCTGAACAAGCTGATTGCGCTGTATGACGACAATGAAATCTCCATCGAGGGCTCTACCGACATCGCCTTCCGCGAGGACGTGCAGGCGCGCTTCCGTGCCTACGGCTGGAACGTGATTGACGTGGCGGATGCGAACGAATTCGAAAACGTGGATGCGGCCATCCGGCTTGCGAAGCTTTCCGATAAGCCCACCCTGATTGCCTGCCATACCGCCATCGGCTACGGCTCTCCCAAGGCGGGCATGGCCAGCGCGCACGGCGAGCCTCTGGGCGAGGAGAACATCGCGGCGCTCAAGAAAAATCTGGGCTGGATCGACGACGTGCCCATGAGCTTCGCCGTGCCTGCCGAGGTATACGAGACCACCGCAGCCGTCGCCGAAAAGGGCGCGAAGGCCGAGGCGGAATGGAACGAAATGTTCGAGGCATGGTCGGAGGCATATCCCGAGCTGCGCAAGGAATGGGACGTGTGGCACAGCGACGAGCTGCCGGTTGATCTTCTGAAGGACGAGGAATACTGGGCGTTCGACGGCAAGGCCGCCACGCGCAATTCCTCCGGCACGTGCGTGAACCGTCTGGCGGCGCGCATCCCGAACCTCATCGGCGGCAGTGCCGATCTGGCTCCCTCCAACAAAACCTACATGAAGGGCGATGGCGACTTCTCCGCCGAGAACCGCACCGGCCGCAACCTGCACTTCGGCGTTCGCGAGCACGCGATGGCCTGCATCTGCGCCGGCATGAAGCTGCACGGCGGCCTGCGTCCGTACTGCGGCACGTTCTTCGTGTTCTCTGATTTCATGAAGAATGCCATGCGCGTGGCGGCGATTATGAAGCTGCCGGTAACCTATGTGCTCACGCATGACTCCATCGGCGTGGGCGAGGACGGCCCCACCCATCAGCCCGTGGAGCAGCTCGCCGGTCTGCGCGCCATTCCCGGCCTGGTCGTGTTCCGTCCCTGCGACAGCAAGGAGGTCGCCGCCGGCTGGTATGCAGCCATGACCCAGAAGCGCCCCGTTGCGCTGATTCTCTCCCGTCAGGACTGCGCGCTCAACGAGAAGAGCGGCCCCGACGCGCTCAAGGGCGGCTACATCATCGCCGACAGCGAGAAGGCTACGCCGGACTGCATCCTGCTGGCCTCCGGCAGCGAGGTGGAGTGCTGCGTGAACGCCAAGGCACTCCTGAAGGAGGAGGGCATCGACGCGCGCGTCGTTTCCATGCCGTCCTTCGAGCTGTTCGACGAGCAGAGCGAGGAATACAAGGAGTCCGTGCTGCCCAAGTCCGTGCGCGCCCGCGTGGCCGTGGAGGCCGCCGCGACTCTCGGCTGGCATAAGTACGTTGGCCTTGAGGGCGAGGTTCTCGGCCTTGACGCGTTCGGTGCCAGCGCTCCGTACAAGGTGCTGTTCAAGGAATATGGCTTCACGCCCGAAAACGTGGCGCGTCTGGCTCATAAGACTCTGAATAGGTAAGCGATTTTGAAGAAAGCCGGGCGGGAGATTCTCCGCATAGAGAAGCCTCTGCCCGGTTTTTGGATGGGCAGAAGGCGTTCCCTCCGAGCGCGACGCGATGAAAAGCGTCGGGGATTGGAAATCGGCGGCTCTTATTTTGAGCCGTATACCGGTTTCCCAAGGGAAGGGCGCGGCGGATAAGAAATCGAAGGCGGCGAGGCGCATGACGGAGAGACTGTATTATGACAATGCCTATTTGAAGGAATTTGACGCGGCGGTGCTGGCGTGCGAGCCGGAAGGGAATGCATGGCGCGTGCGGCTGAATCGCAGTGCGTTTTATCCGACCAGCGGCGGGCAGCCCTACGATACGGGCACGCTGGGCGGCGCGGGCGTGACGGACGTGTATGTGGACGCGGACGGCGAGGTGTGGCACGTGACGGACGCGCCGCTGGCCGTCGGAGACAATGTCGCGGGGCGCATTGACTGGGCGCGTCGCTTCGACCACATGCAGCAGCACGCCGGGGAGCATATTCTGGCCGGAGCCTGCCATAGGCATTTTTCCGGGCATACGATTGGCCTGCATCTGGGAAAGGACGATTCGTCGATCGACGTGGAGCTGCCGGACGGGCGCACGCGCCTGACGGCGGAGGAGCTGTGCGTGCTTGAGGATGACGTGAACCGTCACATTCAGGCGGACGTGCCCATTCGCTGCTGGTTCCCGGAGGCCGGGGAGCTTGAAGCGCTTCCGCTGCGCAAGCCGCCGACGGTGAAGGAGCACGTGCGCGTGGTGCAGATTGGCGATGACGAATTCTGCGCCTGCGGCGGCACGCATCCGTCGAGCGCCGGGCAGATCGGGCTTGTGAAGATCGTCGATGCGCGCCCAAGCCGGGGGAAGCTGCGGCTGACGTTTGTGTGCGGCATGCGCGCGTTTCTGTATTTCCGAAAAATCTACGATGCAGCCACGGCGGCGGCGGGCGTGCTGTCCACGGGCTGGGAAAGCCTGCCGGAGAAGGTGGAGGCACTGAATGTGCGCGCGAAGGATGCGGAATATCACCTGAATCGCGAGCGGCGCGAGCGGGCGCTGGAGGGAGTGGACGCGCTGCGGGACGGCGCGGAGAGCGTGGGCAGGCTTCGCGTGGCGACGCATGTCTACGACGGCCTGCCTGCGGACGCGCTGCGCGATGTCGCGTCGGCACTGATTGAGCAGCCGGATACGGTGGCGCTTCTGGCCGACCGAACGGAAAGCGGTTTTCTTCTGCTGTTTGCCCGCTCCGAAAACGTGACGCTGCACGTGGGCAGGCTTCTGTGCGAGGCGGCAAAGGCGTTCGGCGGCAAGGGCGGCGGCCGCCCGGATTTCGCGCAGGGTGCGGCGGGCTCCGCGGAAGCGGCAGCGTTCGCGCTTGCGCGGCTCCGGAATGAAAATGCGCGTGACTTAACATGAAATCTATCTATATTTGACGGAAATGCTTGCCCATAAATATGCGGGAGACGGTATACTGAAGCTACATTCTGCCAAAGGAGAATACGAAATGCCGCGTTTACTGAACCGTCTGTTTGGCGCTCAGGCGCTGCTTCCCAAAAGCGGCGCGAGGGGAGAGGTTCCCTCCACGAGGGACGCTTACATGAACCTTCTGCGCATCGCGCTGCCCAGCGTGTGCGAAATGGTGCTGATTTCACTGATGGGCTCCGTTGACACCATGATGGTGGGCGGAATCGGAACCGAAGCGATTGCCGCCGTCGGTCTGGTGGGACAGCCGCGCATGCTGATGCTGTGCATGTTCTTTGCCATGAATACCGGCATTACGGCCGTCGTTGCTCGCCGCAAGGGACAGGGTGACCGCGCGGACGCGAACCGCACGCTGCGCACGTCCCTGATGATCATCTTCCTGATGAGCCTTGTGATGACGGTGGTCGGCCAACTGGTCGCGCGTCCGCTGATGCGTCTGGCCGGCGCAAAGGCCGACACGATCGACGACGCGGAGGCCTATTTCCGCATTGTTACGGCGGTTTTGCCGTTCAACGCGCTGTCCATGGCCATGTGCGCCGCGCAGCGCGGCATCGGAAACACGCGCATCACGCTGTATGTGAACGTGACGAGCAACGTGGTGAACGTGTTCTTGAACTGGCTTTTGATCAACGGCATCTGGATTTTCCCGCGGCTGGAGGTAAAGGGCGCGGCGATTGCCACGGCCATCGGTCTGTGCGTGGGCTCGGTGCTGGCACTTGTATCGCTGGTGCGCAGGCATGAGGGAGACGAGGGCTTTTTGCGCCTGTCGGTGAAGGATGACTGGCGCTTCAGCATGCCTGCCGCGCGCGCCGTGGTGAAGGTGGGCGGCAACTCCATGCTGGAGCAGATTGCGCTGCGCATCGGCTTTTTCCTGTATGCGCGTCTGGTTGCCGATTTGGGCACGCAGGCGTATGCGTCGCACGTCGTTTGCATGCAGTTTCTGAACCTTTCCTTCACGTTCGCCGACGGTATCGGCGTGGCCAGCACGTCGCTGGTTGGGCAAATGCTGGGAAAGGAACGCCCCGACCTGAGTCACCTGTACGGAAAGATTGCCCAGCGCATCGCCGTCGTGGGCGCGGTGCTGCTGGCGTCGGTCATTGTGATTTTCCGCTATCCGCTGGTGGGGCTGTTTACTGACGATCCCACGGTGGAGCGGCTTTCCGCCAATGTAATGCTGATTGTGGCGCTGTTCCAGCCGCTGCAGATGCTTTCGGTCATTACCTCCGGTGCGCTGCGCGGCGCGGGCGACACGAAGTATGTGGCGCGCGTGATGCTGATTTGCGTCGCCATCATTCGGCCGGTGCTGGCGTTCAGCGCCATCAAGCTGATTACGCAATTCTTCACGCCCGTATATGCCGAGGCGGCATTCGCAGGCGCAGCGGCCACGCTGAGCTACTGGCTGGCCTATGAAGCGCCGGAATGGGCGCTGCTGGGCGCGTGGGCGGCAAGTCTGGTGGATATGGCGCTGCGCATGGGGCTGGTTATGAAGCGGTTCAACGGCGGGAAGTGGCATTCAATCAAGGTGTAAAGGCGGGAAAACGAATGGATATAAAAGGCATCCGCGCGGTTGCATTCGATATGGACGGCACGCTGCTCGATTCCATGGGCTACTGGCGCGGCGAAAACCGGCATTTTCTGGAAAGACGCTCGCTTCCGATTCCGGAGGATTTGAAGGACACGATCGACACGATGTCCAGCCATGCCTTCGCAGTGCGGTTTGTGGCGGATTACGGCGCACCCAATACGCTTGAATCCGTGATAAACGAATACCACGAGGTGCTTCGGGGACTGTATCGCACGGTGATTCAGGCAAAGCCGGGCGCAAAGCGCTTCCTTAGGCTTCTGAAGGCGCACGGCATAAAGATGTGCGTGGCCACGGCGACGCAGCGGGCGACGGCCATCGAAGCGCTGGACAGGCAGGGTCTTCTGCCGTATTTCGATTTTGTGACCGACGGAGCCGAGATGGGGATGGGCAAGGGCGATCCCAGATACTTCGAGAAGCTTGCCGAGCGCCTTGGCGAGAAGCCGGAGGCGTGCGCGATGTTTGAGGACGCCTCCTACTCGATGAAGGGTGCCCGGGCTGCGGGCATGAGGGTTTGGGGCATTCGCGAGAATGTGCATGCCGACAAGCCCGACGAAATGGCGCGCATCCTCGAATTCTGCGACCTGTTTGTGGATACCTTCGACGAGGCAGCGGACGCGCTGTTTCCCGGAGAGGAATAAAACTCATGCACGGCAAAAACGTCTCTGCCCATGTGCTCGGCAGAGACGTTTTGCTGTGCATATCGAATTATTCCTGCGCAAGATACGCGCGGCGGCCGGTTTCGTAGAGATTGCGGCCCTCGCTGTCGATTACGACGACGACCGGGAAGTTTTCAACCTCCAGCCGCCTTACGGCTTCCGCGCCAAGGTCGGGATAGGCGATGACCTCCGCCTTTTTCACGCACTGACCCAGCAGCGCGCCGAGTCCTCCAATGGCGCCCAGATAGACCGCGCCGTGCTCGCGCATGGCCTCGACAACGGCTTCGCCGCGCTTTCCTTTGCCGATCATGCCGGTTTGCCCGAGGGCGATCAGCGTGGGGGAATAGGCGTCCATGCGGTAGGAGGTGGTGGGGCCGGCGGAGCCGATGACCTGCCCCGGCTTTGCGGGCGTGGGGCCGACGAAATAGATGACGGCGCCCTCGATATCGAATGGCAGCGGCTCACCCTTTGCGGCCAGCTCGCACAGTCGCTTATGGGCGGCGTCGCGCGCGGTGTAGATCGTGCCGGTAATCAGGCAGCTTTCGCCGCATTTGAGCGCGCGGGCAGCCTCGCGCGACAGAGGCGTATGCAGGGTTTTCATGTTACAGCACCTCCGACTGATGACGGGTCACGTGGCAGTTGATGTTCACGGCCACGGGCAGACCCGCGATATGGGTGGGACAGGCGATAATGTTCACGGCCAGCGCGGTCGTTTTGCCGCCGAAGCCCTGCGGGCCGATGCCCAGCGCGTTGACGCGCTCGAGCAGCTCCGCCTCCATGGCGGCATAGAAGGGATCGTCATTGCGCACGTCCACGGGACGCATCAGCGCCTTTTTTGCCATCAGCGCCGCTCGTTCGAACGTGCCGCCGATACCCACGCCGATTACGATGGGCGGGCAGGGATTCGGCCCGGCCTCCTCCGCGCAGCGAACGACGAAGTCCTTCACACCGTCCTCGCCGTCGGACGGGCGCAGCATGGCGATGCGGCTCATGTTCTCGCTGCCGAAGCCCTTGGGCGCGACGGTAATCTTCAGCCGGTCGCCGGGAACGAGCTCGTAATAGATCATGGCGGGCGTGTTGTCGCCGGTGTTCATGCGGCGCAGTGGGTCGGCAACGACGGATTTGCGCAGATAGCCGTCCGCGTAGCCCCGACGCACGCCCTCGTTGACGGCCTCGGCAAGGTCGCCGTTCACGTGCACGTCCTGCCCGATTTCCAGAAATACGCAGGCCATGCCGGTATCCTGACAGATGGGCGCGAAGTCGCGGTCGGCAATTTCGTAGTTTTCGATGATGCGGTCCAGAATGTCGCGGGCGATCGGCCACTTCTCCTCGTCGCGGCAGCGGGCAATGCATGCGCGCATGTCGGCGGGCAGGCGGCAGTTGGCTTCGATACACAGACGGCGCACGGTTTGCGTTACGTCCGAGGCCTGAATTTCTCGCATGGGGACTTCCTCCTTTTATTGTGCAAGCCGGCGGATTACGTCCAGCGGTTCGCCGTCGCGCGAAAGCACGCGGGCGACGGTGCGGCCGCCCTCCGGCGGCGCGGACGGTATGCCGGTGATGCGTTCGGCAATTTGCTTAAGCTCATGAATGTCCACGATGGGCAGGCCTGCGTCCTTGAGGCGCAGCGCCAGCTCGGGCTTTGCCGGGTTTACGGCCACGCCGCGCTGCGTGACGAGCACGTCAACGTCCCTGCCGGGCGTGGAAATGCAGCGCACGCGGTCGGTGACGATGGGCAGGCGCGCGCGGAACAGCGGCGCAAGAATCATGGAAAGCTTCGCGCCCGCGGCGGTGTCCGAATGCCCGCCGGAGCCGCCCATGATGCAGCCCGCGGAATCGGTGTGCACGTTCACGTTGAAGTCGGTGTCGATTTCCGTCGCGCCCAGCAGAACCACGTCCAGATGATCGACCACGGCGCTCTTCGCCGCCGGGCTGGCATATTGCATGGCGGAAATTTCGCGGTGGGCGGGGTTCGTGCGGATGGATTCCACGGCCTTCAGGTCAAAGCACTGCACGTCCATCAGCGACGCGAAGCACCCCTCGTTCAGCATGTCTACCAGATAGCCGGTGATGCCGCCGGAGGCAAACGAGCCGTGAATTTTTTCGCGCAGCATGATGTCCTTCAGATATTTCGCGGCGGCCAGCGTCGCGCCGCCCGCGCCGGTCTGGAACGAGAAGCCGTCCTTCAGCAGGCCGGAATGGCGGATGACGCGCGCGGCGGTTTCCGCCATTACCAGCCCCACGGGGTCGCGCGTGATTTTCGTCGTGCCGGACACGATGCCGCGGGGGTCGCCGATGGCGTCCACGGGCACCACGGAATCCACATAGATTTCGGGAATCGACGCGTCCGTCAGCGGATAGGGCACGAGATTGTCAGTGATGACGACGACCTTTTTTGCGTACATCGCGTCCGGGAACGCGTAGCCGAGACTTCCGCAGGCAGACGGGCCGTATTTTCCGGAGCAGTTTCCGGCGGGATCCGCCGTGGGCGCGGCAATAAAGGCCACGTCAATCGGCGTGATGCCCAAAGCAATGTCGCGCGGACGACCGCCGTGCGTGCGGAATTCGACGGGCTCGTCCATCAGGCCCTCCGAAATCGCGCGGCCGAGGCCGGCGGACATGTAGTCCGTGTTGATTTTGCGCACGACGTGATTTTTGATATGGTCGATAAGCGGCGCGTGCGCGTCGAAAAGCGAGCTGGCGTTGAGCGTCAGGTCGCGAATGCCCAGCGCGGCGATTTCGTCCATCACGCGGTTCAGCGTGTAATCGCCGTTGCGCAGATGATGATGGAAGGAAATGGACATGCCGCTTTTGAGACCGCTGAGCGAAATCGCCTCTCGAAGAGAAGCAACGACCTTCGTATCCATGCTTATGCCCTCCTGTCAAGGCCGAGCGCCTCGGCCGCCTCGATGGTCTGCCGCGCGCGGGCGACGATGGGCGCGTCGATCATCTTGCCGCGCAGCGCGACGGCGCCCCTTCCCTGTGCCTGCGCGGCGCGAATGGCGTCCATTACCTCGTAGGCATAGTCGATTTCGGCGGGCGTGGGGCTGAATACCTCGTTGATGGCGCGCACGTGGCGCGGCGATATGGCGGATTTTCCGGTAAAGCCGAGGCTTTTGGCGTATTCCGCGTCGGCATAGATGCCCTCGTCGTCGTTTACGTCGGTGAACGGCGTGTCGTACACGTCCACTCCGGCGGCGCGTGCCGCCATGACCATGCGGGCGCGGGCATAGGCGATTTCATTGCCTGCCTTGGTGCGGCGGCAGCGCAGGTCGGCGGTCAAATCCTCGCCGCCCAAGAAAATGGCGGCGACGCGCGGGGAGGCGGAGGCAATCTGGAAGGCGTTTTCCACGCCCAGCGCCGTTTCAATCAGCGGAATCAGCCGAACGGTGTTGCGCGCAAGCCCCAGCCGCGCCTCCAGATGGGTGATGTATTCGTCCACGCGCAGCACGTCCGCCGCGCAGCCGGTTTTCGGCGGCATAATCAGGGAGGGCTTCGTGGGAAGAATCGCGTCCAAATCCTTTGTCCACTCCTCCGTGTCCGTGGAATGGATGCGCACGATGACCTCGCATCGACCAAAGCCCATTTGTCCGATGGCGTTGCGCACGAGGATGCGCGCGGAGTCCTTTTCCGACGGCGCGACGGCGTCCTCCAGGTCGAGAATCACGGCGTCGGCGCCCAGCACCTCGCCGTTGATGAGGATGTTGGGCGTATTGCCCGGAAGAAACAGCATGGAACGGCGCACGGTTATTCTCCTTTCGCACGCGCGACGGCGGTTTCAACCCGCGCGCGGATTACGCAGTCCAGCGCGCCGCGATCCGTCAGGCGCACGCGCGCATCCGAGATGTTTTGCTCCTTCAGCACGTCCAGTGCGGCGGCGCGGATGGCGTCCTCGAACTGGGCGAGTACGACGGATTCGATTTCCATTTCGATTCCGCCGTCGCCGGGCTCGATTTCCACAAATACGTCGCTGGATTCCAGCGTGCCGGCGGCGGCGCGCTTTACGATTTTGCTCATACAGGCAGCTCCTTTTTCTTTTGCGGCGCATACGCGCGCGTCTGTAATTATTATACCGCTATGAGCCAGAGTTCGCAATAAAATTTTGTTGTAAATGGCGGTATGTTGTGCTATAATGCAGGGGAAATGAAGACGAAGGCGGCAGGAGGACACATATGCACATGGAAACCGGCCGTCCCGACCGGCGGCGCGGGCAGCTGGAGGCGTTTCTGGCGAAGTGCGGGCTGGATTTTGACGCGCGCGCGGAATATACCGCTCTGCTGGTGGACGGCGGCGAGATTGTCGCCGCGGGCTCGCTGGACGGCATGACGGTAAAATGCGTCGCCGTCGCGCCGGACAGGCAGGGCGAGGGACTGGCGGCGCGGGTGATGACCGAGCTTCGCCGCGAGGCGTGGGCGCGCGGACATGGGCAGCTGATGCTGTATACGAAGCCGCGCAACCGCGCGATGTTTGCGGAGCTGGGCTTTTCGCCGCTGGCGGAAACGCGCGACTGCCTTTTGATGGAAAGCGGGCGAGGCGGGCTTGCGCGCTTTTTGGCGAGTCTGCCCGGCGCGGAGGGCGGCGTGACCGGCTGCATCGTGGCCAACGTGAACCCGTTTACGCTGGGGCATCGGTATCTGGTCGAGCGCGCGCTTGAGAAATGCGATACGCTTCGGGTGTTCATCCTGTCCGAGGACAAGAGCCTGTTTTCGCCCGAGGTGCGCATGTCGCTGGCAAGGGCGGGCTGCGCCGATCTTCCGCGCGTCAGCTTCCACTTTACGGGACCGTATCTGGTTTCCTCAGCCACGTTCCCGGATTATTTTCTGCGCGACCGCATGGCGGCGGACAAGGCCTTCTGCGAGCTGGACGTAGCCATGTTTGGCGAGCGCATCGCACCGAAAATGGGCATTACGCGCCGGTTTGTCGGCACGGAGCCGGAGGACGGCGTGACGCGCCGGTACAACGAGTGCCTGAAGGCGCGGCTGCCGGGCTGCGGCGTAGAGGTGATTGAGCTTGCGCGCCGGGAGGCGGCAGGCGAGGTCATCAGCGCCGGGCGCGTGCGCACGCTGTATCGGGAGGGGCGGCTGGAGGCGCTTCGCCCGCTGGTGCCCGAGACGACTCTTGAATATCTTCGAATGAATCCGTATAGGGAGGAATCGGCATGCAGTATTCGGTCGGCCTGCACAAAAGCCTGATTGAATCGTCCTTCTTTGCGCCGCGCGGGCACAGCCGCATTTATACGCTGGGCATGCAGATTGCCCAGCAGTACCTGAGCCCGTATGACAAGCTGATTGGGTTCATCGGCGACGCAGGCTCGGGCAAGAGCGCGCTGGTGAAGGGAATGTTTCCCGGTGTGGAGCTGACCAACGACGACGACGGCGTAAACGTGCGTCCGCTGCCGATTTTGGATTTGGACGATTCGCGCTCGTTTTATCAGCCGCATACCTATCATCTGGACATACGCTTTGAAATGGGCTTCACGCAGCCGCACGTGCTGGCGGACGCGATTATTACGGCAATCAGCCGCGGAAAGCGCGTAATCGTGGAGCATTTCGATTTGATTTACCCGCTGCTGCACCGCAATGCCGACCTGATGATTGGCATCGGCGAGCAGATTATCATCAGCCGTCCGACGCTGTTCGGCCCGGAGCCGGGCGAGTTCGTCGAGGTGGTGCACAATTCGCTGCCGTATCGCCTGATGGCGCACACGGCGGAGGATTTGTGCGAAATGCATATGTCGCCGGAGCTGGTGAACAGCTGCGCGCACGATGACGTGCATCACGGCTTCGTGCTTGCGTTTGGCGAGGATCCCCCGGAAATCGATCTGGACGAGCTGGAGCGGCTGGTGCAGGCGGACATTGCCGCCAACCTGCCGGTGGAGTATGCCGACGAAAGGCACATTGCCGTCGGAGGGCGCATTCACGAATGCAGCGGCCCTCGCACGCACGTTTCCGCGACGGGACGGATTCACGGCTTCCGGCTGTATCCGAAAATCGTGTTTGACGTGCAGCAGAAGCGGTACCTGCTGATTGGCTTCGTCGGGGAGCACTCCGAGGAGGCACTTAGGAATTTCCGCGACTCGCTGGAGGGCAATCCGGTCAGTCGCTCACTCGCGTTTTTCTGAAATCGGGAAGGGAGTGCGAAGGCATGGAAAAGAAAAAGAAGGTATTAATCATCGGCGTAATCGGCGCGGACGTGCACGCCGTGGGCAACAAGATTCTGTACCACGCGTTCACCGAGGCGGGGTTTGACGTGGTGAACTTGGGCGTGATGGTCTCGCAGGAGGAATACATCGCCGCGGCCATCGAGGCGAACGCGGACGCAATCGTGGTTTCGTCCCTGTATGGACAGGGTGAGTTGGACTGCCGCGGCATGCGCGAGAAGTGCGACGAGGCGGGTCTGAAGGGCATTCCGCTGCTGGTGGGCGGCAACATTGTCATTGGCAAGCAGCGGTTTGAGGACGTGGAGAAGCGCTTCAAGGCCATGGGCTTTGATCGCGCCTTCCCGCCGAACACGCCGCCGGAGACGACGATTCAGGCACTGAAGGAAATTCTGCATGTGGAGGATGACGAGGCATGAAGCCCGTGCTCCTGATTGACTTTGGCAGCACCAATACCAAGGTGACGGCCGTCGATCTGGACGAGGAGCGCCTGCTCGGCTCCGCCGCCGCGTATACGACCGTGCAGACGGACGTGAACGAGGGGCTGGAAAACGCGCTTTCAAGGCTGTTTGAAAAAACGGGGCCGCTGGAGTTTGCGGCGCGCTACGCCTGCTCCTCGGCGGCGGGCGGTCTTCGGATGGTCACGAGCGGGCTGGTGCCCGAGCTGACTGCGGAGGCCGCGCGGCAGGCCAGTCTGGGCGCGGGCGCGAAGGTGCTGAAGGTGTTTTCGTTCCAGCTGACGGAGGACGATCTGGACGAGATTCGCGCGCTGCAGCCGGACATCTTCCTGCTCGTCGGCGGAACCGACGGCGGAAACACCGAGTGCATCCTGCATAACGCGCGGATGCTCGCGCGCATGGATTTTGATTTCCCGGTGGTGATTGCCGGGAACCGCGTGGCGGCGCGGGAGTGTGAGCGCATTCTGGCGGGGCATGACGTGAGCGTCTGCGAGAATGTGATGCCGAAATTCGGCGTTTTGAACATTGAGCCGACGCAGAAGCGCATTCGCGAAATCTTTTTAAGCCGAATCATTCAGGCAAAGGGCTTGAGCCGCGCCGCGCAGCTGATTTCCGGCATACTGATGCCCACGCCCTCGGCGGTTCTGAAGGCCATGGAGCTGCTGGCGCAGGGCGTTGACGACGAGCCGGGTATTGGGGATTTGGTGGCGGTGGACGTGGGCGGCGCGACGACGGACGTGTATTCGATTTCCGACGGCATGCCGACGGCGCTTTCCACGGT
>CAZMGO010000013.1:23594-27101 GCA_964565845.1 uncultured Oscillospiraceae bacterium | reverse complement strand
AGTGGCTGTTGCCGCCGTCAATGATGATGTCGCCGGGCTCAAGAACCTTGAGCAGCTGCTCAATCATGCTGTCAACCGCCTGACCGGCCTTGACCATCATCATGACCTTGCGCGGCTTGGCGAGATTCTGCGCCAGCTCCTCAATGGAATAGCAGCCGATAATGTTCTTGCCTTTCGCGCGTCCCTCCACGAAGTTGGTCACCTTGGAGGTGGTGCGGTTGAACACGGCGACGGTGAATCCCTTGGATTCCATATTCATAACCAGATTTTCGCCCATAACGGCGAGACCGATCAGACCGATATCCGCAAGCTTAGCCATAGCTTCAATCTCCTTTTTCTATGTATGTCGGTGCGTTATCTCTTCACGCGGGCGTTGCCCTTCCACACGGACCAGACCTGCTCCTCGTCCGCGGGGGTGGCGTAGTCCTCCAGCATGGTAACGGCCATTGCGCCGGTCGCCCAGCCGAACTTCACCCACTCGGAGGGCTCCCAGCCCTTCAGGCAGGCATACAGCATGCCGCCCACAAAGCCGTCGCCGCCGCCGATACGGTCGAGCACCGGAATCTCGCGCGGCTCCTCCACATACCATTCGCCGTCGGCATACAGAATCGCGCCCCAGATGTGCGCGTTCACGTTGATAACCTGACGCAGCGTGGTGGCAAAATAGTTGGCGTTCGGATAGGCCTGCTTCACGCGGCGAATCATTTCCTTGAAGGAATCAATCTTGCCTGCCAGATCCTTGCCGCCGGCCTCGGGACCCTCGATGCCCAGCGCCAGCTGGAAATCCTCCTCGTTGCCGATCAGGATGTCGGCGCGGGAGGCGATTTCGGAGAAGATGTGCCGCAGCTCCTCCTCGCGGCCCTTCCAGAAGGAGGCGCGATAGTTAAGGTCAAAGCTGATTTTGGTGCCGTTGTCGTGCGCGTAGCGGCTCAGCTCCAGACACAGCCTGCCGGTTTCAGGCGACAGCGCCGCGAACAGGCCGGAGATGTGCATCATGCGCACGCCGTCGGTTGCAAAAATGCGTTCAAGGTCAAAATCCTCGGCCTTCAGCGTGCGTCCGACCTCACCGGCGCGGTCGTTGTGCACGCGCGGGCCGCGCATGCCGAAACCGGTATCGGCAATGTTGAACTGGTGACGGTAGCCCCACGGGCCGCCCTGCTCTACCTCGGGACCCTCGTAGCTGATGTTGCGGCGGCGAAGCTCGCCCTTGATGAAGGCGGCAATCGGGCTGCCGGCGACAAACGCGGTCAGCACTCGCGTGGAGAGACCCAGCGACGCGGATACGTTGAGCACATTGCTCTCGGCGCTGGTGGCCTGCATCGTGTAGTGGTTTCCGATTCCGACGGGCTGACGATCTGCGGGCGTAATGCGAACGCCCATGCTGGTTGCCGTAATAAGATCATACTTTTTCATTGCTGTGCACCTCGAAATCCTATTGTTGCAAAATAATCATACCATGATTTCCCGGCTTTTGCAAGTGTAAAATCCCGTGCTCGGCAATTCTCCATGCGGCGAACGCGCCTGCGTGGAGTTTTGGTTAAAGCCCTCGAAAAGGGCTTGACGATTGGAACACATTCTTATATAATATGTAATTGCGCATCCTTGCCCTGAGGTACCTGTTCAGGGCCGCAAGTCCATAAGGAGGTGAGTAAGCAAATGAACCAATACGAAGTCATGTACGTCATCGACACCGCTCTTGAAGAGCAGGCGCGTAGTGAGCTCATCAACCGCTTCTCCAACCTCGTCGCCCAGAATGGCGGCACGGTTGATCGCGTAGACGAGTGGGGCAAGCGCCGTCTGGCGTATGCCATCAACTACAAGACCGAGGGCTATTATGTGCTGATGTACATCACCGCGCCCGCGGATCTTCCCCGTGAGCTCGAGCGTAACTTCAGAATCGCAGACGCCGTTCTCCGTTCCCTCGTGATCCGTTTTGAGGGCCCGATTCCCGCCAAGCGCGAGCCGCTGAAGCCCTTCGTGGCGCGTGAAGCCGCACCCGCGGCCGAGGCGCCCGTCGAGGTCGTCGCCGCTCCCGCCGCCGAGGCTGCCGCTCCCGCGGAAGCCCCTGCCGAGGAAGCTGATTCCGAAGCCCCCAAGGCTGAAATCGAGTAACCATCAGGCCCGAATCGAAAGCAGGTGCTTGTTATGAACAAAGCGTTTCTCATCGGAAACCTGACCCGTGATCCCGAAATGCGCACCACCGCAAGCGGAACGTCGGTTTGCACGTTCTCCCTCGCGGTCAACCGCCGGTTTGCCAACCAGCAGGGCGTGCGCGAGGCGGATTTCATCAACATCGTTGCGTGGCGCCAGCTGGCCGAGCTTTGCGGCCGCTACCTGTCCAAGGGCCGCAAATGCGCGGTCATTGGCAGCATTCAGACCCGTACCTATGATGCGCAGGACGGATCAAAGCGCTATGTAACCGAGGTTGTCGCGGATGAGGTGGAATTCCTTGGCGGCCCGAACGAGGGCGGACGTCCGCGCACGGACGATATTCCGCTGCCGCCGGAGCCCTCGGAGAGCGCGGGTTCGTCCCGCTCCGCCGAAATGCAGGAAGTGGATGACGACGAGCTCCCGTTCTAATATCATCGCTTTCTTACGCTATTAAAGGAGGATTAGGCATGTCTGAAGATAGAGGCGATCGCGCTCGCCGTCCCCGCGGCCGCAAGCCGCGCAGGAAGGTTTGCACGTTCTGCGTAGACAAGATCCAGCATATCGATTACAAAGATATCGCTCGCCTGCGCCGCTTTACCAGTGAGCGCGGCAAGATTCTGCCCCGGCGCATGTCCGGAACCTGTGCGAAGCATCAGCGTCAGCTGTCCACCGCCATCAAGCGCGCGCGTCAGATTGCGCTTCTGCCGTACACCACGGACTAAGACGATCCTCGAGGCTGCGGCTTCGGTATTGTCTGTAAACCTCGAAAGGGGGATTGTCTCCGGTTGACCGTTCGGTCAGGGAGCAATCCCCCTTTTTCGCTGTCCCCGCGCCCCGCGTAAACGGCTTTTCCCTGCCGTCTGCGCGGCGGCCACAAAAGAAATGCAAAGGAGCACTGCCCATGATTCCGCGACCGGGCCGCTACCGCGATTTCGCGGGCGGAGAGTATGAAGTGATCGGCGCCGCCCGCCGCCTTGATGGCGGCGACGAGGTTGTGTTTCGCGCGCTGAGCGATGCGGGCGCACCCCTGTATGTCTGCACGCCCGAGGAGTGGGTGGCAATGCTCACCCGCGGCGCGGACGCGCTCCCCTCGCCGGACGAAATTCCGCTGCCGCCCGAGCCGCCGGAGACGGACACGCTTTCGGAACTGCCCGCATTCACGGAGCTTCCCGATTTCGCGAAGGATGCGTTCGCCCCGCCGGAAGCCTGTCCGCTGCCGGATGCCCCGACGGCAAGGCAGGCAAACGCCCGCAGCGCATTCCCCGACGCGTCAAACCCGTTCCGGACGAACGGTCGGGATGGCGCAGCCGACGCGGCGCACGCGTCTCGGGCGAACGGTCAGAGCATCGCTGCCGA
>CAZMGO010000013.1:20234-23494 GCA_964565845.1 uncultured Oscillospiraceae bacterium | reverse complement strand
GCGCAGCCGACGCGGCGCACGCGTCTCGGGCGAACGGTCAGAGCATCGCTGCCGATGCGGCGGCGGCTTCCTCCGGACAGCCGCACGGCGACATACACGCGATTCTCAAAAGCGTATACGGCTACGACGCGTTTCGGGAGGGGCAGGAGGCCGTGATTACCGCCATTCTGGACGGTCGGGACGTGCTGGGGGTAATGCCCACCGGCGCAGGCAAAAGCCTGTGCTATCAAATTCCCGCGCTGGCCATGGAGGGCTGCGCCATCGTGATTTCCCCGCTGATTTCGCTGATGAAGGATCAGGTAAACGCGCTCACGCAGGCGGGCGTGCCTGCGGCGTTTCTGAACAGCTCGCTCACCGAGCGGCAGACGGCGGCGGCGCTGGCGAACGCGCGCGACGGTCGGTACAAAATCATTTATGTCGCGCCGGAGCGGCTGCTTACGGAGCGCTTCCTTGCGCTGGCGGCGCAGCTGAACCCGAGCATGGTCGCCGTGGACGAGGCGCACTGCATTTCTCAGTGGGGACAGGATTTTCGCCCCGCCTATCTGGACATTCCGGAATTCCTTCGCCGCCTGCCGGCGCGCCCGCGGCTGTGCGCCTTCACGGCCACGGCGACGGAGCGCGTGCGCGCGGACATTCGCCGGCTGATCGGGCTTCGGGAGCCGTTTGAGCTGGTCACCGGCTTCGACCGCCCGAACCTGTATTACCGCGTGCTGCGTCCCGCAAGCAAGCGCGAGACGCTGACCGAGCTTCTGAACAGCTACCGCGGCATGAGCGGCATCATCTACTGCGCCACGCGCAAGCAGGTGGAGGAAATCTGCGATGCCTTGAAGCGCGACGGCCTGAACGCCACGCGCTATCACGCGGGGCTGAGCGACGATGAGCGCCGCCGCAATCAGGATGCGTTCGCCATGGACGACAGCGGCATCATGGTGGCCACAAACGCCTTCGGCATGGGCATCGACAAATCCGACGTGCGGTTTGTGATTCACTACAGCATGCCCAAGGACATCGAAAGCTACTATCAGGAGGCCGGGCGCGCGGGGCGCGACGGCGAGCGCGCCGACTGCGTGCTTCTGTACAGCGCGCAGGATATGATTACGCAGAGCTTCTTCATCGACCACATGGGCGAGGAATCGAGCCTCAGCCCGGAGGAGACCGCGCATCTAAAGGAGCAGGCGCGCACGCGTCTGCTTGCCATGCAGGGCTATTGCCGAACCGACGGCTGTCTGCGGGCCTACATTCTGCGCTATTTCGGTGAGAAAACCGCAAGCAAATGCGACCGCTGCGGCAACTGCGCCCGCCCGGAGGCACAGCTTGACGTAACGCCCGTGGCGCTGAACATCGCAAGATGCGTGGCGGAATGCGGGCAGCGCTTCGGCGCAAGCGTCATCGCCGGAGTGCTCGCGGGCAGTAAGGAGGAGCGTTTGCTGCAATATCGTCTCGACCGGCTGAACAGCTACGGCGCGCTTTCGCAGTATGAGCGCGCGTCCATTTCCCAGCTGATCGACCGAATGGTGGAAAAGGGCTTTTTGAAGCGCGTGGGCGACGAGTATCCAATCCTGAAGCTCGGCGCGAACGCGCGGGCGCTGGCCGACGGCAGCATGCGCATGAAGGACTACGCCCTGCCGACGGCAAAGGGCGAAACGGCAAAAAAGCGCCGCGCCGCCCGCGCGTCCAGACAGGATGCGGAGGCAGCCACCGAATCCGAGGCGCTGTTTCAGGCGCTTCGGAGGCTGCGGTCGAAGATTTCCGATGAAAAGCACGTGCCGCCCTACGTGGTGCTGACGGACGCCGCCCTGCGCGACATGAGCGCGAAGCGCCCGCATAGCCGCGAGGAGATGCTTCTCGTAAGCGGCGTGGGCGAAGTGAAGCTGCGGGTGTATGGCGAACGGTTCCTTGCGGAAATCGCGGAATTCGAACGAGCCAAGAAACGGTAGGCTCGCGTCCGGCGGGAGATTCCGCGAGAAAGTGGAAAATTCACGTCTGTATTCGAGAGCTATGCCGAGCGGTTCTCTTCTTCCCTCCGGGGCTAAATCGGAGGATATTCAAGCGCGTGCGCGAAGGAGTGTTTTCCCTCAAAATCGGCTGTCCCGTTTGCGGGACGCAGGAGGATTGAATATGGAAGGCAGCAGAAGGCCTGTGATCGCCGTGGTGGGCGGCATGAATTTAGACGTGACCGGCAGCGTGTCCGCGCCGCTGCGCGCCCGCGATTCCAACATCGGCGCCATTCGGTTTGCGCCGGGCGGCGTGGGGCGCAACATCGCCGAAAGGCTAGCGCGCGCCGGTGCCCACGCGAGGCTGTATACCTGCGTGTCCGACGATTTTGTCGGGCAGCTTCTGGAAACTGCCTGCCGGGAGGCGGGCATCGACCTTTCCATGGTGCGGCGCGTGCACGGAAGGGGCAGCTGCTATATGTCCGTGCACGGAGCGGACGGCGACATGGCCGTGGCCGTGAACGATATGGCGCTGATGGAGAACCTGACGGTATCCTATCTGGAAACCGTGCTGCCCGACATAAACCGGGCGGACGCGTGCGTCGTGGAGGCAAACCTGTCCGAGGCGTGCCTTGCCTATCTCGCGGAGCGCCTGCGCGTGCCCGTCGTCGCCGACCCGGTGAGCGGCGTCAAGGCAAACCGTCTGCGCCCGCTGCTCGGGCGGCTGGACGCGCTGAAGCCGAACCTTGACGAGGCGCGGCTTCTGACCGGTGAAGACACCTGCGAGGCCGCCGCGCAGGCGCTTCTGAACATGGGCGTGAAGCGCGTAATTCTCTCCATGGGCGCGGACGGCGCGTACTATGCGGACGGCACCGAGTCGGGCACGATTGCGCCCGAGGAACGGTTCACCTGTCAGGCCACCGGCGCGGGCGACGCCATGTGCGCCGGAATCGCGCTGGCGCTGGCCGAAAACGGAACCGCGCGGGATTGTGCCGAGCGCGGCATGCGCATGAGTCAGGCGCTTCTGCGCGCGCGGCAGAAGGGCGAGACCGAGAAGGCCGCACCGTTCCAATAACGCCGCAATGTGCCGGATTTTTCTCTCCGGAGCAGAAAATGTGCCGATTTTCGGGAATAAATCGAATCGCAACCGGCGGTTGACAAATTGTACGCCCGGATTTCTGGCGTGCAACCGCCGAAGGGTGTACGATAAATGCCGCAGAGCCGCAGAAACTGCGGTCGGACAGGGAGGAAGCTTTATGATTTTTGCCGACAAGGTCATCGCGCTTCGCAGGAAGGCCGGATGGTCGCAGGAGGAGCTGGCCGAGC
>CAZMGO010000013.1:5588-20134 GCA_964565845.1 uncultured Oscillospiraceae bacterium | reverse complement strand
AAGGTCATCGCGCTTCGCAGGAAGGCCGGATGGTCGCAGGAGGAGCTGGCCGAGCAGCTGAACGTAAGCCGTCAGTCGGTCTCCAAATGGGAGAGCGCACAGTCGGCGCCGGACATCGACCGCATTCTTCAGATGAGCCGTCTGTTCGGCGTAACGACCGACTATCTTCTGAAGGATGAGCTGGAGGAGCCGGAATCCTCCGGCGAGGAGGGCGCGTCTCCGCTGCGCCGGGTCACGCTGCAGCAGGCCTCCGATTATCTGGCGCTGCGCCGAGCCGCCGCGCCGAAAATGGCGCTTGCCACGTATCTGTGCATCCTGTCTCCGATTCCGCTGATGCTGCTGGGCGCGATGAGCGAATACAGCCGGTTCCGCGTCACGGAAAACGCCGCAGCCGGCATCGGCCTTTCGGCGCTGCTGGTGCTTGCGGCGGTCGCCGTGGCGCTGTTTTTGTCCTGCGGGGCAAGGACGAAGGAATACGAGTTTCTGGAGAAGGAGCCGTTTGAAACTGAATACGGCGTGACCGGCATGGTGAAGGAGCGCCGCAGGGCGTTCGCGGCGACCTACAATCGCCTGAATACCGCGGGCACGCTTCTGTGCATCCTGTCGGCGCTTCCGCTGTTCGCCGCCGTCTGCCTGAACACGACCGACCTTTTCTACGTCGGCGCGCTGTGCCTGCTGCTGGTCATTGCGGGAATCGGCTGCATGGCGTTTGTGTACGGCGGCACGATTCAGGCATCCACGGAAAAGCTGCTGGAGGACGGCGAATACACCCGCCGCCGGAAGGCAGGAAGTCCCGTCATCGGCGCGGTGAGCGGCGGCTATTGGCTGCTGGTCACGGCGGTGTTCCTCTATTATACCTATGGCCCCAACGGAAACGGCGGCGGAAGCCAAGGCTGGTTCATCTGGGCCATTGCCGGGGTGCTGTTCGGCGCGGTTATGCTGATTCTGAAGGCCGTAAGGAGCCGTAAAGACAAGGACTGACCACGCGCAGGAAACACGAAACCCTCCCGGAACACGAATTCCTCGCTTCGTTTCCGAGAGGTTTTTTCTATATGCGGGCAGACGCACGTTCAGACTCTCTCGAAGCGTACGCGCTCGCAATAGCTGCCGAGATTGTCGAAAAGCCCCAGCTGACAATCGGTCGGAACGCCTTCGTCCCGCACAGCGCAATCAGGCCGCGGATTTAATCCGCCTGCGCGCGATTGGCAAGGCGCACGTGAATCGTGCCCTTTGCCCGCTCCGCGCGAACCGAGATCGCATACGTGCCGTCCTCAGGCACGGCAAGCGTAAATTCGGAAATCTCCGAGCCGTTGCCCTGATAGAGTATCTCCCCGTCGGGCGCGGCGATTTCCATGGTCAGCCTGCCGCCCGTGGTTTCAAACGTCACCGCCAGCGTATCGCCCTTCTTCAGCGTCAGGGTGTGGCTGTCCGTTCCGTTCATCCGCTGAATGTCCAGAAGATATGCGTCCGAGTTCTTTACCCGGCTGCCGGTGAATTCGCTCTGTCGGCCTATAACCGCAATCGCGGCGGCAGCTGCCAACAGCAGCAGAGCCATCAAAACAAGCGTTTTTTTCTTTCTCATTCCTCTGCCTCCTCGCGGCACGCCAATCGCAGCACTTTTTCCAGAAAAAAACGCCCCCGCAGTTTTCGGCTGCGGAGGCGCAGATGGGAGGAAATTATTCCTCGGTGGGAGCGGCGGTGTCTTCGCCTTCGATGGCGTACTCATCGGCGATGTCGGCGGTCTCGACGTTCTCAAGGGCTTCGTCCTCGAGCGCCTGACGGACGGACAGGCTGATGCGCTTCGCCTCGGTGTTGACGTCCAGAATCTTCACGCGAACCACGTCGCCCACATGCAGCGCGTCCTCGACCTTCTCGATGCGGGTGAGCGCGCACTGGGAGATATGCACCAGACCGTCAAGGCCGGGCTCCAGCTCGACGAACGCGCCGAACGTGGTGATGCGGACAACCTTGCCCTCCACGACGGTGCCGACCGGATACTTTTCGTCAGCCACGGTCCACGGACGGGGCTTGGTCTGCTTGAGGGACAGGGAAACGCGCTCCTTCTCGGAATCGACGTTCAGGATCTTGACGTTGATCACGTCGCCGACCTTCACGACGTCAGAGGGATGATGCACATGACCCCAGCTCAGGTCGGTCACATGGACGAGGCCGTCCACGCCGCCGATGTCCACGAACGCGCCGAAGTCGGCGATTCTGCGAACGGTGCCCTCAACGATGGAGCCGATTTCGAGCTTATCCCAAATTGCCTTCCTGCGCGCGGCCTCTTCCTCGGCCAGCACGGCCTTGCGGGAGGCGACGATGCGCTTCTTGGAGCGATCCAGCTCGATAACCTTGAGCTTCAGCTCCTGGCCAACGAACTCCTCGATGTGCTCGACATAGCGGTTGGCAAGCTGCGACGCGGGGATAAAGGTGCGGATGCCGTTCACGCTGGCAAGCAGGCCGCCCTTGACCGCTTCCTTGCCGATGCCGTCGATGTACTCGCCGGCTTCGCTCTTGGCAACGATCTCATCCCAGTTCTTGCGATTGATGATGTTCTTCTGGCTCAGAAGCACGTTGCCTTCGCCGTCGTTTACCTTGACGACCTCGACTTCGATCTCATCATCGATCTTGACATCGGTGTCGCAAAGGTCAGACTTCTTTACCAGACCATCCGCCTTGTATCCGATGTTGACACATACCTCGTCGTCAGTAATCTGAACCACCTTGCCGGTGATCGTTTGCCCGGGACGGATCTGCACCATCGTCTTCTCGAATTCGGATGCGAAATCCGATTCGGCTGGCGTTTCGACGGCCTCCTGGGGCGCTTCTACCGTGTTGACCTTGTTCTCGATGTCGTTCATTCGTGCCACAACCTCCTTAAATGTACAATCCGGAGTGGATGCGCCGGCTGTGATTCCGATGCGATCCTCTATCTTCATGGGCAGCGAGCCAAGCTCGCCAGCCTCCCGGATGAAATGGGTTCTCTCGCAGTGCGCCCTTGCAATTTCATACAGCGCGCGCGAGTTTGCGCTGGCAGGGTCGCCCACGACGAGCATTACGTCGCATTCCCCGGCCAGCCGTGCCGCTTCCTCCTGCCGCTTTTCCGTGGCGGCGCACACGGTCATGCGAATGTCCGGCGCATCCACACGGGCTTCAATCGCCCGCGCTATCGCCCGGTACCGCGCCGCGCCCAGCGTTGTCTGCGCGACGACGAGCACGCGCTCCATTCGCGGCAGCGCCCGCGCCTCGTCCTCCGAGGACACCACGCGGGCCTTTTCGCCGGCCCAGCCCATCGTGCCAACGACCTCGGGATGCTCCCTTTGCCCGCACACGAGCACCGGAATGCCCTGCGCGGCGGCCTCCGCGACCATGCGATGAATGCTGGCGACATAGGGGCAGGTAGCGTCGATCGTCTCCGCGCGCGCCTCAAGCGCGCTCAGAACCTCCCGGCTCACGCCGTGCGAGCGAACAATCGCCCGTGCGCCCGCCGGAATGTCCGAAACCGTCTGCGCGACGCGCACGCCCTGCTTTTCAAGCGCCTCCACGGCCACCGAATTATGAATCAGCGGCCCCAGCGAATACGCCGGCGCATTGGCAAGGGCAAGCGTCATTGCCCGGCGAACGCCGAAGCAGAAGCCCGCGGATTCGGCGACGGTAACGCGTGCGATCGTGGTTCAGTCCCTTCCTGCCATAAGCAAATACTGAATCGTTTCTATATTCTATAGTATAAAAACATTTCCTGCCGCAAAGACAGGAAATGCCGTAATTTAACATACTTTTTTTGTATCGACCTCGCGCAGCGCGCGCATGGCGTTTTGGATGCGCTCCGTGGCCGTGCGCAGCGATGCGCTGTCGCAGCGGCGCCCCTGATCGGCCAGCGCAACCGGCTCGCCCACCGTCACCGTGACGCGGCGGAACAGGCGATAGCTGCCCTGAATGTACGCGGGCACGACCGGCGCGCCGGAACGCAGCGCAATCAGCGCCAGCCCGTTTCCGAATTCGTGCATTTCGCCGTCGGCGTACCGGTGTCCCTCCGGGAAGATGCCCAGCACCTCGCCCTCCTCCAGCAGCTTCAGAGACGTGCGCACCGCCGACAGGTCGCGTTCGCCGCGGCTGACCGGGAACGCGCCCAGCCATGTCATAACGCGGTTCATGAAGCGGTTTTCAAACAGCTCCTTTTTTGCCATAAAGCGAATCAGCCGCCCCAGATACACGTTCAGCACCATGGGATCCTGCAGATTCGTATGGTTCGCGCACAGGATCACCGGGCCCTCCTTGACCATGTTTTCGCGGCCAATCACGCGCACGGGGTGAATCAGCGCCGAAAGCATGCGATACATGGCGCACAGGACTTTGCACAGACCGCGCTTCATGCCTCCTCGCCCCCCGTCCGTTCCCTGAGCAGCGACACGATGCGCTCGACAACCTCGCTCTCGGTCAAATGCGTGGAATCCAGCTCCACCGCGTCCTCGGCGCGTCTCAGCGGCGATTCGGCGCGGTTCATGTCGTTTCGGTCGCGGCGAAGCAAATCGTTCAGCACGTCCTCAAACGACTGCCCGCCCTTCCCCTTCATCTGCTCAAAGCGGCGGCGCGCCCGCTCCTCGGGCGCGGCGGTGAGGAAAATCTTCAGCGTCGCGTTCGTCAAAACGCAGGTGCCGATGTCTCGCCCGTCCATCACCAGCGAAATGCCGCGCGCCAGCTCCCGCTGACGATTCACCAGCGCCTCGCGCACGGCGTGCACCTTCGCCACGGCGCTGCTCGCCAGACTGACCTCCGGGCGGCGAATTTCGCCCGTCACGTCGCGTCCGTTGAGATAGGTGTGCTGCTCACGCCCCTCATAGCGAACGTCCACGTGCGCCCTCGGCGCGTTTTCGGCAATCGCTTTTCCGTCCTCCAGCGAAATGCCGTTTTCCAGCATATACAGACCCACCGCGCGATACATCGCGCCCGTGTCCAGATAGGCGGCGTTCAGCCGCTCGGCTGCCTTTTTTGCCACGCAGCTCTTGCCTGCGCCCACGGGGCCGTCAATGGCTACGGAAAACACCCTGCTCATGCCCTCTCGCCCTCGCCTGCCAGCTCACAGATGGCGCGCGCCAGAATGCGCGCCGAGAGCATCATTTTTTCCACTTCCATGTATTCGTCCGGCATGTGGCACAGGTCGGTATCGCCCGGGAAGGTCAGGCCGAAGGCCACGGTGTTCGGCATGCAGCGGGAATACGTGCCGCCGCCGATGGCGAACGCGTAGCCGGGCTTGCCGGTCGCCTCGCTGTAGGCCTTCAAAAGCCCCTTGACCACCTTGTGCTCCGCGGGCACATGATGCGGCGTGTGGGAGCCGACCAGCTCCACGCCCATGCCGTATTTCGCCGCCGACTTCACGGCCTGCCCGCACATGGTTTCCTCGTTCGCGCACAGCGGATAGCGAATGTCCAGCCGCGCGGAAAGCCGATTTTGGTCATAGCGCAGGATGCCCAGATTGCACGTGAGCGCGCCGGAAAGCTCGTCCTCGCAGGCGATGCCCAGCGCGCGACCGGTGCCGTCCAGCCCCAGAAGCTCGGCAAGACCCTTGATCGCCCCGCGGCTGCCGCCGCCCGCGTTCAGCCTGCTAAGCGCAATCAGCAGCATGCCCGCGGCGTTTTTGCCCAGATGCGGAACCGACGCGTGCGCGGACAGTCCCACGGCGGTCAGGCGGCAAACGCCGCCGTCCTCATATTCGCTTTTCAGCTCGAAGCCGGTTTCCCCGCGCACGGCGGCAAGCCGCGCCTCGAATTTTTCCCGGTCGCTCACGCCCAGCCGCGCCCACGCCGTGCCGGGCACCACGTTCTGGCGCTCGCCGGCATACAGCTCGTATACGGGCAGCTCCGCGCCGTCCTCGCCGCCGGTCACGGATGTCAGGTTCAGGCTCAGCCCGCCCTTTTCGATGTTGATGACCGGGAACTCCGCGTCGGGGCTGAAGCCGTAATCCGGCAGGTCGGAATGCTCGGCATAGTAGCGCATGTCGGTCATGCCGGTTTCCTCGTCGCAGCCCAGAATCAGGCGCACGCCGTCCTTCAGCTTCACGCCCGCCGCGCGCACGGCCTTCATGGCATACAGCGACAGAATCGCCGCGCCCTTGTCGTCGGCGACGCCGCGCCCGTACAGCCTGCCGTTCTCGATTTCCGCGCCCCACGGATCGTGCGTCCAGCCGTCCCCGGCGGGCACGACGTCCAGATGGCACAGGATGCCCAGCGTCTTTTCGCCGTGACCCAGCTGCGCATGCATGGCGTAGCCGTCAAATTCCTTCGTTTCGAAGCCCATGTCCGACGCGTCCGCCATGGCGGTGTCGAGCATGCGGCGGGTTTCCACGCCGAACGGCGCGTTTTTCGCCGCGCACGGCGCCTGCACGGAGGGAATGGCAATCCAGCGCTTCATGGTTTCCAGAATATCCTCGCGATACGAATCAACAATCGCGTCAAGCCTTTGGTAATCCATACGTCCGCCTCCCAAGTCTGCGTTCATCGCGTATCATTATAGAGCCGCCGCCCCGCGGCTGTCAATCGGGCGAAGGTGAATTCTCGCTCTCGGCATGCAGGAAGCGGAACACGGCGCGCGCGTTTTCCTTTGTTACGCCGTCCACCGCGGCGATTTCCTCCTCGCTCGCGCCGCGCAGCGCCTCCATGGTTTTAAAGCGCGTCAAAATCGCGCGGCGGCGCTTGGGACCGATGCCGGGAATCTCCTCCAGCCGCGAGCCTACGCCCTTCTTCTGCCGAAGCGCCCGGTGATGCGTGATTGCGAAGCGGTGCGCCTCGTCGCGCAGCCGCTCAATCAGGTGAAGCGCCTCGCTGTGGCGGTCGAGCAGGATGCTTTCGTCACTGTCCGGCAGCACGATTTCATCCACGCGCTCGGCAAGACCGAACATGGGAATGGTAAGCCCCAGCGCGTGCATGGCCTCCTGCGCGAATCGCACCTGTATCGGGCCGCCGTCAATCAAAATCAGGTCGGGCAGGTCGGAAAATTTTCCGCCGCGCGGGTCAAGCCCCTCCCGCTCTCTCTGTGCCCTTTCCTGAAGACCGTGGGACAGCCTGCGCGTGATGACCTGCTTCATCGATTCAAAGTCGTTCGGTCCCTCGATGTCCCGAATGCGATAGTGCCGGTATTCCTTGCGCGCGCTCACGCCATCCAGCATCACGACCTCGCTGGCGACGGACAAAACGCCCTGCGTGTTGGAAATGTCGTAGCCCTCGATTCTTCGGGGCGGCGCGGGCAGACCGAGCACCACCTGAAGCTCCTCCAGCGCGCCGAGCGTGCGCTCGCGGCTGCGCGCGCGCTTTTTTTCGATTTTGGCGGCCTCGTCGCGCAGGTTTTTGCGCGCCATCTGCACAAGCCGCGCCTTGTCGCCGCGCTGCGGGCAGGCAATGCGCACGCGCCGGTTGAGAATTTCGCCCAGCAGCTCCTCCAGCACCTCGCCCTCCGGCAGCGGCGCGCCGACCAAAATCTCCGGCGCGGGCGGGTTTTCGGCGGAATAATACTGCGTCATGAACCGCGTGAGCACCTCGCCCGGCTCGTCGTCCGCCGCGCGGACGAGCGTGAACGTTTCGGAGGAAATCAGCCGTCCGCCGCGCGTGAGCATCACCTGCACCAGCACGTCCGCGTCCACGGGCAGACCGGCAATCACGTCCCTGTCCTCGCCACCCACGTCCAGCGCCTTCTGCCGCTGCATCAGGTCGTTCACGGCGCGGATGCGGTCGCGGTATACGGCGGCGCGCTCGTAGTTCATGCCCGCGGCGGCGTCCGCCATGCGCGATTTCAGCTCCCTGAGAACGTCGTCATAGTGTCCGCTTAAAAAATGAATGAGCCTTTTGATTTCCGCGCCGTAGGCCGCCTCGTCCACCAGCCCCGCGCACGGCGCCAGACACTGCCCCACCTGATGATGCAGGCACGGGCGCGCCTTCATGCCCGGCTTCAGCGGCTTCGTGCAGTGGCGAATGGGAAACAGCATGCGCGAGATGTCCAGCACCTCGCGCACGGCGGCCGCGCCCACATAGGGACCGAAATACCGCGCGCCGTCCTTTGCCTGCTCGCGCCGAAGCTCCACCGCCGGGAACGGCTCGCGCAGATCGATGCGGATGAACGGATAATGCTTGTCGTCCTTTAAAAGGATGTTGTACCACGGCATGTGCTTTTTGATGAGGTTGCACTCGAGAATCAGCGCCTCCAGCTCGCCGTCCACCAGCACGATGTCGAAATCGTCCACCTTTTCCACCATCGCGCGCACCTTGGGCGTATGGTTGGCGGAGGCGTGAAAGTATTGCCGCACGCGGTTTTTGAGATTTTTCGCCTTGCCCACATAGATGATTTCGCCCTTGCTTTTCATCAGATAGCAGCCGGGCGAATCGGGCAGGCTGCGGATTTTGAATTCCAGCTCCGGGGTCATAGCCTCAGATCCTTCTTGAATTGATCGGCGCGCGCCGCGTCCACCTCATGCGCGGAATACCGCGCCGCGTCGTAGAAATCGGCAAACGCCTCCCGGTCGGCGCGCGCCGCGTCGCCCGTGAAAATCGCCTCGCGCGCGGTTCGGGCGCGCAGGTTGTTTGTTTTGCGCATGCGCTTTTTGTAGAAATCACGAAGCAGCCGGCGCGCGCGTCCGCGTCCGTCCAGCCGTTCCCACGGCGTTTCGCGGGCAAACAGCTGCTTCATGCGTTCGCGCAGCCGCTTTTTCATGCTCTCGCGAACCTCCTCGGCGCTCATCAGCTGCTCACGCTCGTCGTAAAAGCCCTCGTTCACGCTGCCCGCGAACTTCTCCAGCCATTCGGACAGCCGGTTAATCAGCGCGCGAATGCGGTCAAACAGCATCCACAGGAAGCCCAGCGCAAGCAGCCCCAGAAACACGTAGGTCAGAATGTCGGCAAACGGCGAATTTTTCGCCGTCTCCGCGGCCTGCGCGGCGCTCTCGCCCGCCTGCATTGCCGCGCTGCCCAGCTCCGGCATTGTCGCCGACGCGTCGCCGCCCCGGCTCAAAAGGGAGGAAATCCAGCGGAAGAACGCGCCCACCTGCCGAAGGCACCAGTTCGCCGCGGCGCGAATCGGCTCCACCAGCGAAACCAGCGTGACCAGCGCGGCGAACGACAAAACGATGCGCCGGTTTCGGCGCACGATCTCGCGCGGCGCGCGATGCTCCTCGCCCGCATGCGTGGACATGCTGGCGCGAATCGACTGCCGGTTCAGCGTCACGCCGCCGAAAAACAGAAACAGCACCGCGCACACGGTAACCAGCGCCTTCATGCGGGACACGTCCGAGCCGGAAAAATGCAGATACAGCGCCGCGGCCAGATACCCGACCGCGCCCAGCAGCATGCCCGGAAGATCCGTCCACATGCAGTGCGCCGCCGACATGCCCGGCATGGCAAGCATCAGCAAAATCGTCATCATCACAAGAAAGCCCAGCCGATACAGAAAATGCCGGCTTGCCAGCACCGGCCCGGGCAAAAACAGCGCCAGCACGAAATTGACCGCTAAAAACGCAAGGTCTGCCGTCATGCGCAGCGGAAAGCGCCTGCCCTCGTGCATCATCGTGCGCTTCACCTCGCGGTCGGGGTTCGGGTCGCCGCCCGCGCCGCCCTCGACCGTTACGACCTCGTATTCCCGGTAATCGCCGATGTACGCCGGAAGCAGCGCCAAAAGCGCCGCCAGCGCCGTCTGCGCGCACAGCCACGCGGGGCCGTACCAGAAGCCCGCGCCCATCAGAAGCCGAAACAGAAACGCGCACGCGGGCATGACGCACAAAAGATACATCACCGCGCGCAGAAGCCGGTTTTCAAGCCTTTTCATGCCGCCCGCCTCCTTTCCAGCCTCAGCGTCTCCACCGTGTTGCCCTGCTGCCGAAGCCGCTCCATGGCCTCCTCGATTTCGCCGGTTTCGTAGCAGGTGATAATCAGGATGTCCTGCCCGGTCACGTCCGTCAGGCTCTCAAGGAAGGTGTGGAAGCTCAGCTCCCTGTGCAGAAGCATGTGCGCCATCGTATCCAGAAGCCGGTCGCCCTGCTCGCCGCCGCCCGCCGGGCGTACGAAGATGCACTCGCCCGACCCGGCTCTTCCGGCCAGACACGCATTGGACGCGAAGCCCGCGTCCATGCCCCCTGCCAGCGCGCGGGTGCACAGCGTCGCCGCGATGCGGATGCCCTGCTCCATCGTCTCCACGTCCTGACCGCCCACGTCCGCCCACTGCGCCTCGCTGGTCTGCACGTTTAAAATCACCAGCGCGCGCGGATCGGAGGTGTAGTCGCGCACCTTCACGCACATTTCGCCCGTGCGCGCGCTGGCGCGCCAGTGCACGTCGCGCAGCGAATCCCCGGCGCGATAGTCGCGAATGCCGGTCACCAGAAACGGGTCGGGCATGATCCAGCGCCTCACCACGGCCTCGCCCAGCCAGCGGTTCGCCGGGTCGGGCAGCTCGTCCTCGGACAGGATGCGCGGATACACCACGATGCCGCATTCCAGCTCGGCCTGCCGCTCGCTGCGCGCCAGCGAAAACAGATCGCCCGCCGTCAGCGCCACGGAGCCTGCATCGTACACGCCGCGCTTTTTGAGCGTAATCTCGTGATGCCGCGTAATCCGGCTCATCGGCGGCAGGAAGAAAATGCTCTTGTGATACAGTCCGCCGGACACCTCGTGCGCGTCCATCTGCTCCTTTTCAAACGCCAGCTCGCGCGGAATCCGCGATTCGGCGCGCAGCCACGGCACCGGCAGCAGCTTTTCGTTTTTCATGCCCTCGATCAGCTCCACCCGCTGCCCCTCGAAGGCGCGCATTTGGCTGAAATGCCGCTCGTAGCTCAGCCTGCGCAGATTAAAGCAGCGGAATACGACCGCCTGCAGAACCGCAAACGCAACCGTGAGCACAATCAGCCACAGTACGCTCATGCCTGCATCTCCCGTCCGACCTCCTCAGTGGGCACGGCGGCCATTTCCAGAGCCTCCTTCACCGCGTCCACGGACGCGTCGGTCTTGCCGTATACGCCGCGCACCACCACGCGATGCGCCAAAACTGGAATGGCCAGATGCTTCACGTCGTCCGGCGTCACGAAATCGCGGCCCTGAAGCGTGGCATACGCCTGACAGGCGCGCATCAGCTGCAGCATGCCGCGCGGACTCACGCCCAGCACCACGTTTGAGGCGCGCCGCGTGCACTCGCAGAGCGTTGCGATATAGCCGCGCACCTCCGGCGACACCTCGCAGGACGCATACGCCGCCTGAGATGCGCGAATCTCCTCCGCCGTGCACACGGGCGAAAGCGTTTCGAGGGGACTTCCTTCAATAAACCGGTCGAGCACGCGCACCGCGTCCTCGTGGGACAGCGTGCCCAGCCGCATCTTAATCAGGAAGCGGTCAAGCTGCGCCTCCGGCAGCGGGAACGTGCCCTGCGTTTCGATGGGGTTCTGCGTGGCGACCACCAGAAACGGCTCGTCCAGTCTGCGCGTCACGCCGTCCATCGTTACCTGCCGCTCCTCCATGCATTCTAGCAGCGCGGACTGCGTGCGCGGCGTGGCGCGGTTGATCTCGTCCGCCAGCAGGATGTTCGTAAACACCGGGCCGGGCTTGAACACGAACTCCGCCGAGCGCGCGTCAAACACGCTCATGCCGGTCACGTCGCCGGGCAGCAGGTCAGGCGTGAACTGAATGCGCGAAAACGAGCAGTCGATCGATTTTGCCAGCGACTTCGCCATCACCGTCTTGCCCGTGCCGGGCACGTCCTCCATCAGCACATGCCCTCGGCAGATGACCGCCGTGAGCAGAAGCGTAATTTCCTCGTCCTTGCCGATAATCACGCGGGCGATGTTCTCCCGCACCCTGTCCGCCAGATTTTTCACGTTCAGCCGTTCCATTTCGTTCCCGTCCCTTCGTTAGTATACGTTGCGTTCGATTGCCTTTTTCAGCGCCTTCGAGGCGATCGGCGCGGCGGTCGTGCCGCCCGAGCCGCCCTTTTCCACCACCACCGCAATGGCGTAGGGATGCGCGTCGTCGCCGTACAGAAAGCCCGTGTACCATGCGTGCGTCGCGTCGTCCTTGTTGTTCGACCATTCCGCCGAGCCGGTCTTGCCGCACACATAGCCGTCCGTGTAGCCGGAAATCGCCGCGCGCGAGGCTGTGCCGCTTTTGACCGTCTGATACATATACCGCGCCACGGTTTCCGCCGTCTCCGCGTCGGTGCACTGCTTAAACACGGTCGGCTCCAGCGTTTTCACCGCCGCGCCCGCGGGGCTTTGCACCTTTTGAATCAGCTTCGGCTCCATCATCGTGCCGCCGTTGGCGATCGCCCCGGCAATCATGGCCATGTGCAGCGGCGTAACCTGCGTCGTGCCCTGCCCGAAGCCCGCCTGAATCAAATCGCCCGCGCCCGCGCTTTTGTTCAGGCACCACGATTCATACAGCATCAAATCGTCAAACGCGAAATTGAAGTTGAAGCCGAAGCGCTCCGCCGTGTCCTTCAGCGTGCCCGCGCCCAGCCGGTAGGCGAGCGAACCAAAGGTGATGTTGCACGAGCGCGTAAATGCCTGCGAAAGCGTCAGGCTGCCGTGCACGGCGTTCCCGGCGCATTTGAGCGAATGGTCGCCGTAATTCCACACGCCCGCGCAGCTGAACATTTCCTCGTCCACGCCCGGCAGCGTCTCCAGCGCCGCCGTGAGCGTGATGATTTTGAAGGTGGAGCCGGGCGCGTAGCGCATCTGAAGCACGCGGTTGTAATACGCCGTGTCCTGCACCTCCGCGTCCATGTCGGCAGGGTCAAAGTCCGGCTTTGAGGCCATCGCCAGAATCGCGCCGGTTTTGTAGTTGATAATCACCGCCGCGCCGTTTTTGTCGGACGGCAGAAGCGACGCGAGATATTTCGTCAGCTCCGCGTCCACCGTCAGCGTAAGGCTCGACCCCACCGGGTCATAGCCCACCAGCCGCTGAAGCGTATAATCCGTGCGCGTGCGCGTAAAGCCCAAGAGCGTGGACGAATGAAAATTCTCCACGCCCGTCGCGCTCATGTTCGTCTGGTCGCCCAGCGTGTGCGAAAGCGCCCGGCGCGTCGCCTCGTCCGCAAGATAGTGCCTTTCGCCCGGCTCGCGGCTGCCCGCAAGCTCCAGCCCCGTCGAATCGTATATCGAGCCCTGCACGGTGGTCTTCTTCGCGTCCGCAAGGCGGGTGTTGTTGGCGCGGTTAATCCAGCGCGTGCCGTTCACATACACCGTAATCACAAACGCCGCGCCCGTCAGAAGCACGCACGCCGCCAGCAGCGCCGCCACCAGCCGGATGGAAAAACGCATCTCCTTCATGCGTCCTCCCTCCATTCCCCGCCGTTTAAGCGCACGAGATCGTCGTATTCGTCCTGCGCGTTCACGGAGGCCACGCCCATCAGCAGCCCAACCATGCCCGCCGAGGCCATCAGCGAGCTGCCGCCCTCGGACACAAACGGCAGCGTGACGCCGGTCAGCGGAATCAGGTGCAGGTTGCCGCACACAATCAGAAGCATCTGCGTGGTCAGCTCAAAGGCGCAGCCGAAGGCGATCAGCGCGTGAAACCGCGAGCGCGCGTTCATCGCAATGAACATGCCGCGAAGCGCCAGCGTGAGATACACCGCCAGCACGCACAGCGCAAACAGGATGCCGAATTCCTCGCTGATGGCGGCGAAAATATAGTCCGACGCCACCACCGCCACGCGGTCTGCCGACCCCAGTCCCAGCCCGGAGCCGAAAATGCCGCCGCTGGCAATGGAAATCAGCCCCTGCATGATCTGCCGGGAATTCTCGTCCGGGCTGTTCCACGGGTTTTTCCATATGGCAATGCGCTTCGCCACATAGGTAAACGCCGGAATGCGATCCAGAAGCTTCAAAAACAGCACGCCCGCCGCCGCGGTAAGCAGCAAAATGACCAACGTCAGCTTTCGATTCCCGGTTCCCACATAGAACATGGCCACGACCAGCATGTAATACAGCACCATCGCGCCCAAATCCTTCTCCACCAGAAGGATTCCGCAGCACAGCGCGCCGTACAGCGCGTATTTCCACCAGCCGCGAATGCCGCCGCCGCGCGAAAAGCCGCTGGCGAGAATCACCACCGTGACCGGCTTCACCAGCTCCGACGGCTGAAACTGCACGCCGCCCAGCCGCACCCAGTTGCGCGCCGCGCTGTTTGTGAACCCGAACGGCAGAACCAGCAGCGCCAGACACACCGGCATCAGCGCCGCGCAGAAGCCCTCGTGCCGCTTAAGCCTCCGCACAATCCACACGCCGAACAGCATCGGCACGAGCGACGCCAGAAGATACGTCGCCTGATCCGCCGCGTTGTCCGTCTTTTTAAACACCGCGCGCAGAAGAATCACGCTCAAAGAGCCTAAAAACGCCGTCTGAATATACAGCGCCCGGTCGATCGGCCACAAGCGCGACAAAAGCTTCAGCCCCAAATACGTACCCGTCGGAAGAAGCACGCTCATGCGCAGCGAAAACGCGTCCGGCGCGTCATCGCGGAACGCAAGCAAAAGCATGCACGCAAGCTGAAACGCCATCACCGCATATAAAAGCGGCAGCTCGTTTG
>CAZMGO010000013.1:4400-5488 GCA_964565845.1 uncultured Oscillospiraceae bacterium | reverse complement strand
AGCATGCACGCAAGCTGAAACGCCATCACCGCATATAAAAGCGGCAGCTCGTTTGCGCGGCTCAAATGCCGCCGGTATTCTCTCGCGTCCATGCGCGCCCTCCTTCGATAGGGTATTCTCTTAAAATTCCCCAAACACGATTCCCTCAAAGCATGCCTGCCAGCTTCCTGCCCGTTTCCGCGCCATCGAAAATGCCATCCGTCTCTTGTCCGCTATGCAGAGGGGAAAACAGGTTCGGGAAGAACACTTTGTAAAGGCTGCCGCGCGTTCAAACCGGGTTCAGCGGAAGCTTCGCCCGTTTCCGCGGCCACCGCGAGGAGGCTCCGGCGGCTTCACCAGCGTGCGCAGCCGGTCGCCGTAGGCGCGCTTGGCTGCCGCGCTCACCGGCTCGGCGTTTTGGCGAATCAGGCGGTATTCCAGCTTCGCGTCGCCCGCATAGAAGCAGCCGCCCGGCGGCACGGACAGCGTGCGCGCCGGCTTCTGGTCGCCGTCGAACAGGTCGGCGCCGCCGATGGATGTTGCGCGCAGCTGCCCGTTCACCAGCTCATAGGAAAAATGCCGCTTTTCCAGTCCTGCGCGCGGTACGCGCACGTCGCTTCCGCGCCCGGAGCCGACCACGCCCTCCCGGTTCAGCCGCTTCACGACGGGTGCGCCGCCGTGCGTAAATACACTCAGCTTCGCCACGGCGCCGGTTTCGCCCGCCTGTGCGCGCAAAAAGCGCGCCTGCTTCCCGTCGCGCACGAACATATACGCGCATCGCCCGGCGATAAACAGCCCCGCGCCCGCAAACGCGTAGCGAAGAACCAGCGCCGCCGACTGATACACGTCATACGCCATGGTTTTCGCCTCCCGCGTCCTTTTTCTCAATTTTATCATACCACGAAACGCCGCCCCATTCAACCGTCCGCCACAATTTTGCCCGGTTTCCATGCAAAAGAGGCAGGACTGCCCTCGCAATCCTGCCCCTGCGGCGTTTTCCTTCCGCGCTTATTCCAAGTCGAAGATAGCCTTCATTTCAATGCGGCCGCCGTACTCCGCCTTCCAGCGCTTATGCGCAGCGGAGTCGTTATAGGCGGGCAGCGCGTCCA
>CAZMGO010000013.1:0-4300 GCA_964565845.1 uncultured Oscillospiraceae bacterium | reverse complement strand
TTTCTTTATTTAGTGAACGGCCTGCGTCTCGCCGTATTCGCTCCACAGTCCGCCGTACAGGTCGCACACGCGCGTCACGTCGTTTTCAACGGTATAGCCGTCCACGCGGCGTGCGCCGGGGCGGGCGGCAGCCGTGTCCGCGTCCGGAGTGAATTTATAGGTAATGGAAACGGTATAGCGCCCGGCTGCGGGCATGAGCGCGAAATCCCGCGCGTTCTTCAGGCGCAGAACCGCGCGCTTCATCGTCTCGCGCACGAGCGCGTTGCCCCTTTCGGGCGACAGGCACAGCGCCGTCTGCCGACCCGCGCCGTGCTTCACGCAGGCGCGCTCCACGCCGGGCAGGAAGGCGTCCGCCTCGCGGCAAAGCCGGTCGTCTCCGCTGACCATAATCACCGGAACGCCCGCCTCGGACGCAATCTTCGCGTCAATCGCCGTTTCGCCCCACGCCTCGCCGTTCACGCGGAGGCTGTGCCACGCGGCGCTGGTCATCGTGTGCTCAAGGTTCGCAAGGCGCGTGCCCGCCATGGCGTGATAGCCCAGAAGCGCCATGCCGTCCACCTCTCCGTCCAGAAAGGGGAACCGGGGCGCATGCGGCGCGCCGACGAGCAGAAGCGCGCGGGGATCCACGTCCTCGGTAATCAGGTTGTTGCTTGCGCCGTGCATGTCGGCGACGATTACCTCGTCCGCGCCCGCGTCGAACGCGCCCTGAACGGCGGCGTTGACCTCGCGCGTCAGCAGCCTGCGTCCCTCCGGATACAGCCGCCCGTCGGTCTTCACGTGCTCCGGGCTGTTGACGCCGCTGATGCCCTCCATGTCCACGGCGATGTAGATTTTCATGCTCGCGTTCCCTCCGTTTCCTGTGCAAAGGGCGGAACGCCCTCCCTATTTGAAGAACGTTCCGCTTCGTGCTTAGTTGCCCGCGTCCGTCAGGTCAAGCACGGGCAGCGCAGCGGAGCTGCCGACGGCCTGAGGCAGCGCGCCGTCCCAGCGGGTGGCCTGCGTATAGCGAATCAGCGAATCGGTCAGAGAGGCGGCAATCAGCTTGTTTGCGGCGGCCTCCGCCTCGGACTCCACCTTCACCCTGTACGCATCCGCGTCGGCCTCGGTGCGCTTGACGGATGCCTCGGCCTCCGCCAGAATGGTGCGCTTCTCCGCGTCCGTGCGGGCGGCAATCAGGTCGCGCTCGGCGGTGGACTGCGCGATGGACACCAGCTCGGCCTGCTCCGTTTCGGTTTTCAGCTTGGTCTGAAGCGCCACCTGCTTGGCCTCGACGGCATCGGTGAACGCGTCGGTGAAGTCCACGTTTTCAACGGTCACGCTGGCAACCAGAATGCCGTATTCCTTCATTTCCGGCGCGAGCCGGTCGCGAATCTGCGTGGACAGCGAGCTGCGCACGTCCATCAGCGTTTCGGCGGTGTATTGGGTGAGCACGCTCTTCGTGCACTCCTGAATGCGGGGGCGCATGATGGTGTCATAGTAGTCCACGCCCACGTTTCTATACAGGTTCTGCGCGTTCTGCTTGTCCACCGAGTAGTTCACGGTGCACACAATGTCCACCTGCTGAATGTCGCTGGAGAACGCCTGCATCGACAGGGACGCCTTCTGCGTGCGGTTGTCCATCATGACCACGCGCTGAACGGGATTTTTGAAGTGGAAGCCCTCGTCCAGCACCTTATCCTCCACCCGGCCGAACGTCGTTACCACGCCAGTATGACCGGTAGGCACGCTGACAAACGGCGGGAAGGCGATGAGCACCAGCACAACGACGACCAGAATGACGGCCAGCGTGATTTGCTTCGCGCGGGGATTGCGTTTTTTGCGTTTATCCATGGAAATCCTCCTCTTTTGTTTGTGCCATCATCCTACCACATCCGCGCCATATACACAACACATACTTTTCAAAAAACGCTTTTGCGCGCGCGAAACGTCCGCTTTCGCGTTTTACGTCTCACGACAGCTTTCTGCGCAGCCGGTCAATAAAGCCCTCGCTTCCGAGCGTCACAAACTGCACCCGCGTTTCCGCCCTGCGAATGTCAAACGGCGTTCCCGCGCGAATCGGGCGCGCCCGGCCATCGATGCTGATCAGCGCGTCGGCGTCCGGCGTCAGCGTCACCGTTCCCTTGTCCGAAAGAATCACGGGGCGGCTGACCAGCGTGTGCGGCGCGATGGGCGTGAGCACGAAAAGCTCGCTCAGCGGGTCGACGATCGGCCCGCCCGCGGACAGGCTGTAGCCGGTGGAGCCCGTGGGTGTGGCGCAGATGATGCCGTCCGCCGTATACCGCATCAAAACGGCTCCGTCCACGCTCACCGTGAACCGCAGAACGCCCGAATCGGCCTTTGTGAGCGCCACGTCGTTCAGCGCGTTTACCGTTTCCCCGCCGCGCTCGCCCGCCGAAAGCGTCATGCGGCTTTCAAGCGCGAAGTCCCCGGCCAGAATCCGCCCGAGCGCCGTTTCCAGCTGCTCCGGCTCGATGCGCGGAAGATACCCGAGCGTTCCGGCGTTTACGCCCACAATCGGTCTCGGGCATGCCTGATGCGCGGCGACGACCGAGCCGTCGCCGCCGATGGACACGGCATAGTCCGCCTCCATGGGATTCTCCGTCGCCTCGCCGCCGTGCGTCCGCAGAAACGCGAGCGCGCGCGCCTTCAGCGTTCGAGCCTCCTCGCGCGTGGGATGAATGCAGAACCAGAATTTCATCCGTTCCGTCTCCTTTAAAAAAGCCGCCGCCCGGTAAGGGAGCGGCGGCGAAATTGCGGCGCGGGCGATTAGGCCTCCGCCTTGATCTTCTTCAGGTTGACAAAGCGCGGCAGGCCGTTTTCGAACGTAAGCTGCGTCTGGCCCTGAATCAGCGGCAGCGCGTATTCGATGAACTTCTCGTTCACGCCGTCGCCCTCTTCGTTGATCCACTCGCGCGGAACCTTCTTCTCGGCGTTGGCAACCACGGTCAGGTCAAACAGCTTGGTCTCGCAGGTGTACGCGCCGTTGACATACTTGCGCTCGAAGCCGACCATCTTGTCGGTCACGCCGTTCACGGCGTTCTCGACGGCAGCCTTGCCGGCGGAGAAGCTTTCCTCGATGTCGGTCTGGGACGCGCAGTGCGCCGCGCAGCGCTGAAGCAGCGACAGCTCAATGCCGCGCACCTTCGCGCCGGTTGCCTTCTTGCACTCGTTGGCGAGGAAGGCCGCGAGGCCGCCCAGCTGCTTGTGGCCGAACGCGTCGGTCGCCGCGTCGCTGGCCGCGTATTCCACGATGAACTTGCCGTCCTTGTCGTGAATGCCCTCGGACACCGCGACGAGCACGTTCTTGTTGGCGGCGTAGATCTTGGCCACCTTGTCGATGAAGGAGGGAAGATCGAAGTCAACCTCGGGCAGGTACACGAGGTCGGGGCCGTTTCCGGTGAGGGACGCGAGACCCGCGGCGGCGGTCAGCCAGCCCGCGTGGCGGCCCATGCACTCCACGATGGTGATCATGCCCTTGTCGTACACATGGCAGTCACGATACACCTCGGCCACGGAGGTCGCGATGTACTTGGCGGCGGAGGCGAAGCCGGGGCAGTGGTCGGTGCCGGCGAGGTCGTTGTCGATGGTCTTCGGGATGCCCATGCAGCGCACCTCATAGCCGTTGCGCAGCATGAACTTGGAAATCTTGTTGCAGGTATCCATCGAGTCGTTGCCGCCGTTGTAGAAGAAGTAGCGAATGTCGTACTTCTTGAACATTTCGAGAATCTTCTGATAGTCGGTCTCGTCCTCGTCGGGATCCTTCAGCTTATAGCGGCAGGAGCCGAGCGCGGAGGAGGGAGTGTATTTCATCAGCGCCAGCTCGTCCGGATCCTCCTTGGAGAGATCGAACAGGTTGTCGTTAAGCAGTCCCACGATGCCGTTCTGCATCGCGTAGACATTCGTGATTACGTCGCTCTCCAGCGCGGTCTTGATGGCGCCGTAGGCGGAAGCGTTAATGACGGAAGACGGGCCGCCGGACTGGCCGATGACCGCCGCGCCTTTCAGCATGGACATTTGTATCATTCCTTTCGCGATTTTTCACCGCTAAGAATATAGCACAATTTCCGCAGCTTGTCAATTTCGGCTTGATTTTTAACAGGGATTGTAGGATAATCAACATGGGTGGAAGTCCATTTCATGAGTAAAGGAGTTGTGTACCCATGTCCATCGTTACCTCTACCGAAATGTTCAAAAAAGCGTACGACGGCGGCTATGCCATCGGCGCTTTCAACGTGAACAACATGGGAATCATCCAGGGCATTACCGAGGCCGCCATCGAAGAGAAGGCTCCCCTGATTCT
>CAZMGO010000012.1:8344-27571 GCA_964565845.1 uncultured Oscillospiraceae bacterium | reverse complement strand
ATGGCGCGGGCGCAATTCATCCCACATTTTTTCCGCAAAACGGGTTGCCAAGCGCCGCAATTGGATGTATAGTATTAGCAGCATGAAAACGATGGTGATGGGTATGCGATATAAGGCCATTCTGATGGATGCCGACCACACGCTTCTGGACTTTGAAGCGGCGGAGACACGCGCACTGCGCGCGCTGTTCAATCGTCTGGGCATCCGTGCGCCGCAGGCGTTTGATGACTATCGGCAGATCAACAGTGCCTGCTGGCAGGCATACGAGCGCGGCGAAATGTCGCAGGAAGAGCTGCTTGTGAAGCGGTTCGAGCGTTTCTGTGCCATTTACGCACCCGATGCCGACATTTCGGCCATCCGCCTTGAATACGATGCTCTGCTTGCCGAGCAGTCGGATATTCTTCCCCACGCCGACGAGGTTGTGCGGCAGATTGCCGCAAGGCTGCCCGTCGCCATCGTGACCAACGGTGCGTCGGACATTCAACGCGCGCGGCTCACGAAATCGCCGCTGTGGTCGTATATTGCTTATCTTGGCATTTCGGAGGAGGTCGGCGCGAGTAAGCCGCGTCCCGGCATGATTCACGAGGCGCTGCGCCGCCTCGGCATCGACCAACCGTCCGACGCGCTGATGATCGGCGACAGCGTCACCAGCGACATGCCTGCAGCGAGGGCAGCGGGCGTGGATTTTTTGTGGTACAATCCTACCGGCGCGCCGCGCCCCGAAAATTCGTATATCACCTATGAGGCGCGCGACATCCGCGAATTCGTGCCCATCGCCACCATGGATTAGGAGGCCTTCATGAATCGCTGGATACTGAATGAGCTTCCATGGCACGTGGAGCTGGACGACGCCATGCAGCGCCTGCGCATTCCGGAGGATGACGCCGACGATTTCGTCTCCATGTTTCGCGCGCTCACGCAGAAGCTTCATCCCGCGCTTTACTTCGGCCGCGAAAGGGTTGCGTCCAACGACGGTCGCCGCGTCATCATCGGCGGTCAGGCCTTTGTCAGCCGCGTGCTTGCCGTAAACCTGAAGGGCGCAGCCGACGTGTATCCCTACGTGGTCACCAGCGGACGTGCAGCCTATGAATACGCCCGTTCGCTCGGCGATCCGTTTCTTGAGTTTTGGGCGCATCAAGTCTGCGAAATGGCGCTTGCGAGCTTCCGCGTGAATGCGCTTGAGGCCGTAAAGCAGCAAACCGGCCTTCGGAACCTCAGCTCGATGAACCCCGGCTCCCTTGCAAGCTGGCCCATCGATCAACAGAAGCCGCTGTTCGACCTGCTTGGAAACGTGTATGAAAGCACCGGCGTAGAGCTTACACCCAGCTTTCTCATGGTTCCGGTCAAGTCCGGCTCCGGCATTCTGTTTCCCACCGAGAAGCACTATGCTAACTGCATGCTCTGCCCCCGCGACGACTGTCCCAACCGCCGCGCGCCGTTTGATTCAAGGAAATTCGAGGCGGAATACGGCGACTGACCGTCTTGCTTCTTTACAAGGGACATCCCTTCGTTTCATGGGCTCGTGACCTTTCCCATAAACAGCGGCATTTCTGCGTTTTCATCATATAATAGGTAGAGAAAGCTGCGGTCAAGCGTCAGCTCGATTGGCTTCTCCGAAATCATCGCGGACGTGCCGTCCACGCTGACCAGCGTAACCGCGCTGGCCTCCGTGCCCTTCTCGTCCAGCTTCAGCCGGGTTGTCTGAATAACCTGTCCAATCCACACGGAACGATCGCCCTTCAGCAGCTCCCCAAGCTGCGCCTGTGCCGGGTCAAACGCGCGCGTCACGCCTGCTTCGCTCAGGAACGCCTTCACGTCAAACGTGCACTCCGCATCGATTCTCGGCATGCGAAGAATGATTTTCTCGTAGGCGCCGTTTTTCGCCGTGTCCGACGGCACAGCCGAAAAAACCGTGTCTGCGGCTTCGAATGGCTTTTGCAGCTCCGCGAGCGTATCGGCGAAAAGCTCGTTTAAATATTCGTCCGCGCTCACGCCCTCGGGCGGCAGGATGGCAAGAAACGCCTTTTCGTCGCCCTCATACGGAATCCGAATCGCCTGTGCGCCATCCTCCAGCGCCCAATAGCGAAAATCATCCTCTCGGCACATAAAATCCGTTTCCACCGTTTCGCCATCGTCCCGCGTAAACTCTCCCTTTTGCGTGCGCTCGGCGGGAAACGGCTCACTCCACTGTCCCTTGAAATACACGGTGTTGATCAGTGCAAGCACCGTATCCTCGGACAGCGGCTTCAAAAGCAGCCGTTCAATCATGCCGTCAGTGTTCTTTTTCACCCAATCGTTAATTGCCTTCATGCCGCTTTCCTCACTCAGCGCAGCCGAAAACGTCTGCGCCTCCAGCGTGCACTTCAGTGCGCGGCGATAGCTCTTCTGAAGCTCGACCTCGCTGTCCGTCCATACCGAATTGGCAATTTTCACCCGGTTCTTCTTGTCCTTCGCAAAGGTCTTCATAAGCGCCGCCGCGTGCTCCGGCCATTCCTCATCCTCGCCAAATACGCGCGCCAGCTCATCCCACGTTTCTCCCTCCGCGCCCATTGCCGCCATCGTCAGAGCCAGATAGGCCGAAACGGGCGAAATCACCGCGTTTTCCTGTTCGCGCACGGAATCGCTTTTCATCCATTCAAGCGCAAAGGCAAGTCCTCCGCGCGTCTCCTCCCCAAAGGCGCAGGCGCTCAGCGCCAGCAGCATGCACAAAAGAAGGCTGATTCCCCGTTTCATTCGCGTTTCCTCCTCTCTTTTCTGCCAATTAGGCGGTTTCCAGCGCTTACCTGTTCCCACATGCCGTCATTCATGCGCAAGAATTTACAATCGCCGTTCAATCTATACTGGAATTCCTGCGCGGGAAGTGATATAATATAATTGTGGTTTAACAAAACCCAATATTTGAAGGAGGAACCACCATGAAGAAAATGCTCGCTCTCATGCTCGCCCTGATGATGGCGCTGACCATGCTGTCTGTCGCCACCGCCGAGGAAGCCAAGAAGCCCTACATCGGCATTCTTGCTCCCGCAACCACCCACGGCTGGGTTGGCGGCGTCGCCTACTATGCGCAGCAGGCCGCCGATTCTCTGGACATCAAGTACGAGTTCCTGACCTCCTCTGACGCAGACGAAATGTCCTCCCAGATCGACCAGCTGATCACCCTTGGCGTAGACGCCATCGTCGTGTGGCCGCAGTTCACCGGCGTTGAGACCGCTGCGGAGAGGGCTCTCGCAAAAGGCATCAAGATCTCCAACTTCGACATGATCATCAATGTGGATGACGCGTACGCCGAGGATATGTATCTGCTCACCGGCGACAACTACGGCATGGGCTACGAGGGCGGTCGCTACATCGCCGAGAAGCTCGAAGGCAAGGGCAAGGTTATCGCTCTGTGCAAGCCCGCCGCCGGCAATGTCAACGACGACCGTATGCAGGGCTTCAAGGATTATCTGGAGGCCAACTGCCCGGACATCGAGATTATCGCGGAAATCGCCTCCGACTTCACCCGTGAAGCCGGTCTGAACGACATGAACGACGCGCTGACTGCCTACAGCCAGATCGACGCCGTGTTCTCTCTGGACGATGAAACCTCCATCGGCGCGCTGCAGGCCATCGTGGAATCCGGTCGCACCGACGTGAAGGCCATCACCGGCGGCGGCGGATGCCAGGAATACTTCAACATGATGCTCGACGAGAAGTACCAGAATATCTGGGTTGCTTCCGCCACCTACTCCCCTCTTATGATCGAAAAGTGCGTTGAAAACATCGTGAAGGTTGTCCTCGGCGAAGAAGTCGAGCACACCATCGTCGATCCCACCACCATCGTCGACCGCAGCAACGCTGCTGAGTTCCTCGACGCCAACACGCCCTACTAATCCATCCGCTTTTTAAGGCAGCAGGCCATGGCGCAGTGTCATGGCCTGCCTTTGTAAGACGTAAACGGAGGTGCATCCCATGGCGCTGACCATGACGGGCATCGAAAAGGCATTTGACCGCAACAAGGTATTGAAAAACGTATCCTTCTCGCTGGAGAAGGGCGAAATTCACGCGCTAATCGGCGAAAACGGTGCCGGAAAGAGCACGCTGATGAACATTCTGGGCGGTGTACTGCGTCCCGACGCGGGCGAGCTCGCACTGGACGGAAGACCGCTCGTATTTTCCACCCCTCGGGATTCCATGAACGCAGGCATTGCCTTCATTCATCAGGAGCTGAATCTCGTCAACGATTTACCCATCTATGAAAACCTTTTTATTGGCCGTGAGGAAAAGCGGGGGCCGTTTCTGCGCCGCGAGCACATGCTCGAGGCCTCACACAGGGTGCTTTCACGCATGCGTGTAGAGCTGGATCCGCGCACGATGGTGCGCGAGCTGGACGCCTCCTATAAGCAGATTATCGAAATCGCCCGTGCGCTTCTGATGCAGGCCACCGTCATCATTATGGACGAGCCGACCACCTCCCTCACGGAGGTGGAAATTGACCGTGTATTTACGCTGATGCGAACGCTCAAAAGCGAGGGCGTTTCCATCATTTTCATATCCCACAAGCTGAACGAGGTGCTGTCCGTCTGCGATTCGTTTACCGTGCTGCGCGACGGCTGCGTCGTTAAGACCGGTCGAACGCAGGACGAAACGGAGCTGAGTCTCGCGCGCTACATGGTTGGCCACGATGTGCGCACCGAAAAGCTTTCCCGCGATGTGCACATTGGCAGCGACGCGCTTGAGGTTCGCGCCCTGTCCCGCGAGCGCGCGTTCCGCGACATCTCCTTCACACTGCGCGAGGGCGAAATTCTCGGCTTCACCGGGCTGCTCGGCGACGGGCGAAGCGAGCTGTTCCGCGCGGTTTTCGGCGCGGAGCCTGCGGACAGCGGTGAAATTCTCGTGCGCGGCAAAAAAGTACGCATGCGCAAAACCGGCGACGCGCGCAAGCTCGGCATCGGCTACGTGCCCCGAGACCGCAAGGAAAACGGCATTCTGAAGGATCTATCCATCCTCGAAAACGGCTCCATCGTCATCTATGAGGAGCTGACGCGCCTTCTGCTGATTGATCATGCGCGCGAGCGCACCAACATGCAAAAGCAGATTCATGACCTTTCCATCAAGCTGGCTTCGCCGGACGACCTGATCACCAGCCTCTCCGGCGGCAATCAGCAAAAGGTTGTGCTCGCGAAATGGCTCAGTGCCAAGCCGCGCATTCTGATTTTTGATAACCCCACGCAGGGCGTGGACGTGGGTGCGAAGGAAGAGATTTACGACATCATCCTGCGTCTTGCGGAAAACGGCGTAGCCGTCTGCATCCTGTCCAGTGAAGCGCAGGAGATCATTCGCCTGTGCGACCGCGCACTGGTCATGTTCCACGGAGAAATTCGCGGCGAGCTGCGTGGCGACGCCCTGAATGAACACAGCATCATGGTTTTGGCCACCGGCGGCCGCCTTGAAAACGCCGATGCAGTCGAAGGAGGCACTCACGAATGAAACTGAACCGCATTCCCGGAATTCTTTGCCTTGTGCTCGCGCTCGCGCTCATCGTTACGGCCGTTGTCGGCTCCACGCTGGATACGTCGGACGGAACGCTTGGCGCAAACTATGCTGAAGCCAAGCAGCGCGAGGCCACCGTCAGCGCCCACACGCGCGCCGCACAGAAGCTTGCGCCATCCACGATAAAGAAGGCCGAGCAGGCCGTAACCGCCGCCGAAAGCGCCGCGAAGGATGCCGATTCCGCGCTGACCGACGCAGTTCGTCTCTCCGAGGGTCTGGCAGCCGGTGAAATCGGCGACGCCGTTACCGATCTTCTGCGCCAGAGCAGCAACCGCGTGGAGACTGGAGCCGAAGCTCTCTCGGACGCGCTGACCTCCGTCGAGGATGCGTCGCTACGCACGCTGCTGTCCGAAACGATAGACGCGCTGCTTGCAGAAGGCGAAAAGCTGGGACAGACGGCGGACGAGCTGACCCTCTCACTTTTTTCACAGAAGGTCACCGCCGCTCTGAAAACGCTGAATACCGCTGAGGACAAGCTGAACACCGCCTTCACGGCGATTGCCGAAGTCTATTCGGCCTCCGAGCTTTCCTATGAGCCCACGACCGTTTCAAAAACAACTGCCATCGACGCTGCCTCCCCCGAGCAGGCGCTCGCCATTCTGAACGATGTGAGCACCCGCGCGGCCGAGCTTCAGTCCCTGTCGCTGCGCGCCCGCGAGGAGGCCGCCGCCGCGCAGAGCGAGGCCTCCCGCGTCTCCGCCTCGGACAAGCTGTCTCTTAGCCAGCGGCTTCTTCTGCTCATCGGCGGCAATCGCATCGGCATCATGTTTACCGGCGCGCTGTTCCTGCTGGTCGGCATCATCCTGCTCTTCTTTGCCGGGCGATTCCTTTCCGCCTGGAAGCGCACGCCGCTGTTTTCCACGCTCGTCGCGGCGCTGGTCATGATCGTCATTCAAACCTATTCGCTGGGCTTCGCCTTTGACAGCTACGGCGCATGGGGCAATTTCTGGCTGGAGAACTTTCTGAACGTGCTGCGCGCCAATGCCTCCGTCGGCATGATCGCGCTGGGCATGACGTTCGTCATCATCACCGGCGGCATTGATCTCGCCGTCGGCTCAACGCTGGCAGGCGTAGCCACCGTCGTCATGGTGCTGCTGGACACCTCCGCCGGGCGCGGCGTGCTCGTAAACGCAGGCATTACCGGCGTGCCGAACTACCTCATCGCCATCGCGGCGGGTCTGCTCACCGGCGTCGTCATCGGCGCGCTGATCGGTCTGGGCGTCACCAAGGGGCGCGTGCCGCCGTTCATCATCACGCTGGGTGTCATGAACATCGTGCGCTCCGTGGCGCAATACTTCACCAAGAGCTATAAAACCGAGGTTCCAAGGGAATTTCAGGTGCTCGCCAACAAGGAGATTATCGGCGGGCAGATGCTGCTGCCCATCATCTATTGGCTTGTGCTGGCCGTCATTATGTACATCATCTCGAAGCACACCGCTTTCGGCAGGCATATTTACGCCGTCGGCTCCAATGAGCGCACCAGCCGCCTGTCCGGCATCAACGTGGATAAGGTCAAGATGAAGGTATACATCCTGATGGGTCTGATCGTTTCCATCGCCTCGATTACGCAGGTTGCGCGCCTTCGCGGCGTTGACGTTGCCAGCGCGGGCAGCGGCTACGAAATGAACGCCATTGCCGCCGTTGTCGTTGGCGGAACCAGCATGGCCGGCGGGCGCGGCTCCATTCTCGGCACAGTGCTGGGCGTGCTGATTATCGGCATTATGAATAACCTTCTGGTGCTTCTGCACATCGACGCCTTCCTCTCCGAGGCATTCACCGGCGCAATCATCATCTTCGCCGTGCTGATGCAGCGCAAGGAAAGCCGCTGATTTCGTTTCCCGCCGCTTTCGGCGGGAATTTTTTACCAATCGAGAAAGCGCGTCCTTCCAGACAGGCGCGCAAAAACGCGGCGTCTCAATGAGATGCCGCGTTTTTGCGCATTTTCGAAATTACTTCAGGAACAGCTCAATAACCGGAACCACCACGTTCGGCTTGATTGCCGGCAGGTTGATGACCAGCAGATCCTCCGACTGCGCCGCGCCCTCGGAGAAATGGTCAACCTTGCCCTCAGTGAACAGAAGCTCGCTTCCGTCATGTAGGAACTGCGCATAGTCCACCTTGCCTGCCAGACCGCGCAGCTGCAGGTGCGCGTAGGGATAGGCAAACAGATGCACATACAAACGTTTGCCGTCCACGGACTGCGTGAAGCGGCAGTCGGCAGGTGCCTTGAATTCCGGCTCTGCCATCGTGCAGTTGTAGATCGAACGCGAATTGACGCTCATCCAATCCTCATACACCTTCAGGGCGTCCTTGGCGCGTTGGTCAATATAGCCGCGCGAGGTCGGCCCCACATTCATCAGCAGGTTGCCGCCCAGTGCCACCGTATTCACCAGCATGCGAATCAGCATCTCGGGCGACTTCCACGTGGTTTCGTCGCGATAATAGCCCCACGAGCCAGAGAATGTCTGGCAGGCCTCCCACGTTACCAGCTCACCGGTTTCCTTGTGGCGAATCCACTCCAGCGGCTGATACTGCTCCGGCGTCCACAGATCCTGCTCCAGCTGCGTGCGGTTATCGATGATGATGCCGGGCTGCAGGGAACGCGCCAGCTTGATCAGCTCCTCGGCCTCCCATTCATCCTTGCCCTTGCCCTTCATCCAGCCGTTGGCATAGCGACCCTCCGTCTCGGCGGGATAGGAGAAATCAAACCACAGAATGTCAATCTTCCCGTAGTTCGTCAGAAGCTCACGCACCTGATTGCGCATGTACTCGGCGTACACGTGCATATCGCGTCCCTCGTTCAGCTCACGGGCGTTCGCGTCGTCGCGGCGCGGATGCAGATGGTCGATCGGGAAGGACGGATGATGCCAGTCGATCAGCGAATAATAGAAGCCCACATGCAGCCCCTCGGCGCGGAATGCGTCCACATATTCGCGAACCAGATCGCGTCCGGCGGGCGTATTGGTGCACTTGTAATCGGTGTACTGACTGTCAAACATGCAGAAGCCCTCATGATGCTTCGTTGTCAGCACGGCGTATTTCATGCCTGCAGCCTTCGCGCGGCGCGCCCAATCGCGCGGATCGTACAAATCGGGATCAAAATACTTGAAGTATTTATCGTACTTTTCCTCGGGGATTCTCTCGCGGGTTTTCACCCATTCGTGACGGGCGGGCATGGCGTACAAGCCCCAGTGAATAAACATGCCAAAGCGAGACGCAGTGAACCATGACGTATCTCCGGGCGTTTTGCGGGTTACATAGCTGGACAAGACGGACACCTCCCTATTGCTTTTCTTCATTATTATAGCTGAATTCTTCGCCGGATGCAATTGTTTTTTTTGAATTCCTATGGTATAATGCATCATGTCAGTTGATGAGTTTCGGTTGTCACAATGGGCGGGCTTGCGCCGCCAAAAGCTGAGGTGATTTTGTTGAAGCGCACCGATACGCAGCAGAAAATCATGAAAATCGACCCGTGGCTTCAGAACTATGCATCCGACATTCACCTGCGCATGAATCGGCACGCCGAGGTTCGGCGTGCGCTGCTGGGCGACCATGCGGATCTAACGTCATTTGCCAACGGATATATGTACTATGGCATTCACCGCACCAAAACCGGCTGGGTATACCGTGAATGGGCGCCCGGCGCGGACGAAATGCACCTGATTGGCGACTTTAACGAGTGGAATCGCGAAAGTCACCCGATGCATCGCATTGACGCAGGCGGCACATGGGAAGTCCAGCTGGACGGCGCAGACGCGCTGAAGCACGGTCAGCGTGTCAAGGTGCAGGTGACGCATGAGGGCGAGCGCTTCGACCGCATCCCCCTCTATATCCATAAGGTGATTCAGGATCCCTCTGACCACAGCTTCGCCGGTCAGGTATGGGAGCCGGAGAAGCCTTTTCCGTGGACGGACGGCGGCTATGGCCGTCGGAAGGTTGCGCCCCTGTCTATTTATGAAGCGCATATCGGCATGGCCACGGAGGACGGCTGTATCGGCACCTACGATGAATTTACGAAAAATGTCCTTCCGCGCATTCAGAAGGACGGCTATAACACCGTTCAGCTGATGGCCATTATGGAGCACCCGTATTATGCATCCTTCGGCTATCAGGTGAGTAATTTCTTTGCGCCCTCCAACTGGTACGGCGAGCCGGAGGATCTGAAGCGGCTGATTAACACCGCGCATGAGATGGGCATGCTCGTGTTCCTCGATCTGGTGCATTCGCATGCCTGCGCAAACACAAACGAGGGACTGTCGATGTTCGACGGCACCGAGACGCAATTTCTGCGCCCCGGCGCCGAGGGCTGGCATCAGGCGTGGGGCTCCCGCGTTTTCAACTACGGCAAGCATGAGGTGATTCATTTCCTGCTTTCCAACATTAAATACTGGCAGGAGGAATTCCACTTCGACGGCTTCCGCTTTGACGGCGTAACCTCCATGATCTACCGAAACCATGGTCTGGGCGAAAGCTTCACCGGCTATGACAAATACTTCAGCTTGAACACCGACGTGGAGGCCGTTACCTACCTGCAGCTGGCCACGGAGCTGATTCATGCCATCAATCCCTTCGCCGTGGCCATTGCCGAGGACATGAGCGGCATGCCCGGCATGTGCCTGCCCATCCGCTACGGCGGCATCGGCTTCGATTATCGGCTGAGCATGGGCGTTCCGGACTTCTGGATTCGCATGATAAAAAGCGCAGGATGCTCGCATTGGAATCTGCACGAAATGTGGTATGAGCTTACCACGCGCCGCCCGCAGGAAAAGGTAATCGGCTACTGTGAATCGCACGACCAGGCACTGGTCGGCGACAAGACCATCATTTTCCGCCTTGCGGATTCCGAAATGTATACGGGCATGGATCGCACGTATCATTCTCCGGTCATCGATCGCGCCATCGCGCTGCATAAGATGATTCGTTTCATCACGCTGGCGCTCGCCTGCGACGGCTATCTCAACTTCATGGGCAACGAATTCGGCCACCCCGAATGGATCGATTTCCCCCGAGAGGGCAATGGCTACAGCTTCCATTACGCGCGTCGGCAATGGTCGCTGGCCGATAACGGCTATTTGAAATACAGCCAGCTGCTTGCCTTCGATACAGCCATGCTCAAGTTTGCGCGCAAATACCGCGTGATGTGCAAGCGCGATACCGAGAACCTGTGGATCGACCCCACCGCGGCCGTCATTGCCTTCTCCAAGGGCGGGCTGATCTACGTGTTCAACTTTCATGACACAAACGACGCGCGTGACTTCACACTGCCGGTGCACACCGTGGGAAGCGGTACCTACAGCGTAGTTTTCACCAGCGACGACCGCGCCTTTGGCGGCTTTGGCCGTGTTGACCGCACGACGCGATACGCTTCCCGCCCAACCGCACGCGGTGAGAGTATCGTTCTGGATGTTCCCAGCCTTACCTGTCTGGTTCTCGAAAAATCGAAAAAGGCCTGATTTATGCGAAACCCGCGCCGCAGAAGCAATGGAACGCTCCCGCGGCGCGGACTTTATGAATTTTTCCCGTAAATCCGTTTCCACTCGGCAGTCGGCGTATCGTCCTCATTTTGAAGAATCAGCGGCGGCAGCCAATGAAGCTGCGCACCTCCGTCCTTCACACCGTCAATCAGCATCAGCCCCGGCGCGTGTGCCGCCGTATGCTGCACGCAGCGTATGCGCTTGGGCGACAGCCGAGCACGCTCCATCGACGTCATCAGCTCGAAAATTCGCTGTGCCGGGAACACGGCTGAAAACCGCCCTCCGCTTTTCAGCAGACGATTTGCCGCCCGGCAGATTTCGTCCAGCGTGATCGACACGTCATGCCGGGAAATTCGCTTGTTTTCCGATTGTGAAAGCAGCGCCGTCCCCGCCTTGAAATACGGCGGATTGCACACCACCGCATCATACCGTCCGTTTCCAAGCTTTGCCGGCGCGTCGCGCATATCCATCGCGTGCACCCTTACGCGCGCGTCCAGCCCGTTCATGCGTACGCTGCGCGCCGCCATGTCCGCCATTTCCGGCTGAATCTCCACCGCATCAATCTGGCTGTCCGGATGATGCGCCGCCAGCAAAATGGCAATAACCCCGGTTCCCGCGCCCAGATCCGCAGCACGCGAATTTCTCTTCAGGCTCACAAAATCGCTCAGAAGCACCGCGTCCGTTCCAAACCGAAACGCGCCGGTCTTCTGAAAAATCCGAAAGCCCTCGCATTGCAGATCGCAGACGCACTCGTCCGCGTGCATCATCGACGCAACGAGTGCATCAGAAATAGGAGATGGATCCAATGAATTCATACTTTCCCGTGCTCATGACACTGCGAACGGCAATAACCTTCCCCTCCACGTTTGAGGCGTAGATAAACACGCTGTCTCCAACGTAGATGCCCGTCAGTATCGTCTGTCCCTTTTTCAAAAATACCTGCTGCCCAACCTTCACCTGCCGAACGCTTTCGTTCCAGCCCTTCTGCTTTTTCGCATATTCCAGCTGCAGGCTGATCGTCGGCTCCAGCGTAATATCGATTTCCTTGAAGCAGGCATACACCATGCCCGCGTTTCCATAGCTTGTCGGGCCAGCCTTTCCGGCCTCGTACACGCTGCCCACGCAGGCAATCGCCCGCTCGCACAGCTTGTTCAGCTTATCCTCATTCTTTTCGGCTTCTTTGCGTTCATAATAACGGCTGCGCGCCACCTCATACGACAACGCGTCGGAGGAATTCATCAGCGCGCGCGTTTCTTCGTCCGCCTCGCCGGTCTCCTCCAGCTCGTGCCCGCGCTGGAAATAGGTGACTGCCGTGGCCGTCGCCTTGTCGTATTCGCCGCTCACCTTGCCGTCGTAATAGCCCAGTGCCTTTAGACGCGCCTGCAAAAGCTGCACCGCGTAGCCCTCATCTCCCTGGCAAAGCGCGCAGGCCGACATGGCGTCAGTATATGCCGCCATATCCACGCACTCCCCGGCGTTGAGCAATCGGCGCGTGTCCACGTCCGCTATGCCGGTCGCATTCAGGTCGTTCGCTGTCTGAAACAGCTTCACCGCCGTTTCCAGCGCATCCGTAAAGAGCGTTCCCGTGGTTTCCTCGCCATAGAAGCCCAGCTCCGTCAGCTGCCGCTTGAGCAACTGCACCGCCTCGCAGTCGTCGTCCTTTTTCAGCTCCTTTTCGGCCTCTGCCTGATCGGCCGTATAGCGCGAAACGCACTCCCCCGCCAGCAGCATCAGGCGCATCGTCAAATCGCACTCGCCTGTTTCCTCCAGCCCGTTAAACCGTTGGAACAGAATCACGGCCTCCTGCGTTTTCTTGCCAAATTGCGCCGTGTTGTCGCCGGAGAAATACCCCAGCTCCTTGAGGTAGCGCTGGAGCGTTTTCACATCGCTGCCGTGATCTCCAAACTTCAGCAGATATTTTTCCTCATAGCCCTCCGCTGAAATCGCGCTGGAGCTCGTCAGGCGATTCAGGGTTTCAGGGTCGGCAATGCCGGTCACCTTTATGCGATTCACCAGCTGAAAAAAACGCACGGCATACTCGGTTCCGTCGTCATAGACCTCGGTAATCACCTGCTTCAGATAGCCCAGCCGAATCAGGTATTCCTGCAGCTTGCGCACGTTTTTGCCGGTATCGCCCGCCTGAAGCGTAATCTCGATTGCCTCTCCCTTCTGGCAATTCTCGATATACTGTTTTTTGGTTACGGCATCGTCATCCTCCATTGCGGCAAGCGTTTCCGCATCAGCCTCGCCGTTCACAACCAGCCCGTTTGCTTTCTGAAAATTCTCAATGGCCGTTTTCGTAAATTCGCCAAAAAAGCCCGTGCATTCGCCGGCAAAATAGCCCAGCTCCTTCAGGCGTGTCTGCAGTGCCACAATCTGTTCGTTTTTCTCGCCATACGAAACCGATGCGTCCGCGAGCGCCGAGCCTATCGCCAGCTGGCAGATGATCAGCACGATTGCAAGTCCCTTAGTCAGCGTTCTTTTCATATCTCCCCATGGGCGCGCCGCCCTTAAATAAAGCAATCCATTTCGGCATCATTATACGCCGTTTTGCGTATTTGGCCAACACCCAAACCATGCCACTTGTGTGTTTTTTCTGCATCCGTGCAAAAATCAAGGCGGAGAAACTTCCTTCCCCGCCTTGATTTTCACGTTTGATCTCAGGCTTCCTCGGGAGCGCCAACCGGGCAGGCCGCCGCGCAAGCGCCGCAGGAAATGCAGGTCTCAGGATCAATAACGTACTTGCCGTCGCCAGCAGAAATCGCGCTCACCGGGCACTCGCCCTCACACGCACCGCAGGAAACGCACTTATCGGTGATCTGGTATGCCATAAATGACACCTCCCATAAAATTGTACGTGTTTATTATAACATCGATCCCGTAGAAATGCAATTGAATATTTGCGCATTTTATGATATTATTTCCGATAGGAAAACACCCGCACCGGAGGATTTGCCATGAATACCATTCTGAAGGCCCGTGAAATGCTTAAGGAACTCACACCGCTTTTGAACGACTGCGGCGAGCTGTGCGGCCACGCCTGCTGCAAGCCGGACAGGGATGCCGGCGGTCTTGTCTGGCTGTGGCCCGGCGAGGAGGAAACCGACATGCCTTGGGCTGAAACGCTGTCCTCACACCTGCCCGTAACCGGATTGGATGTGGAGGCCGTGCGCTGCGTCGCCCCCTGCACGCGCGAGAATCGCCCATTTCTATGCCGCCTGTTTCCGCTGGTTCCCTATTATTCGGAGAAAAAGCAGGCTTGGGATGTGCGCATGGATCGCCGCGCGTGGATGCTCTGCCCCCTGTGCGGCTACGGCATCCGCGGCCTGAACCCGGCCTTCGTGAAAGCCGCGCGCGCCGCCGTTCGCCTGCTCGCGCAGGATAAAGCCAACGAAGCCTTCCTTCAGGCTCTCTCCCGCGAGGAAGACGCCTACCGCTTTTCGCTGTAGTCCATGAAACGCGCGCTCAACTGAAAGCCCCCCGCTGCACAGCGATGAAATAGGCGATTCCATAAGCCCTGCGGCTCGGCTTCGCAGAAGGGCGCGTTATTGCCTGCGGGCAGCCGCGCCTTTATTCGGCTTCCAGCATGCGCGCGGCCGTTTCCTGAAGCCACTTCGTCAGCCTCTCATTGTTTTCGGCGCACGCAGCCCCCGCCATCGTCGCCGAGCTGCGCTCATCTGCCTCCGTCATTTCCAGCCGGTATTTTCCGGTATAGGCATCCAGCGCCAAACTGTTCAGCGGCCAACCGGGTACGCGCGCCGCGCACGGCACGTCCACCATGTCAAACGCATTTGCGCGCAGCATATCCCGGTCAAAGGTGTAGGAATAGATGTGCGTCTCATCCTTCAGGAGGCAATAGGAGTCCTGCCACGCACACCGCAGCCGCCCGCCGTGCCGATGAATCACGTTGATAAAGTAGTTCAGCATTTCCTCGTCATCCATCGCATACCCGGGCGCGCGCCGCACGTGCACGCCCGGCTGGTCGGGATCCTCGTCCGGCAAATCCAGAAACACCAGCCCGGCGTCCAGCGTCAGCACCGGCAGATGCGCGGCATGATACCACGCCAGCGCCTTTTCTATCGCATTGTCCTCGGCGGTTTTCGCATTTTCCGGCGCGTCAAACTGCGCAAGCCCCAGCGCTGCCGGGGATACGCATTCGATATCCGAGTTTTCGAAATATCCCATCAGATACGGCAGCTTGCTCACGTTCGCCGTACCGATCAAAAGCCGTTTGTTCATCGTCGTTCCTCTCCTGTGTATCACTGCAGGCACCTGACCGGGGCGCTGCTTCGGCATTGCTCGAGAAGCTCCATCACGCGCAGCGTCTCCTCCACGGGCACAAACGGCGCACCGCCCTCCACGAAAAACGCGCGGCAGCGATCATAAAAATCCACCGCCATATCCGGCTGCACAGGGAAGCGCTCGCTGCGCCACGGCAGCGACGCATCCTGATCGTATTTTCGCCCCTTCGCCAGCAGCCGCTCATCTGCCTCCAGCGGCGGAAGCTCCTCCGGCCTCAGATAGCGCACGGTGAAGCACGTGCCCTCGGGCGTATCCTCCAGCTTTGCCGCGCCCAGCGTGCCCAGAATCAGCCACGGCTCGGCAGGCAGCGCCGCCGCCTGACTGATGTCGAGATCCAGCATCGGCCCGTTCACCGTGCGGATAATCAGCTTCACCACGTCGTCCGCATCGCCCAGACTCACCTCGCGCATGCGCCAGCAGCGAACCTCCTCCGGAACGCAGCCCGTCACATACAGCAGCTGATCGATAAAATGCGCGCCGTAATTGGACAGCATGCCGCCCCCGTTGCTTTCAAACGCCTGCCAGTCGGCGCGGCGGTTGTAGCCGCTGCTGGCACGCTTAATCATATACACCCGCCCAAGCAGTCCGCTTTCCAGCACGCGACGCACCGCGACGGCCTCCGGTGTGGCTCTGTGCGGCTGATACACCATCAATTTTCGACCGCATGCGCTTGCGCAGTCGGCAATCGCCTGTGCCTCGGAAAGCGTGCAGGCCATCGGCTTATCCAGAAGCACATGCGCGCCCGCGCGCAGCGCATCCATGGCATGCTGCCGATGGAAAATCGTCGGCGAGGCCACAACGACCAGCTCAGGCGCTTCCCTCGCCAGCATCTCCGCCGCATCCGCATAGCCGCGAACGCCATAGATGGCCTCGGCCTCCTGCAGGCGCTCCGCGTTCGTATCCACGACCGCCGCAAGCTCAAAGCCCTCATGCTTCACAATCTGCGGCAGATGATATTGCCACCCGATGCGGCCCAACCCAATCAGCGCGGTTTTCATGTGCGTTCCTCCCCTATCCGTATGGAATCATTATAACAGATTCCCTCTTTCTTGAACAGTGCTTTTTAGAAAACAGACCATAGTCTGTTTTCATTTGTTGACACGCGATTCGCGCCGTGGTAGAATGAATTCAGATTTTCGTACAAAAAGCATTGGGGGCGTGCGCGTGAAATTTCTGCATATTGCCGACCTGCATCTGGGCAAGCGGCTGAATGGAGTTTCCTTTTTGGAGGATCAAATTTTCCTGCTGAATCAGATTTCGGAGCTTGCGGCTGCCGAGCATGCCGACGCAGTAGTCATTGCGGGCGACGTATATCAGAAGGCCTCGCCGCAAAGCGAGGCTATGGCGGCATTTGATGCGTTCGTCACCCGTCTCGCGGCGGCGGGCATTCGCGTGCTTGTGATCAGCGGCAACCACGATTCCGCGCAGCGCATCAGCTATTTTTCCGCGCTGGTTCGAAGCGCGGGCGTATACGTATCCGAGGAGTTCACGGGCACGGTGCAGACCGTGACGCTTTCGGACGCCTTCGGCGAGGTGCACTTCGGGCTGCTTCCCTTCCTCAAGCCCATTCAGGCGCGCCATTTCTATCCGGACGAAAAAATCGAAACCCATAACGACGCCGTAGCCGCGGTTCTTCGGCATTCGCCGATCGACCCATCGGCGCGCAACGTGCTTGCGTGTCATCAGTTCGTCGCCGGTGCGAAGACCTGCGATTCCGAGGAGGCCGCCGTCGGCGGGCTGGACTGCGTGAATGCATCCCTGTTTGACGGCTATGACTACGTGGCGCTGGGGCATATTCACGGCCCGCAGCGCATGACGCGCGACGCCGTGCGCTATGCGGGCTCACTGATGAAATATTCCTTTTCCGAGGTAAAGCACCGAAAATCGGTCACGGTGGTCGAGCTGCTCGAAAAGGGCGACCTTCGCCTGCGCACCGTGCCGCTGACCGCCCCGCACGACATGCGCGCCGTGGAGGGCGTGCTTTCGGACATTATGGCTATGCCCTATTCCGAGGACTATGTATGGGCGACGATTCACGACGAGCTGCCCCCGCCGGACGCGCGCGTATCGATTTCGACGGTATTTCCCAATCTTCTGAAATTCTCCGTGGTCAATTCCAAAACAAGCATGGACGTTGACGTGCGGACGCGGGAGCCGCTGGAGAGCAAATCCGTCTCGGAGCTGTTTTCGGACTTTTATCGGCTGCAAAACAACGACGCTGCGCCCAGTGAGCGTCATATCGAAATGCTTGCATCGATTCTGAGGGAACTGGAGGAGGAAACGCGATGAAGCCGCTGAAGCTGACGATGTGCGCCTTTGGCCCGTATGCGCGCACGACGGAGATCGATTTTGAGACACTGGGTGAGAACGGCCTTTTCCTGATCACCGGCGACACCGGCGCGGGAAAAACCACGATTTTTGATGCCATCAGCTTCACGCTGTACGGAGAAGCGGCGGGCGGAAGGGATCGCCGCGCCGCGAAGTCCTTCCGCTCGGACTATGCCGCCCAGGCGGAGGATACGTGGGTAGAGCTGACCTTCCGCCACATGGGACACGTTTACCGGCTGCGCCGCAGCCCCGAATACACCCGTGCCAGCAAGCGCGGCGACGGCGTGATTGTGCGCAAGCATGCGGCGGAGCTTCAGTCCGATACCGGAGAAGCGTGGTCAAGTCTGGATGAAATCGCGCAGCGCGTGCAGGAGCTGATTGGCCTGACCCGAGACCAGTTCGCGCAAACCGTGATGATCGCGCAGGGCGATTTTTTGCGGATTCTCAATGCCAAATCGAACGAGCGGCGCGACCTGTTTCAGCGGCTGTTCGGTACGCTGCAATATGCGCAGCTGCAGCAGCGCCTCAGAGAAAAAAACGCCGACGCGCAGCAGACGCGCGACGCGCTGGAAAAGCGGCTGCAAATCGCCGCGTCGCGCGTGAGCGTGGACGAGGACTACGCCGACCAGGAAGCGCTCGCGCTGTATCTGTCCGAGCCGAAATACGCCGATCAACTGCTCACGGCACTGGACAACCTGCTTGCGTTCGAAGGTGAAAAGCGTGCGAGCGTCGCGTCCCGTCTGGAGACTGCCGACCGTCGGCTGGCCGATGCCGCCGCCGCACTGGCCGACGCGAGGCATACCAACGACGAGTTTGCGCTGCTCGACCGCTGCCGCGCGGCGCTGGACAGGCTGATCGATGAACAAGGCGCCATCGACGATGACGCAGCTCGCCTTTCCCGTGCCCGCCGCGCGCTTCAGCTCGCGCCCGCCGAGGTGCTGTGCAGCCGGAACGCCAAGGAGCTTTCATCCGCCCAAAAGACGCTGACAGAAACCGAGCGGCAATGCACGGAGATTGGCAAGGCTCTGCCCACGCTGGAAGCTGCCCACGCAAATGCGGAGCGCGCGCTGCCGGAGGCGGAAGCGCAGAATCGGCTGGCGGCGCAGCTTCGGGAATGCCTGCCGCTGCTGACCGAGCTGGAGACCCGCGCGGCAGAGGAGGCTCGGCTGAAGCTCAAGCTCGTGCAGTCGCTGGATGTCAGCCGCAGTGCGGACGAGAGGTATGCGCGCATAAAGGACGCCTACTACCTCAGTCAATGCGGTCTGCTGGCTGCCGATCTGCGCGACGGCGAGCCATGTCCCGTGTGCGGCTCAGCGAAGCATCCGGCTCCGGCGAAGCCCGCCGACGCCTCCGTTTCCCGCGATGCGTTGGAGCGCGCCGAAAAGGCGCAGCGCGACGCAGCCGCCGCGGTTCAAGCAGTCGATGCGTCGCTTTCCGGCGTGCGCGCGGCCATGCAGGTTCAGAAAAAGCAGCTTGCTGCGCGCGGCATTCAGGAGGGCGACACGCGTCGAGCGCTGGAGGCGCGCATCCGTCAGGCGACGGACGAGGCCGCCCGAATCGCCCGCGCGGAGCTTGACGCGCGCAGTGC
>CAZMGO010000012.1:6174-8244 GCA_964565845.1 uncultured Oscillospiraceae bacterium | reverse complement strand
GCCGGACACGCGCCGATCTGGATGCGCTGACCGCAGCGTTCCAGAAGCTGAGCGCCGAGCGGGACGCGCTTCGAGGGGACGAGGCCAATGCGTCGCGCCGTCTTGCGCTGAACGAGTCGGCCATGAAGGAGCTGCGCGACGTGCGCCGCATGCAGGCGTCTCATGCCGAGGATTGGGCGGTTCTGGACGAGCTGTACCGCGCCGTCAGCGGGCAGCTGTCGCAGAGGGTGAAGATTACGTTCGAAACCTATGTGCAGCAATACTATTTTAAGCAGGTTGTGGCGGCGGCAAACAAGCGCCTTACACTGCTGACGGACGGCATGTTCGTTTTGCGTCTGAAGGAGGAGGCGCGCGACCGGCGCAGTCAGGCCGGGCTTGATCTGGACGTTTTTGATCGTTCCACCGGGCAGTGGCGCGACGTGACCACGCTTTCCGGCGGCGAATCGTTCATGGCCTCGCTGGCGCTGGCACTGGGGCTGTCCGATGTGGTGCAGGCAGAAAGCGGCGGCGTGCGGCTGGACGCGATGTTCATCGACGAGGGCTTCGGCACGCTGGACGAAAACGCGCTGCGCAACGCGCTGGAGCTGCTCTCCCGTCTGGCCGACGGCGACCGGCTGATCGGCGTCATCTCCCATATGCCCGAGCTGCGCGACCGCATCGACAAGAAAATCGTCGTCCGCAAGCACCTCTGGGGCGCGCAGGCGACGATTGAAGCGTAGGATGGCTCTATGACCTCTTACAGGTCGTAGTACATTTCAAATTCCGCCGGGCTGGGATAGCCCTCGACATAGCGCGCCTCCCGGCGGATGGTTTTCACCCATGTTTGCAGCAGTCGCTCCGGGAACACGCCGCCGACGGTCAGATAATCGTGGTCGGCCTCGAGCGCGTCCAGCGCCTCCTCCAGCGAGGCGGGCAGGTGCGCAAGCTTCGCCTTTTCCTCCTCCGGCAGCGCGAACAGGTTGAAATCGAACGGCCCCCAGTTGTAATCCGCCGGGTCGATTCGGTTCCGAATGCCGTCCAGACCCGCCATCAGGATGGCCGCGTAGGCAAAATACGGATTGCACGTCGCGTCCGGATTGCGCAGCTCGAAGCGCTTCTTGTCCGGGCTCTTGACATACGCCGGAATGCGAATCACGGCGGAGCGATTCGCGCTGGCATAGCCGATCGTCACCGGCGCCTCAAAGCCGGGCACAAGGCGGCGATAGGAATTGGTGGACGGGTTCGTCAGCGCGCACAGGGAGCGCACGTGCGCAAGCAGACCGCCGATAAAATACATGGCCGTGCGGCTCAGCTGCGCATAGCCGTTTTCGTCATAAAACAGCGGCTTCCCGTCCTTTTTGAGCAGCATGTGCACGTGCATGCCGTTGCCCGCCTCGCCGCGAATGGGCTTGGGCATCAGCGTGGCGGTTTTGCCGCTGCGCGCGGCGCAGTTTCGAAGCACGTATTTGGTCGCCATCGTGTCGTCGGCGGCCTTGCACACCTCAATCAGCTCGGTTTCGATTTCCATCTGTCCCGAGCCGCCCACCTCATGGTGATGATACTTGACCGGCACGTTCCAGCGCTCCAGCTCCTCGCACATTTCATTGCGCAGGTCATAGTGAATGTCGCCGGGCAGGTCGGCATGATAGCCCTCGTGCGCGCGCACGTGATAGCCGTTCGAATCCTCGATTCCCGCCGACCATGCCGATTCCACGCTCGTCAGGCGATACCCGGCGCAGTCCGGCTTCACGTCGTATGCCATGCTGTCGAACACATGAAACTCAAATTCCGGGCCTACGATCATCTCGTCGGCAATGCCCTCCTCGCGCATGAATTCCACGGCTCTGCGCAGAACGTTGCGCGGATACTGATCGAACGGACGGTTGCTCGGTCGATCGATCACCAGCACGTCGCCCACCATCGTCAGCGTGGGCAACTCCACAAACGGATCGACAACCGCCGTGCGCACGTCCGGAATAAACACCATGTCGCTGTTTTCCACGGCGGCATAGCCGTAGTTGGAGCCGTCAAAGCCGATGCCGCTTTCCATCAGGCTCTCGTCAAACCGACTCGCCGGAATGCACAGGTGCC
>CAZMGO010000012.1:4568-6074 GCA_964565845.1 uncultured Oscillospiraceae bacterium | reverse complement strand
CCGCATCGGCTTCGGCCTTCTGCGCGAGGAGCAGGATCGCGCGGACGCGGTGCAGGAGGCGCTTCTGAAGGCATGGCGGCACTGCGATCGTCTGAAGGACGACGCGTATTTTGATACTTGGCTTACGCGGATTTTCATCAACGAATGTACAAACATCCAGCGCCGTCAGGGTCGACAGCGCGCGCTGAATGAACGAATGAACGCACCCGCGCCCGCCCGCACAAGCGATACCGCGCTGCGCGACGCCATTCTGTCACTGAGGCCGCCGGAGCGGCTGGTGATCATTCTTCATTACATGGAGGGCTACACGCTGAGCGAAATCGCGTCGCTTCTGGGCTCGCGCGAGGGAACGATCAAATCGCGGATGCGCAGAGCCAAAACGCAGCTCAGGGCATTTTTGACGGACGACGACAGGAGGTGATTTTATGAAAAAAAGTGACTGGCAGCATGCCTTCGGTTCGCCGGACGAGGCATTTCACCGAGCGTTCACGGAAACGCTCGGGCGGCTGGAAGGCAAAAGCGCAGGGAAACGCTTTCGGCTTTCCGCGCTTCCCGCCGCCGCAATCCTTTTGACGCTGGCGTTCGCCGGCGCGGCGCTGGCGACGAGCGGCTTCGGCATCTTTGACCTTGCGCCCGTCTCTCCCCTTAAAGGGGCGGAGACGCTGGTTGAAACCAACCTTGGCACGACGGCCAACGAGCTGGTTCGCCTTACGGTGGAGGAGGCCGTGCGCGATGACTACGAGGCCGTGGTGCTTCTTCGCCTGACGCCGCTGGACCCCGAGCATTACGCGCTGTTCAACGCGGGTCTGGAGAGCATTCCGGAGGGCGTTTACCTTCTTGAGGAAACCGTCGGCGAGGATGGCGCGACGCACCAGCGCGTCGTGGGACGCGCCGACGGCAAAGCTGTCATCGACTATTGGCCGGTTCTCGCAGTAAACAGCCAGATGGATTCCCTCCAAATTTACAGCGAAGCACAGCCGGATGGAAGCGTACGAATTCGCATATCGGTTCAGGCCAAAGAGGATCTGACGGAGGACGCCGTCTTCACTGCCGGTGCCACGCTCACCGTGAACGGCGAACGGATGAGGCTGCCGGACATTCAGTTCTCGCTCAGCCGCAGAGAGGAAACCCGCACCGCGGCCTATGTGCCCGTGGACGGCGGCGAAGTCGAGCGCGTGAAGATCTACGGCGTACGCCTAAGCTCTACCAGCGTATCGGCTATCGCCCGCGTAAGCTATGCCTACCTGCCGAAGGAGGAGGACATGGGCGTTTCCTTCCATTACCTGAACGGCATCGGACTCGCCTACGAGGTGGGCGGGGGCTGGGTCGATCCGCTCCCGGACGGCGACTACGCGATTCCGCCGGACTATGAAGGCGTACTTTCCTATGACCGCCTGCAGGCCATGGCGGAATTCCCGGAGGAGCTGATTCTCGAGGCCAAGGTGATCGGCGAGGACACGATTCTCGGCCGCGTGACGCTGAAGCGCGTGGACGAATAACCGCATA
>CAZMGO010000012.1:0-4468 GCA_964565845.1 uncultured Oscillospiraceae bacterium | reverse complement strand
AACATATGATTCATGTAACCATTTATAATGAATTTGTTCATGAGCGCACGGAGGAAACGGTGCGCGCCGTATATCCGAACGGCATTCACATGGAGCTTAAGTCCTTTCTGGAGGCAGACGACGTGACCGTGGACACCGTGACGCTGGACACGGTAAACGAGCTGACCGAGGAAAAGCTGAAGGCTACCGACGTGCTCCTGTGGTGGGGGCATATGGCGCACGGCAAGGTTCCGGACGAGGTTGCCGAGCATGTGAAGGAAGCCGTGCAGCGCGGCATGGGCGCGATTTTCCTGCATTCCGGTCACGAATCCAAGCCCTTCAAAAAACTGATGGGCACACCCTGCAACCTTACGTGGCGCGAGGACGGCGATTACGAGCGCGTGTGGACGGTCAATCCGGCGCATCCGATTGCGCAGGGCATCGGCCGATTCATCTATCTGGAGCATGAGGAAACCTACGGCGAGCCCTTCGGCATTCCGGAGCCGGACGAAACCGTGTTCATCGGCGGCTACGAGGGCGGCGAGGTCTTCCGCAGCGGCGTATGCTATCGCCGCGGCTGCGGAAAAATCTTCTATTTCCAGCCCGGACACGAGAGCTTCCCTACCTATAAGAACGCAGACGTACAGCGCGTAATCAAAAATGCGGTGCGCTGGGCCGCGCCCATTTACCGCGTGGAAAGCCTGAGCTGTCCGCACGTGCAGAAGCCGTAAGGCGACGCCGCGCAACCGAAGCAACTGCCCGGCAAACGCATTTCATGGCCTTGCCGAATGCAAATCGGGAAATTAGCCCGTCGCAGGCGGCGAATGACGCATGGCCGGCTCCGCCGAAAAAGCACGCGTTCCCGCAATTCTTTCGCCGCCCGCGCGGCAGGAGGCACTCTTCATGGCTACCATTCTTACCTTAGACGCCGGCACGTCGGCGCTGAAAGGCTCCCTGTTTCACACGGACGGCACGCTGAAGCGCGCATACGCCGCCGAGTATCCCACCCTCTACCCGCGCGAGGGCTGGGCCGAGCAGCGGGCGGAGGATCTTCTTGCCGCCGCCGCGCGGGCGATGCGCATGCTTTCCGAGGACGGCGGTCTGGAGGACGTGTGCGCCGTAGGATTGACCGGAACGATGAACGGCTGCTTTGCGCTGAACGAGGCTGGCGAGGCGCTTCGTCCGAACATCATTCATCTGGATACCCGCGCCCAGCAGGAGGTTGACCGCCTGACGGACGCGCTTGGCATGCGCGCGTTTTACGAAAAAACCGGCAATCGGCCGGACGTGCACTACGGTCTTCCCAAGGCGATGTGGCTGAAGGCGCACGAGCCGGACGCCTACCGCCGCGCGCGTTGGCTGGTGAACACGAAGGATTTGATCTATGGCTTCCTGACCGGCGTTTACGGACAAAGCGACTATTCCGACGCGTCGCTGTTCGGCGCGCTGAACATTCATACCCGTGCGTGGGACGAAGACGTCGCCCGCGCGGCGGGCATCGAGCTTGAAAAGCTGCCAAGGCTGCTGCCGTCTCACGACATAAGCGGGCGCGTGTCCGCCGCTGCCGCGCGTCTGACGGATCTGCGGGAGGGCACGCCCGTAGCCATCGGTGCAGGCGACGGCCCGTGCTCCACGCACGGCTCCGGCGTATTCGCCGACGGGCAGGCGTATCTCACCGTCGGCTCCAGCGCATGGGTGTGCGGCCTGAGCCGCGAGGCGCACATGGACGAGGCGATGCGCATTTTCCACTATACCGACATGGACGAGCAGCTTGTAAACGTGTGCGGCACCGTGCAATGCGCCGCCACCGCGCTGGATTTCTATCTGAAAACCGTGGCGGGGCTGACGAGCGAGCGTGGAGAAATTGATTTTCCCGCCGCCGAAGCGCTGGCGGAGGCCTCCGTTCCCGGCGCGCACGGTCTGTTTTTCCTGCCCACGCTGATGGGCGAGCGCTGCCCATGGTGGGACAGCGCCGCGCGCGGCATGCTCGTGGGACTGACGCTCACGCACAGCCGAGCCGACATGGTACGCGCGGGCTATGAGGGCGTAGCGCAGGCACTGAACAACTGCGTAGACGCGCTGCGCGAAAACGGCATGGTCATTGACCGGCTCACCCTATCCGGCGGCGGCGTAAAAAGCCGCATATGGCCGCAGATGTTTGCCGACGTATGCGGCGCCGCCACCTGCGTGCACGTGAATCCCCGCGAGACCACATCACTCGGTGCTGCGATGGCTGCAGGTGTGGGCGCGGGCGTATATTCCTCGTTCGCGGAGGCTGCAAAAATCGTTCATACCCGTGACGAGCGCTGCCCCAAGCCCGAGGCCGCGGCTGCCTATCGCCGACACACCGCCGTTTACCGCACGCTCTATTCGCAAATGAAGGATGCCATGCACGCCGCGAGCCGGTATCAGGCGTCTGAATCAGGAGGAAACCATGGCTGAAGTAAACATTGCCCGCATCAATGAGCTGGCGAGAAAGAAGAAAAACGAGCCGCTGACCGAAGCGGAGGCGCAGGAGCTTCACGAGCTTCGGCAGGCCTACCTTGAGGGCTTTCGCCGCAGCATGCGCGCACAGCTGGACAGCATTGTCGTCGTGGAAGAAAACGGCGAGAAGCATCCGCTGAAGAAGCGCTCCGAGAGCTGACCTCCATGCACAACCGAGCCCGGATGCAGAAAAACGCATTCGGGCTCGGTCATCGGCGTGGTCTTTATTCCCCTCCGCCGCAGAGTACGTCCAGCCAGTCCTCAATCACGTCCAGCGCTTCCTCATCCACGCTGTCGCCCACGAGAATTTTGCCGTTTTCCTCATGCGCGGCCAACGCGCGGAACGTCATCTCCGGATACCCCTCAAGCGCACATTCAACATACGCCCGGTAGCCTGCGCTCGGCAGCGGTCGCGCTTCAAACGCCGCGCCGCTTTTTTCGTTTTCCCATGAAAGGCGCAGAACCGGCACGGCGTTCGATTCCTCAAAAAGCGCGCCATACTCCCGGAACAGGCGCTTATACTTTGAAAGAAGCTTTTCCTCCGCGCGAGCCAGTCCTTCCGAATCCGTGTTCGATAGAATCTGCATAGATCTTTCCTCCGGTTTCGTTTCGGCCAATGGCGGCATGCCATATGCGCCGTTTTTCTTCGTCCATTATACCAGAGTTGAGTCATTTAGCAAGCGCCTGCAGATTATGGTTCAAATTCAGCCGATAGCCGCAGGAGAAATCCGAGAATAGCACGAAGCGTCCATCATTTTGGCAAAACCGGGGATTGAACGCGCGCCGAATTTCGGGTATAATACATACGATCAATCATACTGGAGGCGAAGACATATGAAACTCAGCGTATTTGCGGTTCTTCTGCAGGATCGATCCTTTGAGGACGCCTGCAAGTATCTTTCCAGTTTGGGCGTACAGGCCGTGGAAATCGGCTGCGGCGGCTTCCCCGGCAAGGCGCACTGCGACGCGAAGGACTTCCTTGCGCATCCCGAGAAAATCGATGCAATGCTCGCGACCCTGAAGAAATACAACCTCGAAATCGCGGCGCTGTCCACCCACGGCAACCCCGTGCATCCGAACAAGGAAATCGCCCGTCAGTTCCACGAGGATTTTGAAAACGCCGTCATGCTCGCCGAAAAAATGCATGTAGACACCGTGGTTACCTTCTCCGGCTGCCCCGGCGGCTGCAAGGATGACAAGACCCCCAACTGGGTCACCTGCCCGTGGCCGGACGATTATTCCGAAATCCTCGAATATCAGTGGAACGAGGTTCTGATTCCCTACTGGAAGAAGGAGGTCGAATTCGTCCGCGCGCATGGCGTTAAGAAGATTGCCTTCGAAATGCATCCCGGCTTCTGCGTGTACAATCCCGAAACCATGATGAAGCTGCGCAACGCCGTCGGCCCCGAAATCGGCGCCAACTTCGATCCCAGCCACCTGTTCTGGCAGGGCATCGACCCCGTGGCCGCGATTCGCTATCTGGGCGACGCTATCTTCTACTTCCATGCCAAGGATACGAAGATTGACGAGATCAATACCGCCGTCAACGGCGTACTCGATACAAAGCATTACGCCGACGAGCTGCACCGCAGCTGGATCTTCCGCTCGGTGGGCTATGGTCACAGCCATCAGGTATGGAAGGACATGATGAGCACACTGCGCCTTGTGGGCTACGACGGAATGATCTCCATCGAGCATGAGGACAGCCTGATGACGCCCACCGAGGGACTCGAAAAGGCCATCGCCATGCTGAAGGACGTTATGATCTTCGAGAGCAAGGGCGAGATGTGGTGGGCCTAACACGGAAAGCAACCGTTGGACGGGGCGCAGGCATTCCCGCTGCGGATGTCCTTTGAGGATTTTCATCACCGCCATATGTATTGGAGCTCGGGAGGGTTTCCCCCTCTCGAACTCCTTCATAGAATCGAAGCCGCCATGCCTTTCGGCACAGCGGCTTCTTTCTTACAAAGGGGATTACTTCATAGCCTCTTCAACGGCCACGGCG
>CAZMGO010000011.1:14357-28879 GCA_964565845.1 uncultured Oscillospiraceae bacterium | reverse complement strand
TCGCCGTCGTGCCCACGCCCTCATGGTTCACGCCCAGCCGCACCACGGCCTCCGCTGCCCGCTTGCAGGTAAAGTGCACCTGAAACGTCGCCGGGAACGTCAGGCCGTGAATTTCAAGCCTTTGCCCGTAATCCCGCTGCGTGAACCCGAGCGTCGTCACCTCGTCCAGCCCATACGTAAATGTCGCCGTAATCAATGGTCAGCCCCCCTTTCGCCGCATAAGAAAAGAGCGCTTGCTCGGCGCTCTTTTAATAGTGGATGACTGTAAAATGAAATAGGACACCCCTCAAGGAAAAAGCGAACCAGTGCGAACCTGTGGTATAATGAAGATGCAGGCAAACAAAACACCAGGAGGTTCGCCATGGCTCAGGAACAGTATAACACAAAAAGACGGGAATTCCAACACCTGACGAGTGAAAAACGCGCGCAGATCGAAATTTTACTGCGTCAGAGGATGCTTGGTCTGTAACAGACACATAGTCGTAATTTGCGGAACCAGCCGCCATAAAATCAATAAAGTGCCCATGCTCGTGAAAGAATGTGGCACCCGCACCACGCTTATTCGTAAGGTCATCAGCAAAATTCATACTGATTTTCCGCGTGGTCGGTAAAAAAAGGCTGTTCCCGCCTATGCAGAATCCACAACGGAATCAGAAGGAACATATTTATTAAACGCTTTTTTCACTTCTGCCGTTGGAATAGCGCACGTTCAGAACATCTTGATAGGATGTTTCCAGACTTTCCTATTTGATATTACAATTGGAGGCAACTGTATGTTGTACTCTGCTGCGTTTATTTACAGGTTCAACAGCACAATCCCGGTCAGGCCACTTGTCAGCATGGCGGCAATCCGCAGATCGAATTTATCCTTGTAGCGCAGGACACCGTATATCGTAATCAGCACAATCAGGCCGCCCTGCCGCACAGGAAACACGACAACGCCATCCAGCACCGAAAGCGCCTTCATGCTGTAGAGCGTCCCGAACACGGTTCCGGCACCCACCAGCACCGCATACAGAAGGAAGCGCAGCTTTTCTGCAGGAAGTGTCCCCTTTCCTGTAAGGGCAGATTGGAGCGCAATCACACCGCTGATCGCCGTGCCTGCCAGCACCGATGCAAGAATAAAGGATGAAACCTCTGCCTCAGGATACAGCGTCACAAACGTCTTCTGCACCAGCGACAGGCTGCCGTCCCCCAGCATCGTAACAAGCACCAATGCCAGCCAGCGTCCGCTTTTCTTTTTGTCGTCTCCCCCGCCCAGCGCGCTCAATACCAGCGTCAGCAGAATGCACGGAATGCCCAGCCAGCGGCAGACCGTCATGCTTTCACCAAAGAACGCCACGCCCGCAATCAGCGAAAGCAGCAGGGAAAGATTTACAATCAGCGTTGTCTGTCCAATCGGCCCCACGGAGAGCGATTTGGTCATCAGCGTAATGGTGCTAAGGAAGATGATGCCATATCCAATCGCCAGCAGCCACCCGCCCACAGGCAGCTTCAGCTGCGTGCCCATCAGAAGCAAACACGCAAGCATCGTCAGGTGCACCGGCAGCTGATAGAGCATCAGAAGCCGCGTATCCGCACGATAATGGTTTCCAAAGGCCTTGTTTACGGCATTCTGAAGAAAAAAGAACAGCATTGAAACGATTACATACAGCATATCGCGCCTCCTATGCCTTCACGCTCCCGGCCAGCAGCCCGGACACGAAGTGCTTTTGTGCGAAGAAAAACACGAAGTAAATCGGCAGGGACGCGGTCAGCGTCGCCGCCATCAAAAGATTCCAGTAGATCTCGCCCTCGTCGCGAAAGCCCGTCAGCGCAACCTGTACGGTCTTCATCGCGTCGCCGCTCGTAGCGACCAGCGGCCACGTGTACTCATTCCACGTGCCCGTGAATTTCAGAACGCCCAACGACGCCAGCACCGGCCCGCTGAGCGGCAGATATACGCGCAGATACGTGCCGAAGCGTCCGCAGCCATCCATCATCGCCGCGTCGTCCAGCTCCTGCGGGAAGCCAACGTAGAACTGCCGTGTAAGGAACACGCCGAACGAGCCGGCGATAAAGGGAAGAATGAGGCCCGCATAGGTATTAATCAGGCCGGACGAGCCGCCCCAGAAGCGCATCCTCTTAAGCAGCGTAAACACGGGAATCAGCGTTACCTGCGTGGGAATCATCATGCCAAGCAGAATCAGCAGAAACAGCGCATCCCTTCCGCGAAACGGAATGCGCGCAAACACATAGCCGGACATTGAGTTGATTACCAGCGATATAAGCACCGTGACCACCGTCACATAGGCGCTGTTCAGAAAATATCGTCCCCAGCTGCCGCTTTGCATGGCAACGCGATAGTTTTCAAACTGCAGCTTTGCCGGAAGAAGCACCGGGTCAGAGGCGTAAATCTCGTTCATCGTCTGAAGCGACACGGACACAGTCATGAACAGCGGAAATGCCACCAGCAGGCACAGAACCAGCATCAAAAACAGCGACACCAGACGAAACACCCGGTCTCCGCGCGTTCTCTTCATCCGCGGCTCACCTCGCTTTCCCCGGTTCGGTTCATGCGGAAGTTCAGCAGCGTAAGCAGCATCACAATCAGCAAAAGCGCCACGGCCATCGCCGAAGCGTACCCCATGCGAAATTCGCTGAAGCCCTGCTGATAAATCTGGTGAACGATCGTCGTCGTGGCATATACAGGGTCTCCGCGCGTCATGATTTGCACCTGTTCAAAGGTCTTGAATGCGTCCACCATCGTAGTAATCAGCACAAAAAACGCCACGGGCCGCACCATTGGAAGCGTGATTTTGAAAAGCCGCGTCAGCTCGCCCGCACCGTCCACCGTCGCCGCCTCGTACAGCTCCACTGGAATTGAATTGATGCCGGCCAGATAAATCAGCATGCAATAGCCAATGTTCTTCCACACATTCACAAAAATCAAACAGCCGAGCGCAAGATTTTTGTCAAACAGCCAGCTTCGCCCGCCTGCACCCAGAAAGTGCAGAAGCTTGTTGAGAAAGCCGTGGTTCGGGTCGAACATCATCAGCCAAATCATCGATACCGCCGCCATCGACGTTGCATACGGAAAGATCAGAAGCATTCGAACCCACTTGACCGCGCCCGCGGAACGGTTCAGCAGCGCTGCCGTCAAAAATCCCAGAATGGTCAGGGCGCATACGCTCACAAACGCGTAAATGCAGGTGTTGACGCACGCCTTCACAAACACATCGTCCTTCGGCAGACGCAGATAGTTTTTCAGCCCCACCCACGTGTCCGTGTCCAGATTGTAGCTTGTGAAGGAGTACCAAATGTTTTTGAAGGCCGGATAAATCACAAATGTCAGAAAAAACAAAAGAAACGGCGCCAGCATCAAAAATGCCGCCGTTGCATCCGAGCGTTTCATTCCCTGTATACGCGTTCTTTTCACCTGAAAATCCCCCGAAAGCCCCGGAGGGAGAGTGTTTCCCCTCCGGGACGCTTCTTATCAGCCGTTGATACGGAATTCAATGTCCGTCTGCGCCTTGTCAAGTGCCTCGGCAATGTCCATATCGCCGAACACGACGTTCTGGCTCAGCTCATTGCGCACGGCCTGAAAGCCGGTAGACCACGTTACGCGCGGCATGCCGGTACCGTATGTGACGCACTGGCTGCGGGCATAGTTCATGGGATCCATCTCGGCATACGCCTCGACCAGAGACGTGCGGGTCACGGGAATCTTCGCGATTTCCGCGCGCTTGAGAGTCGCCTCTTTAGAAAGCACGAAAGCAATAAAGCTGAACGCCTCGTCCGGATGCTGGCACGTAGCGCCGATAAACAGCATGTTGCAGCCGCAGAAGGAAGCCTTCGTACCGTTGTTCGGAGGCAGCGCTATGCCGACCTTGCCTTCATACTCAGGATTGTTAAGCATGGTGGTCAGCGCGGCGTTATTAATCAGAGTCATGGCGGCGGAGCCGGACACGAACGGATTCACCTCGCTGCTGGAATACGTCAGGCTCACCTCCGGAATCAGCTCGCGCAGGAAGGCGAGCGCGCCGGAGAGCGCCTCGTTCTCCGCAAACGTCGGCTCATCGTCAACGATGTACTGGCCGCCGTTTCCGTATACAAACACATCCAGCTCAACCAGGTTTCCGCCGGTCTGCGGATAGCAGAAGCCTGCAAATTCCACCTCGCCGTTATCGTTTTTCCTCGTCAGCTCACGGGCTGCGTCGGCCAAATCCTCCCACGTAGTGGGCACGTCAATGCCGGCTTCCTCGAACAGGTCGGTGCGGTAGGCGAACACGTAGGGCGTAACGGAATAGCCAAGGCCGTACACGTGTCCGTTATAGGTGCCGTTGGCGAGCACGGAAGCCATGAGATCATCCTTGCCCTCCCAGCCTTCAAAATACTCGTCAATCGCCCTATACTGTTTTGCCTCGACGCGCTGCGCGACGGAGAGAATGCCGTGGCCAATCAGATCCACGCCCTCGCCGGACGCGAAGCGAGTATTAAGCACGGTGTCCATGGAGTCGCCGATGGGCGCTTCCTCATAAGCAATGTGAACGTCGGGATTATCCTTTTCAAACGCCTCAATCGCCCACTGCCAGAAGGCACGCTCGGCCTCGTCGTTGCCAATGCGCAGGAAGCTCAGGGTTACCTTCTCATCCTCGGCCACGGCAGAAATCCCGGAAAGCACAAGGGCAAGAGCCGCAAGAATCGCAAGCAGTTTTTTCATTGGTGCCTCCTTGGTTAAATACGCTCCTTCGGAACGTGCTTTTCGCCCTCGAGCAGCTGGCGCTTCATCCATTGGCTGTTCACAAAGCGATCGCCCGTCTCGTTCAATCGTTCGTACAGACGCTCACGCATGGCCTTCAGAAGCTCCGCATACGCGGGATCGGCAATTCGGTTGCACTTCTCGCCGGGATCGAGCGTCAGGTCATATAGCTCGTCAATGTCCGTCAGATTCCACACGTATTTGTGCGTGCGCGTCCGAAGGGCGCGCGTCGTATACAGGCCAAACTGCTGACCGTTGGAGGTTACAAGTACGTCCTGCGCACCCGGCTCCTCCTCCGCCGTTTCCGGCAGAGGCCGTCCGTGATGCATCGGCTCCTCCGGCAGGCCTGCCCATTTGCGAATGGATGCGGGAATATCCAGACAATTCATCACGAGCTCACGGCTTACCCGCGACTCCGCACCGGGAATCTTCGCCACCAGCGGAATGCGGATAATGTCGTCGTACAGCACATAGTGCTTGTCCAGCATCGAATGGCTGGCGCACATGTCGCCATGGTCGGACGTGAAGAGAATCGCCGTGTCGTCATATTGCCCGCTTTCCTTTAGCGCCGCCAGAATGCGCCCAATCGCGTCATCCAGCTGCGTAATCCACCCATAATAGCGCGCCACCATGGGCTGGAAGTCCTTCCATTCATACTTCGCCGTATCCCAGCTCAGCGTCTGCTGCCTGTGAATATACGGCTTCAAATGGAATTCGTCGCCCCAGCCGTCCCACGGCTCGATATCGTCCGGATTGTACATGCGGGAGAACGGCGCGGAGGGACGGCATGGCAGATGCGGAACCTCATAGTCCACCCACAGATGCCACGGCTTGCCCTCGGCGGCGAACAAGCGAATCATCTCCCCCGCGCGCCCGGCCAGCCAATGCGTCTCGGAATCCTCCACCGGAATGGGGCTTTCGCAGCCCAGCCAGCTGCCCTCATACTTCGCGTTCGGATATTTCTCCGCCGCGAAGGCGCGATATTCGCTCAAACGCACAACGGACTGATAGCCGAAATCCGCGGGCGTGCGAGTGGGCGACACGTGAAATCTTCCGATATAGCCGGTATTCCATCCGTTCCGCTTCAGCTCTCCCGGCCAGCAAATGGACGGATCCAGCTCCGGCGTAGGCATGAAATCATAATTCCACTGCGCACCGATGGAATCCGGGCGACGGCCGCACAAAAGCGCCTGCCGCGCCGGCGAACACACCGGCAGCGGCGTATACGCATCCTCAAACACGACGCTTTCTCTCGCGAGCGCGTCGAGGTTCGGGGTTTTTACGCCCCGAAGTCCCCGATAGCCCACGCAGTCATGCCGAAGCTGGTCGGCATTGATCAGCAGAATATTCATGTCATCAAATGCGGCTGATATCGCCATGGAAGGCGGGCAGCAGCTCGGGCACGACCAAAACGCCGCCGTTCTCGTAGCTCTTCATCGCGGCGAAGGTGTATTCCAGCGTGGCGAGCGCGTCGCGGCCGGAGGCACGCAGATATTCGCGCGGCACCTTGTTGGCAATATCCTCGAGGAAGGCGTTGATGCGGATCGGGAACGTGGAGCCGAACTCCTTCACGCCGAAATCGGTGGTCTTGGGCGTGGGTGAAGCCATGCCGGGATTCTCGACCTCGTTGATGTTCCAGTAGTGCAGCTTCTCCACGCAGTTTTCAATGCAGAAGGTGCCCTTCGTGCCGGCATGCTCATAGCTCCACCAGCCGCCCAGACCGAACATCGCGTCTCCGCGCTGACTAATCAGATAGCCCACGCCGCCGTTGGCAAAGCGCACGTGAATGGAATTGATGGACAGCATCGGGTCGCACGCGGTCGCGCGCACGCCGGGCTTGGACAGGAACGCCTGCACGCCCACGATGTCGCCGCAGAAGTGGCGCATAACACTGAACGGATGCGCGCAGAAGGCCTTCAGGTGGCTGTAGGGCGTCTGCCAGCGGGGCGCGCCGGGGCCGCCGTATTTCAGCTCGGAGCCGTTGAAGCCGACCTTGTGGATGCAATACACCAGCTCGCCCACGCCGCCGTTCTTCATCAGCTCGTCCGCCGCGAACGCGGGGCCGGAGAAGTAGTGGTTCAGGTCGCAGCCAAGATATACCTTCTGCTTCGCGGCATAGCGAACCAGCTCACGCGCGTCGTTGATGTCCGCGCAGATAGGCTTCTCAACCAGCACGTTCTTGCCGTAGCTCAGCGCCAGCATGGCAGGCTCGTAGTGCATGGAGCCGTTATCGTAACCGGAGGTGGTAATGGACACGATGTCGATTTCCGGCATCGCCTTGAGCATTTCCTCTTCGTCATAGAACGCGCGCACACCGAATTTTTCCGCTGCCGCGTCCGCCTTTTCCTTCACCAGATCGCATACCGCGACCAACTCGGAAAGCTCGTTCTCGTGATAGCACGTCGCATGCGTGTTGCCAATGCCGCCCATACCGACGACTGCGCACTTCAGTTTCATGATGGTACCTCCCCTGTCATTCCTGTTTTTCGTCATTGATGCGGGCGTACCCGGACGGGGCCACGCCCAGCTCCTTCTTAAACTCGCGTGAGAAATGGCTCAGGCTTGCAAACCCCACGCGCTTCGCCGTGTCGGATACCGACGCGCCCGAGGCCAGCATGTCGGCCGCGCGCGCGAACCGACAGCGGCGAAGGTATTCCTGAACGCCCACGCCGGTGATCGTGCGAAACTGTCTGGACAGGTAGTCCGGCGTTACGCCCGCCTCGGCGGCAATCGCCGCCACGGTCAGCTCACTGTCCGAATAGCGCTTGCCGACGATTTCCAGCGCCTTTTCCACATAGTTCGGATAGCTGCCGCCGTCGCTTTCCACCTGCCCGCGCCTTTCCAGTGCCCGCGCGTAATCGATCAGCACGCATGTGCCCTGACACAGGATGCGCGTTTTCCAGCCCATTTCCTGCGCCCTTTGATCCTCAATCATTCCGCGCAGAAGCCGGGACAGGCGCTTTTGCTCGTTCAAATCCAGATGCACCTTCACGGAATCCCATTTCCGGCTGTCCATGGAGAAAATCGTTTGAAACACCGGCTCATGCCGAAGCCTCTGAAACGCCTCCTCCAGAAACAGAAAGTTATACAGCTGCACCACGCGCGAACCGATATAGCTGTGGTTGTTGCCCGGCGTGATTAGAAAGCAGTCGCCCTCCATAACCAGCGCCGTCTGCTCGTCGGTTCTGTGAAGGCAGAAGCCCTCGCGGATGTATACGAATTCGTAGAACGCATGGGCATGCGGGCTGATGCGCGTCTGGCTCTGGTCAAGCACGACAATGCCCGGCGCAGATGCGTAGGCATGATCCTGAAACCGAAGCACCGTATCCAGCATCCGCCCGCCTCCCTTCGTCAGATATAATTGGGGAACATTTCGTCCAGATACACAATCCGTCCGGTATCGAGGGATTCGATGGCCGCATGGATAATCATCTGCGCCTTGAGTCCCTGAAGACCGCTGCCGTCGATGTCCTCGGGCTTCACACCCGCCGCCACCTGCCGCACAAACGAACGGATACGGTCGCGGAAGGTATCGTCAAAGTTGGCATAGCCGCCGAACACCGGATTGGTGTACACGCGCTTTTCCGGGTTGCCTGCAGGATACAGCGTCGCCTCGCGCCACATGTCCTCAAACACCAATCGTCCCTTCAGACCGGCAACCTCGCATCTTTCCATCGGATGACCGCGGGCAATGTCGTAGGAGCTGGTCAGATGCCCGACCGCGCCGTTTTTGAACTTCATGTTGACGCTCGCCGTCGACCAAATGCTGCGTCCCGGAGACTTCATCGCAAAGCACTGCACCGCCTCCACGTCGCCCATGAAATAGCGGATAATCTCGCAGGAATGCGGATTCAGCGCCTTCAGATGATAGTAGGGACTGTCGAAGTCCTGCGGCTTGCCGATCCACAGCGCCATGTTGCAGAACAACAGATCGCCCAGCAGACCCTCGTCCTGCCATTTCTTCGCGGCGCGCGCGGCAGGCGTAAAGCGGTGGTTGAAATCGACGGCGAAGCAGCGGTTCAGGCGCTTTGCCGTTTCAACCATAATCCTGCCGTGCTCAATCACATTGCTGATGGGCTTCTCGGTGAGCACATGGCAGCCTGCCTCCAGCGCCTGAATGGTGGGAACGAAGTGATCGGACGAATACTCGTAGCCGCCGGTCGCGACGGATACCAGATCCGGCTTCAGCTCCCTCAGCATCGTGGGAGCATCGTAATAGCACGGCACATCGAACTTCTTCGCTGCGGCGTCGGCGCGCTCGCGATTCACGTCGCATACGCCGACCAGCTCCACCATGTCATCCTCCTGGTAGATGCGCGCATGCAGATTGCCGATATGGCCAAGACCGATAACGCATACTCTCAGCATAGGCTTAATCCTTCTTCTGCAGCTTCACCGCGTCCGCGATGCCGCCGATGTACTTGCCTTCATAGGCCTCCTGTGAGGAGGCGAAGGGCTTGCCGTCCTTGAGGAAGTTCACGTCGATCGGATTGGGACGGCCGGTTTCCTTCACGCGCTTCTCAATCCACGCGTCCATGCGCTTTTTGAGCATCTCAACAACCTCGGGATTCTCGTCGGCCACGTTGTAGTTCTCCTCGGGATCCTTGACCAGATTGTACAGCTCAATCATGGGCTTAAAGTGGAAGTCCGGCTCCTTGGATACGATCAGTTTCCATTCCGGCGTGCGCCAGCCGTGCTTACGCATCCATGTATCCTCGGTGATGTAGAATTCCGGCTCCGGCTCGCGCTCGCCGCCGTAGACCAGCGGCATCATGCTGCGGCCCTCGAAGGGCAGGCCGGTGTCAATGCCCATGATGTCCAGCAGCGTGGGCGTAACGTCCTTGAGCTGCATGTAATCCTTGATGCGCACGCAGGACGGCAGATGATCCTTCCAAACCACGATGAACGGAACCACCAGCGTGGGCTCGTACATGCCGTGATGATCGAAATAGCAGTCGTGATCATACAGCGTCTCGCCGTGGTCGGAGACGAACACAACGATGGTATCCTCCTCCAGCTTCAGCGCGTGCAGCTTCTCCAGCACCTGCTGGATGCAGTTGTCCATATAGGCCACGGCGGAATCGTACTGCGCAATCACGTAATCCGGGTTCGTGCATCCCTTGGGCACCCATGAGCCGATGTAATCGCCGAAGGGCTTGAAGTCGTACACCTTCTGCATGCGCTTGTCCTCGGGATCAAACGCGTCGCCCTGGAAGAACATGTCCTTGAACGGAGCGGGCGCCAGATACGGGGAGTGCGGATCCATGTGGCGAATGAACAGGAAAAACGGCTTGTCGCCCGCAGCCAAACGCTCCAGCTCCGGAATGGCGACGTCGTTGCAGTTTTCGGCCTTGTGCGCGCGGCCATCGTCATGGTCGGGACCCCAGCCGGCAAAGCTCAGGTAATTGTCGTAGCCGCGTCCGGCCGCATTGCCCTTGAAGCCGATGCAGGTGGTCTCGTAGCCGCGATCATGCAGCATTTCGGCCAGCACCGGAACGCCGTCCACAATTTGGGTCTGTCCCAGCGCAACGACGCCGGTACCGAACACGTCGTGGCCGGTGAGCATGCTGGAATAGCCGGGCGTGGTGGGGATGTGCGCGGAGAAGCAGCTTTCAAACGTGATGCCGCGCTCCGCATACTTGGAAATGTTGGGGGTGGTCAGGCGGCCATAGCCGTAGTGGCTCATGTGGTCGCGGCGCAGGCTGTCGATTCCGAAGAACAGAAGGTTCGGTTGTTTCTTTGACATGCTCGTGTTCCCCTCTCTTTTATTACAGTTCGTTGATTCTCTCGTCGTATACGCTTACGCGCTTTCCCTCTCTTGCGGACAAATAGCAGGCGAGCACCAGACGAAGCGTATCTCTGCCCTCCCGCGCGTCACACAGCGGCGCGTCACCGTGCAGGAAGCGTGCCATCGGCTCCGCCTGATCCACAAGGCGCTGACCGTGACTCTCCGGGGACGGAATGCCGGAATCCGTCCAGCACTTGTCGCCCTCCTTAAACCACACAAGACCGGGCTGCTTTTCGCCGCGCGGCAGACGCGTGGAGGGCGCGTCGCCGAAATACTGCTGTACGCTGCCGCCCTCGCAGTACATTTCCGTGGTAATCTCCACGGCGCTGGTAGTAAACGAGCAGCTGATCTCGGCAATCATGCCGTTTTCATATTTGAAAAGCGCCACGCCGTTGTCGTTGGGAATCCGCGGATTGACCATCGTGGACATTTCGCAGGATACCGTCTCCGGCATGCCGAAAATCCACTGCATCAGGTTAATCGGGTGCGCGGAATCGTCGGCGAAAATATCGCGGTTCATCACCGGGTTCACATGCCACGTGCTTTCGAAGTTCGCCCACGTGTGCGTCGCCAGACCATGGCGGCGGCGGAACAGGCATACCTTGCCCAGCTCCTCGTTCTGCGCGATTTCGCGGATGCGGGCGTTCTGCTTGTCCGCGCGCATCTGCCAGCCCATCGTCAGGCGCACGCCGTTTTCCTCGACCGCCTTTACAATGCGGTCGGCCTCGGCCATATGCAGCGCCATGGGCTTATAGAGAATGATGTTCTTTTTCGCCTTCGCCGCCCTTTCGCAGATGTCGCAGTGATACGCGGTTTCACTGGTAACAACAACGGCGTCGATGTCGCTTTTCAGAAGCTCGTCCAGCGACGCATACGCGCGAATATCCACGCCGGGGTAGTTCTTTTCCAGCGACTCATGCAGCCGGTTCGAATCATGATCCCACGCGCCGGTCACGGCAATGTCGTATTTCTCGGGCGCGCGCAGCCATTCCTTCGTGAAGGAAAACACATGGCCGTGCGCAAAGCCGCAAATGCCTACCTTAATCATGGCTTAGGCTCCTCCTTCATCGATCGCTTATCGGGCGTTCAGAATCTTGAGAATCGCGTTCATATAGCCGTAGCTTTCGGACGCTATGGCCTGCGCCTGCTGCAGGGTCTGCTCGGGGCCGATAACCTCCAGACACACGGGACCCTCGTAGCCCGCATCAACGAGCGCCTTGAAGTAGCCGTACAGATTGATTTCGCCGCGGCCGCAGGCCTGATTTGCGGGCGTTCCGGGGTTCGGGCCGGGGCCCACGCAGTCGCGGATATGTACGTGACCCATGCGGCTCACGACGGAGGCCAGCGCCTCCTCGGGCTTTTCACCGGCACGATGAATATGGCTGGGATCCATATCGACGCCAAAGGAATCGGACGAAATCAGCTCCATGGCGCGCAGCGTGGTGGGCGTTGAATAAATCGCGCAGCCGACGTGCGCCTTGCAGCACAGCTTCACGCCGTATTTAGCCGCCATCTCTGCGCGCGCGGTCAGCGTTTCAATCGAGGTTTTGAAGGTTTCCTCGTCATCCATCTTGCCGCCGGGGCCGACGTTTACAACCGGAATGCCCAGATACTGCGCGGCCTTGAACGCCTTTTCCAGTCTTTCCTCGTCAAGAGAGGCTACCTCCATGCTCAGAAGCTCGACGCCGGCTTCCTTTGCGGCAGCCTTCACCAGCGGAGCCTGCGTCTCCCATGCGTCCAGCACCAAATGCTCGCACATGCCCTGAATCGCGGAAAGCTCAGCCCCGTCATAGCCCGCCAGCTTGATCGCCTTCAGCGCGGTCTTCACGTCGAAGGCCTTGAACAAAACCGTATTGATACCCAGCTTCATCATGTTGCTCATCCTCCCTGTATCCTTTTATCGGGTTAAGTTTATTATACCTTTGCGAAATCCGCATTGCAACGTTCTGCGGAAATTCCGGCGCGGATTTCATCAAATAAGCCCCGCGGTTGTCAAAATCCGCGCATCCTGCCGGGGAGCACCCTTTGTAAAGCGCTTTCACATCCGCCGCCGTGCCCGCACGTGCGCCGCAAGACGCTGCAGCGCGCCCATGCGTTCGCGGAAAAACAGCTTATAGCCCTCGCAATACCGATCGAGTGACGGCTTGCCGCCGATAAACGGCTCGCGCTCCCGGCGGCAGCCGCCGCGGCACAGGGGCAGCGCGTCGCAGCTTATGCAGGCGTCATCCAGCGGAATCGACGCTTCGACAAATCGCCTTGCCGTTTCCGAGGCTGCCATTTTCCCAAATCCGTCCGAGTTCACGTTCCCCAGCCTCCACTCGTCCACCGCATAAAAATCGCACGGATACACGCTTCCGTCCGACTCCACGGTAAACGAGCAGGTGCACCGTCCCGCCATTGAGCAGCATTCCGGCGGGCGGCCCAGCAGCATCTGCACGTAGTTGTCAAACGTGCGCACGCTCACATACTGCCCCCTTCGGTAGTCCCGCTCGTAGCGGTCAAAGGTTTCGATGAGAAAACGGCCATAGGAAATCGCGTCCGGCGCAAACGACGGCGCGCCCGCCTCCAGTCCATCCAGACAGGGAATAAACTGCAAAAAGCGATAGCGCTTAAGTGCCTCATAGACTTCCGCCGGGCGGGCACATACATCCCTGTTGACCACGCACAAGATGTTGAAGTCCACCCCATGCGCGGCCAGCGTCTCCGCCGCGCGCACCGTACGCTCGAACGTGCCCGCGCCGTCCGCATCCCGACGGTACAGGTTATGCATTTCCTCGTTCCCGTCCATCGACAGGCCCACCAGAAACTGATTTTCGCGGAAAAAGGCCGCCCATTCGTCGTCGATCCTGCCGCCGTTTGTCTGGATGGAATTATACACGGCTCGTCCGCCCGCGTAGGATTTCTGAAGCCGAATCAGCTCCCGGAAAAACTCCAGCCCTGCCAGCGTCGGCTCTCCGCCCTGAAAGGAAAACGCCGCGCCGTCATCCGCCGCAGCAAACGCCCGGCGCACGAGCATTTTCAGCGTATCCCGCGTCATTATGCCGCGCACGCCCTCGCTGCGGCGCGCCATTTCGTCGGCATAAAAGCAATACCGGCATCGGTACTGGCAATGTCCCGAGGCCGGTTTAATCAAAAGCGATACCGGCGGCATACCTCCAGCCCCCTCTCGTATGTGTTCATTATACGAAAGGTTCTCCCGGAAGTCAACCGCCGGTTCTCTCCATTTTACAGCAGGATGCAGATCATGCCCCCGCTCCCCTCATTGATAATCTTGGCAAGCGACTGCTGCACCTTGCTCCGAACGTCATCCGGCATGCGCATCAGCTTTCCTGCCAGCCCCTCCTTCACCAGCTCGCTCAGCGAACGACCGAAAATCTCCGTTTCCCACAGGCTCTTGGGATCACCCTCAAAATTGCTCAGAAGCGATTTCACCAGCTCCTCGCTCTGCTTTTCCGTGCCGACGATCGGGCTGACCTCCGTTTGAATGTCCACGCGGATCATGTGCAGGCTGGGCGCGCCCGCCTTCAGCCGCACGCCGAAGCGTGAGCCCTGCTTCACCAGCTGCGGCTCCTCCAGCGTCAGTTCGTCCATCTCCGGCGGCACCAGCCCATAGCCCGTCTCGCGCACGCTCTGAAGCGCATCCTTCACGCGGTCGTACTCCCGGCGCGCGTCCACAAGCTCCTTCATCAGCTTGAGCAGATGCTCCTCTCCCTCCACGTTCTGCCCGCTGGCCTCGCCCAGCACGCGGAAGAACAGGCCGTCCTTTAAATCGGCCTTCAACTCCACCGCGCCCTCGTTCAGCTTCACGGAGGCAACGCGCACGTCCTCCACCGCCTCCGCTTCCTTTGCCGCAGAAGCCAGCTTTTCATAGTCTCTCACCCGGGACATCTGCGCGGCGGCGCGCCGCACCTGCTCCATGACGCCCGTAACGAGATAATGATCCTCATCCAGCGCGCCCAGCCACGCGGGCACATCCATGCGAAGCTCGGTCAG
>CAZMGO010000011.1:0-14257 GCA_964565845.1 uncultured Oscillospiraceae bacterium | reverse complement strand
TCAAAGGGAATATCATAATCGAACCACGGCGTGCGAACCATGCGCGCCGTCTCGCCCTCATTCAGCCCCAGCGCGCCGTCGGCCAGATAGCCCACGCAGTCCACCAGCCGCACGCGGAACGACGCCTGATCGCGCAGCCGCACCTCGGCTGCCTCGTTGGGCACAAACTTCGGCTCCGTGGTCGTAATCGTGCGTCCCGCTCCGCTCACGGGCAGCTCATCCTGCACCCGCGCCCGGCGATCCGCGTTTTCAATATTGGGAAGCACCAGCAGCTCCATGAACCTTTTGATGAAGGTGGACTTCCCCGTTCGCACCGGACCCACGACGCCGATGTAAATATCGCCTTCGCAGCGTCCGGCGATATCCCGATACAGATTCTTCTGATCCATGGAACGCCTCCCGCTTTCTTTCAAATTCTGCCCCAGTCTATGTGACCATACCCGCCGGTAGACCTTGCGCATCCTTTCGGCAAGGGATTGCGAAACGCGCGGTTTTGCGTTATAATGAATGAGAACACTACGTACGGAGGCACAGACATGCCCGAAAAAAAGAGGTCTCGACATCCCGCAAACGCCCGCGGCACATGGCTTTATCGCGCGGCTCTGCTTGCCATGCTCGCGCTGGTCGTGCTCGCCGCAGTGTATATCGTGAAATTCTATCGCGAAAGAAGCGAAACGGAAGCGCTGAACGCACAGCTGCATGCGCTGATGGTCACGGCGGAGCCAACCGCGTCCGCGCAGCCCTCCGCTGCGCCCACCCCGCAGACGACCGTCAGCAGTGACGCGCAGATTCTCACCTATCCCACGCCGCCGGCAGAAATTCGCAAGGAACTCGTGGGGCTGCACAGCCTGAACCCCGATCTGGTCGGCCGCCTGTACATTCCGACCGACACCGAGCACACGGCGATTGATCAATTTGTGCTTCAGCGTGACAACGAATACTACCTCACCCATGATTTCTACGGCGAAACGCGTAAATCCGGCGCCGTCTTCATGGACGAGGCCAACGAAATCTGGCCGCAGGATCAGCACATGATCCTGTATGGTCACAACATGAAAAACGGCACAATGTTCGCGCGGCTCACCCAGTATTCCACGATCAAGTATGCCGCGCGCAATCCGTTTATCTACTTTGACACGATCTACGAAACCGGAACCTACGTCGTGCTTGCCGCCATGCGCCTGCCCGCGAAGGAAACCATGACGCCGTCGTTCAACATTCGCACGTTCTTCTTTGGCGACGCCAGCTTCAATTCCTTCCTGTACGCCATTCAGGAGCGCGCGCTGTACGTCACCACCGTCGGAGCCGACGCAAACGACCAGCTTCTCTCGCTCGTAACCTGCTCCTACAACGAGGATGACGAGCGCTTCATCCTGATTACCCGCCGCCTGCGCGAAAACGAGACGGAGGACGACATTCGCGCCCTGATTAAGGGCAGTAAATAACGAAGGGAGTGAGCGACTCCATGCCGCTTGCCGCAGAACACTTTCGGGCGCTGATGGAAAACCGCCCCTCGAAGCCCTATGAGGACGCCGCATCGGCTGCGGACGCCCTGAAGAAAATGATTGCCGACACCCAGCAGCTGACGCTTTCGCAGCTGGACGATTCCATCGCCCGGCAGCTGGGCAGCATCCTGTTTTCCCATGAGGCTGGGTTGATTTCCGCACTCTCTACGGTAAATCCGCCCGACGTAAAGGTAAAGCGCGCCAAAGGATTTCCGACGCCGCTGGTCTTTGGCCTGTGCGCGCTCCTCATTACCGCAGGGGCAACAGTCTCCGCATGGAAGAATGCCGACCTGCTGACGGCGTTTTTGGCTGCGATCGGCGCAATTCTCACGGCGATTGCGGCCTTCCTGCCCCGAAAAAAGCCGGAAATCAAGGTCTCTCAAACCGTGGACGGAGACGCGCTTTTCCGCCTTGCCGAGCGGCGCATGGAGGCCATTGACCGCGACCTTGAGGCCTTCCTGAGCCTGCCCGCCGCCGGCGGAAGCGACGATGAGGGCGTGCTTGCGCTGATTACCTTAGCCGTAACCTTGAAGCGCGAGGATCCGGACGCCGTGCCGGACGAGCTGATGACCGCCATCACGGCGCTGACCATTTCAAGGGGCTACACGTTTTTGGAATACGACGGCTCGAACGATGCGTATTTTGACATCATGCCGACGAAGCGCGCCGCACGCACCATTGCGCCTGCGGTGCTGAAGGGCGACCGGCTAGTGTCGCGCGGCATGGCCATCGTGCAGCTTGAAGAAGCCTCGGAGGATACGAACGAATGAAGTACATTGGCATTGACATTGGCGACGGTGAAAGCGCAGTCGCCTGTCTGGCAGAAGACAGCGTAATTGAGCCCGTGATTCAGCCGATTGACGGACGCGGCTCCATCCTGTCCGTCGTCGGCATGGCCGGTACGGAGGTGCGCATCGGCGAGAAGGCGCTGCTCGACCGTAAGGTCGTGCATTTGCGTTCCCGCTTCAAGAGCCGTTATCTGAATACCATGGACGCTGAGCGCGATATTGAGCGCTTTGCCCATGGCCTTCGCACGGCGCTTTCGGAGGAGGCGGACGATTTCTTTGACGGAGACGTATACATCGCCGTCGGCTGTCCCGCAGGCTGGAAGGAAAACGACCGCGCGCGCTACTGCGAAATCATGAGGCGCGCGGGACTTGGCGACGTGCACATCGTGTCCGAATCGCGCGCCGCGTTCTTCTATGCCCGCTACGCGCATGAATTGAAGGTTGCGCCCGAGCTGCTCGACCAGACGACGCTGGTCATCGACATCGGCTCGTCCACGACCGACTTTGCCTATATCGTGAATGGGCGTGAATCCGCCATCGGCACGTTTGGCGACGTGTCCCTCGGCGGCGGCCTGATTGAGGCCTGCATGCTGCGCCGCGCGGTGGCGGCGAGCAAGCATCGCGAAGAACTGGAGACCGTGTTCCGCGAGTCTCTTTCGTGGAAGAACCGGCTGGAAATCGCCGCGCGCCGCTTAAAGGAGCAATATTTCCTTGATGAGGACGAGTGGCTTCGAACACCCTGCGTCGCGTCCGAAACGGTATACTATGACCTGCCCGTGAAGGTGAAATTCGAGCTGAACGAGGAGATTATGCGCGAAATCCTCTCCACACCCATGGATGAGCTGAAGGGCGCGACATTCGGCGAAGCCCTGAGCGACCTTCTGCGTCACGCGGAGCAGTCCACGGCGCAAAACCCGCCGAAGCTCGTGATTCTGACCGGCGGCGCGTCGCGCATGCGCTTCTTCCGCGAGGCATGCGCCGCACAGTTCCCGAATGCGCAGGTCGTGCTGTGCCCGGAGCCGGAATACTCCATCGCAAAGGGCCTCGCTTACGCCGCGCGCGTGGACGACCGGCTGGACGCATTTTCCAAGGACGTCGAGGCCTACTTTCAGAGCGGCGATATTGCGCGCGAAATTGCTTCGTCGCTTAAATGGCTCACCGTTCCGCTGGCCTCCATTCTCTCCGGCCGCATCCTGCATGACGTAGTGCTGAACGTGCTGGACGAATGGAAGCGCGGCGAGCTTGAATCCATTGAGAAGATGGACGCGCCGATTATCGAACGCACCGACGCGCTGGTTCGAAACCTTGACGATATTCCGGAAATCAAGCCGGCCATCAACGAATGGCTGAAAAACCTGTTTCAGCGTCTTCAGCCGCGGCTGGATGAAATCTGCATCCGCCATGACGTTGACCGGCAGAGCATGTCGCTTACCGGCGTACGCTCGCTGATCGGCCCCGATAAAATGAACCTCATGCTGGAAAGCCCGGCCGCAGCCACGCTGATCTACGTCATCACCGGCTGCGTCACCGCGACCCTTTGCGGCGGCGGCGGCGTAGTGCTTCTGATGGAAGGCCCCGTCGGTATCCTGCTCGGCGCACTGATTGGCCTGCTCGTAGCCTATTTTAGCAAAAAGGCAGTCGTAGGCGCGGTTAGCCGGGCAAACCTTCCGCTGTTCACGCGAAAGGTGCTGTGCCTGTCCTTCCGAAAGAGTCTTTCCTCGCCGCGGCAGCGAAAGGCCATTGAGTCGGCGCTTCTGAGCAGTATGGATTCCCCTCAATTCCAAAAACAGCTCGAGACCGATATTACCATCAGTCTCGAGTCGCAGATTATGAAGATGGCCCGCTCGGTCGAAATGCCGATCGTTCAGTGAGTCCTTCGCATGGCGGAGCACAGGGCGCGTCCGGCGGTAAACAGCAGTCGAAACAGCATCGTGGCGGCAAAGATGCCCAACGCCATTGCGCCTGCCGCCGACAGCGTGTATAGTCCTCTTTCCACGAACGTTGCCTTGTCGCCCTGTAAAAGCCCCAGCATCGTATAGTACAGCGCTCCCCCGGGCACCATCGGAATCACGGATGTGATGAGGAATATGGTGACCGGGGTTTTTATGATTCGCGCGAGGATTTCCGCATACAGCGTGCCGGCCGCCGCGCCCAGCGCATAGGCCATCGTTTCAGGCAGTCCCATTTCCTTCATTGCGAGCAAATACAGCCCCCAGTTCAGCGCGCCGCCCAGCGCCGAAAACCACAGCTTCCGGGAGCGCACGCCGAAAAACATGGCGAAGCTCAGGCTTCCGAGCGCCGCGGCGACGATGGGAATCGGCCACTCCTTCATCATGCCGCACCTCCCAGAATCGTGAGCACGCCTGCCGCGCCCAGTGCAATGCCTATGGCAAGAAACAGCGCCTCGGCCACATGCATCAGGCCAGCCTGAATATCTCCGGCAATGAAGTCGCGCATGCCGTTGACCAGCTCAACCCCGGGAATCAGCAGCATCACGTTTCCGATGATGATCTTGTCCGCATCGGCAGCCAGTCCCAGCCGAACCGACGTTACCGCAAGCGCCGCGGCCACAGCCGCGCTCAGAATATCGTTAAACAGCGTGTTCCCGCCCAGCGTATGCGTAAGCCGTGCGCAGAACAGCATCACAATGCCGATCAGCGCGCTCACGACCGCGTCTGCCAAATTTCCGCCGAAGATAATCGTGAACGAAAATGCAACCAGCGCATAGATGAACACCTTCTGCGGCTGCGTATAGGTCGGTGCCGCCATCGCCGCATTCAGCCGCGCGCGCATCGTTTCCGCATCCGGCGTTTCCCGGCACGCGCGCCGCGCCAGATCGTTTACACGGTCGAGCATTTCCAGATTGATGTTCACGTCCGGCGCACGCCGGGAGGTCGTCAGCTCACGCCCGCCCATTTCCGCCGTCGCCACGATATGGGACGGAATGGCGAACACATGCGGCTTCTCGCCGCCATAGGCGCGAATCAGGCGGCAGATCGTGTCCTCCACGCGATATACCTCGCCCCCAGCCTTCAGCATCGTTACTCCGATGTCGAGGATTGTTTGAAAGATTGCTTCCGCTTCGCGGGCCTCCATCGCTTCCATCTCTCCCATCCAGCGCTCTCAGACCGACAGCGCTTCCTTCAGCGCCGGATAAATCGCCTGCGCCATTCGATAAAAGCCCAAATCGTTCGGATGGCAGCCGTCCACGGTGCAGTCTCCGCGATCCTCATCGCCAAACAGCGTCCGTCCGTCCACAAACCACACGTGCGCGTCTCCCGCCTCGCGTGCATGCGCGTAGGCCGCATAAATCAATTCGCGGCGTTCCTCGCCATGCGGGTCGCGATCGCCGTCCGGCTTCGTGACGAAGATCACGGGAAGCTCCGGACGCATGCGGCGAATCGTTTGGAAGAACGGCTCGTGCGTCCGGCGAAGATGCTCGACATCCGGCGCGTTGTGGTCATAATCATACACAAATGCGCACATCGGAAGGCCGGCAATGAATTCCGCCATCTCCAATTCGCCCTTGGCATTGCCCGAGAAGCCCAGGTTCACCTGATCCGCATCCAGCCAGCGTGACAGGAAGCCCTGATAACTGTTTCCGGGACGGGACGCACAGCCGCCCTGCGTGATGGACGAGCCATAATAAACCACCGGCTCGTTAAACCGATACGGACGCGGCGCAAGCAGTCTTGCATCCGCGCTGACTCCAATCAGCAAATGCGTAAGCCCGTTGTACAGCGGCATATTGATTTCCACATCCTTCATGCCGCTCTTCAGCTCGCAGACGCCCTCAAACCATTCGTCGGTTGTGCCGGGGCGAATCGTGCCGCAATATTCGCCGTCCGCATATAGATCCAGACCCTTGCTGCCCGTCAGTGCCATGTGGTTCATGCTGCTGTCCGGATACAGACTGCTCGCGCGCACGGCAATGCGCCGTGCGTCCGTGCGGAAGCGCACGTGCCCGCCGGCCGTATGATGCGCAAGCACCTGCAGCCCCTCGCAGAACCTCGGAATCAGTGCCTCCGGCAGGCGAAGAAAGCGCTCGCCCTCGCATACCGCCAGACCGCGCACCTCGAACGGCTTGTTTCTCGGATCATGCCACGCGAATTCCTTTTCGCTGAAAACGGTTCCCTTCAGGAAGTTGGGATCAATCTTTGTAATATCCATACGCTCATTCCCCTGTACGCTATAATTTCCACTGTTTATTATCGCACGTGCCCGCCGCGCTGTCAATGTGGTTTTGCGCCTGCCATGCAATGTGTTTGGTAAGCCAGTTCATTTTTTATTGAATTTTAACCTGCCTGCATTCTTGACAAGCAGACGTCTATTTGTTATGATTCTCGTGGTTAGATTCATTTAACCGCATTGGACGCAAATGTCCTTTTCTTTTCAAGCATGGTTAGGGATATTTAACCAAAGGAGGAACATCATGAGCGCACGCTTTGAGGAAGCCCTGATTCGGCACTGCGCGGCAACGCTGGCCGGGCACAAATGCGGCAGCCTGTTTTCCTATCGACCGCGGGAGAGTGAATCCCTCTCGGAAAACGCCGCAGAGCTGGATGGTCTTCTGCGGGAAAAGGGAATTCGCGTGCGCATTCTCCGGGAACGGGAGACCGACGGGCTGGTTTACGTATACCGTCCCCGCATGCTCGAGGCGCGGCTTCGGCAGGCAGACATTCGCGCGTTTCTTGCGGAAACCGGCTATACCGCCTTTGAGCCGGATGCGGCGCTGGAAACGCTGGCGGGGGCCGTCTGTGGGCACGCGGACTTTCCCCACGAAATCGGCGTATTCCTCGGCTATCCGCTTGAGGACGTGCTCGGCTTCATCCGCAACAACGGAGAATGCTTCTGCTGCCTCGGATGTTGGAAGGCCTATTCAAACGAAGCGCAGGCGCGGCGCGTATTTGCACTGTACGAAAAATGCAGAAGCGTGTATTTGCGCTGTTATCGGCGCGGCTTTGGTGTTGCGCGGCTCACAGTGGCCGCCTGACATAGATTTTTTGATTGGAGGCTTTTATATGAAAATCGCAGTTGTATACTGGAGCGGAACGGGACATACCGAGGCTATGGCGCATGCAGTCGCAAAGGCCTGCGGCGGAGTGCTTTTCACTGCCGCCGAATTCCCCGCTGCACAGCTTTCCGCATTTGATGCGGTTGCCTTCGGCTGCCCCGCCATGGGCGCGGAGGTGTTGGAGGAGAGTGAATTCCAGCCGATGTTTGACGAATGCAAGCCGCTGCTCGCCGGCAAGAGAATCGCGCTGTTCGGCTCCTACGGCTGGGGCGACGGCGAATGGATGCGCAGTTGGGAAGCCGAATGTCTGGCTTCAGGCGCTGTGCTGTGCTGCGACAGCGTCATTTGTCAGGATGATCCCGACGCGCAGGCGCTGGCCGAATGCGAAAAGCTGGGACAGGCGCTTGTATCCTGAGGAGGCTGCCATTTATGACACAGCGCCTGCGGTATAAACTGATTGAGCTTGCCATCGGCGCCGCCTTTCTCGCCGCATGCGCGTATCTCGGCTCCGCCCTGTAAAACGATTGACAAGACATTGGATGCACAAACGGCGTGACCCTCTCGGCCACGCCGTTTCCTTCGCTCTATCCAAAGCGGGAGGACGCCCTATGCGCCCTCCCGCCGACTGATTTTCCGGTCTTATTCGAAGATATAGGCCTTCTTTTCCTCCGGACGATTCTTCATCTCTTCGCGCTTGCGGTTGTGCTCCTCGCTCTCGTAGCCCATCACGGCATACGCGGCGACCTTGCTTTCCTCTACGCCGGGCTGGTTGAACGTATCGATGTTCAGAAGCGCGCCGGTATAGGCGGTCACAAGCTCAAAGAAGTACAGCAGCTGGCCAACGGTATCGGCATTCACTTCGTCCAGCGTAATCGTCTGGCTCATGCGGCCGGAGCGATACAGCGCGTACTCGGTACCCCGACGCTCGGCCTCAATCAGCTGGTTGTGGCTCTTGCCGCCCAAGAAGGCGATTTTCGGCACATTCTCGCAGCCATGCGGAATGGGCGTTACGGCGCGGAAATTCTCCACCTTCAGGAAGGTGATGGCCTTATCAAATGGGCCCTCGGTGTACAGCTGCAGCTGGCTGTGCTGGTCGGTACCGCCCAGCGTCTTAACCGGCGTGGGGCCAACGTGGCCGGGTTTGCCGCCCAGCGTCACATTCTTGCCCAGCGACTCTGCCCACAGCTGCGCATACCAGTCGGAAATCAGCTTCAGGCTATCGGCATACGGCATCATAACGGAAATGTTCATGCCCTTCTGCATGCACAGATACATAAGACCCGCCTCGTACAGCGCGGGGTTCTTCGTCATATCGCCGCTGCCGCAGCGCTCGTCCATCCGCTTCGCGCCCGCAATCAGGCCGCGAATGTCGATATTGCACACGGCCGCCGCCAGCAGACCCACGGGGCACAGCTCGGAGAAGCGTCCGCCCACGCCGTCCGGAATATAAAACGTCTTGAAGCCCTCGGCGCGCGCCAGCTCAATCAGGAAGCCCTTGGTCTTGGAGGTCGTGACAACGATATGCTTCTGATAATCGTTCGGGCAGGCTTCCTTCAGCTTTTCCAGCACAATCAGATACTGGCTCATGGTTTCGGCGGTGCCGCCGGATTTGGAGATTACGTTGAAGCACGTGGTGCGCACGTCCACAACGTCCAATAGCGCGGCCATGCGCTCGGGATCGATGTTGTCCTCGATGTAGAGCTTCGGCGCATTGCGCTTTTCCTTCGGCAGCTCGTTGTAGTGCAGATGATTCAGCGCCTGCTGAACCGCCGCCGGGCCGAGTGCGCTTCCGCCGATGCCCAGCACGACAAACGCGTCGAACTGCTCGCGAATGTCCTTCGCGGTTTCCTCCACGTCTGCGATAATCTCCTCCTGATTGTAGGGCAAATCCATCCAGCCCTGCATGCCCTTGCCGCGTCCGGCCTCGACGGCCTTATACGCGTCCGAAAGGCGCGCGGACAGCGCGTTCATCTCCGCGCCGTCAATGCCGCGCTCGCCCAAAAAATCCTTCATCATATGATTGACGTTCAACCGAATATTCGCCATAAATCAATCGCTCCTTTGGTAATCTTCCGACGGTATTATACCCATCAAAAGTAATTTTTCCATGAATTCCATTTGAATTCGCACGCCATATATGCGATAATCGACGCATACGGAGGAATCAGCGATGTACGAATGTCTCACCGTCCTGCTCGCAGCAATCGGACGCGCGGCTGCGAGGGTTTCCTTTCCCATCACCGGACTGACAGCCGCGCTTCTGACGGGGCTTATGCTTGCACGGCCAAGGCGGCTCTGGAAGCCGCTTCTTTCCCTTGCGCTTTCGCTGAGCCTTCTCTGGCTTCCGCTCTATGCAAACGCGCCCTATGCCCTTGCTCGGGACGCGACGGATACGGCTCTTTCCACATTGATCGAATCGCTTGCGCAGACGCTGGAGCCGGCGGAGACGCTCTCGCATGAGGAAGTCCTTCAGACGGCACAGACGCTTTCGGGCGACGGGGTTCGCCTGAAATTCTCGCGTTTTTCGGAGCTCATGCGTGCGCTGCACATAGCCGGCTTCTATTCGCCCCTGACGGGCGAAGCGCTTCTGAGTGAAGCGGAGCCGGAGTGGTTTCTGCCGTTCGTCGCCTGTCATGAGCTGGCGCATGCGAACGGCCTTGCCAACGAGGGACAGGCAAACCTCCGCGCATACGCGCTCTGCATGTCCTCGGATTCCGCTGCCTTTCGAAATTCCGCACGGCTGTACGCCATGCGAATCGCGCTTTCGATGCTGAACCCCGCCGCGGCACAGGAAACGCTGGCGCGTCTCCCGGAGCCTGCCGGTCAGTTTCTTTCCGGTGTGGAATCCAAGCCGACCCGGCGCGCAGGCGGTTTTCTTTCCCATGTACCGGGACGATACGAGGATCTTGTCTACGGTCTCCTGTCGAAGACCGTGAGCTTCAGTCCTCCTCCATCAAATCCCACGGCGTGAGCATGCCCAGCAGTCTGCCGTCCGGCTGTCCGCTTTCGGTAACGAACAGCGCGGCCACGCGGCGCTCGCGCGGCGACGTGCGCACAAACAGCTTTCTCGCCTCATCGCAGGTAGTCTGCGGATCGATAAAGCGAAATTGCTCCATTCGATGGTTTTCGGGGCGCAGTGCCTCGCGAACCTCTTCCAGCCGGGTCTGTTCGTCGACGGTCAGTCGGGCTTCGTCCATTGCCATGGCAAACGGCGTCGATGCGCTGAACACGCCCGTCATACGCTCGTTTTCCATAACGGGCACGTGCGAATAGCCGTTTCGCGCCATGCGCTGCATAAGCCAGACCACGCGGTCGCGCGGCGCGGCAGCCATCAGCCTGTCCGCTGCGGTCGCCCGATCCAGCGCCAGTGCAGGCCTTTGAAAATAGGCTACGATTTCCTCCAGCGTTCCCAGCAGCTCGTCTGACGGTTCAACCGGCGAATGTCCGCCAATGTCAGCCGAATGCGTAATCAGGTTGCGTACCTGCCTGCACAGATCCAGTTTGTCGCGAAAGCGCACATTGCCCGCCGTCGAAATGTACTGGTAGACGGCATTAACCGTGCTTCGCCCCTCATCGCGGCATTTTTCCTCCAAAATATCCTCAAGAACCTTATACAGGCTGATGAACTTCTCCGCATTCGCCATTGCTTTCCTCCGCATTTGCCTTTTTCATCTGCGCAAGAAGCGCCTTCAGCTCGTCGCGCGCGTCATCCTTCTTCGTGCGCGGACGGGCGCTTTCCGCCGCCCTCCTCACGTCCTCCGGCGTAATCTGCGTCAGAAGCTCGCGGCTGATTTCGGCCTCCCCAGCCAGTCGGTTTGCCTGCGCCACAAGCACCTGCTCGAACAGGTTCCGCACGCCGCGCGCGTTGCCGAACGTGATTGGATCCACATTCTGCTTTTCGATAAACGCGCGCACCTCCTCGCGCGCGCCGTCCGTAAGCGCATAACCGGCCTTTTGCACGCGCATGTCGAAGATTGCCAGCATTTCATCCATCGTGTAGTCATCGAAATGCAGAAAACGATTGAAGCGGGACTCCAGTCCGGGATTGGACGAGATAAACTCGTCCATCAGCCCGTCATACCCTGCCACGATGACAACCAAATCCTCGCGGTGATCCTCCATCGATTTCAGAAGCGTGTCCACGGCCTCCTGCCCGAAATCGTTTCCTTCCTTATGGTAAGTGAGCGCATAGGCTTCGTCAATGAACAGCACGCCGCCCAGCGCTTTCTCGATAACCTCGCGTGTTTTGGGCGCAGTCTGTCCCACATAGCCCGCCACGAGCCCGGCACGGTCGACCTCAATCAGCTGTCCCTTGGACAGAATGCCCAGACTGCGGTAAATTCGCGCCATCAGGCGGGCAATCATCGTTTTGCCCGTGCCGGGATTGCCGGAAAATACCATGTGCAGCGACATATCGACCGTGGGCAGTCCATGCTCGCGGCGCAGCTTATGTACCTTTACCATGTTGACGAGGCTTTCCACCTCGGTCTTCACGCTTTCAAGGCCGATGTAGCCGTGCAGCTCGTCAAGCAGCACCTCCAGCTTCTCCGCAGGCTCCTCCGTCTCCGGCTCTGCCTGTGCCTCCGCAGGCTTCACGCTCTCCGTCGGCGCGTCGGGACGCTCCGTTCTCTTGGCAGGTACATCCCACGGGCTGTCGGAGACCGTCCGCGCGCCGTTTTCGCTCAGCCTGCGAATGACCTCCATTTGCTTTTCCAGCACCTCGTCGCGCATGTCCTGTGCGGCAGGCTTCTCTCTTTCCTCGGGCGCTTCCTTCAGCGGGCCAACCGCGCCCCATATGTCATCCGCCATGCGGCGAAGATTGCGCTGCGTCAGCTCGCGTATTTTTTCCATTTGTTTTTCGATCGTGCGATCCTTCTCGTCCATGCTCCGCCTCCGGCAAGTTGTTTTTTTCTCTTGTATTATAACACAAACCGCATCTGTTCGTACACCGTTTTTTCACGCGGCAAGAATCTTTTCCCGAAAGGGCTTGCGCCCGCCCCATTTGTGCGCTATGATAGAGAAAACCAATTAGAAAGAGGTGTTCGCATGTCCAACATTCCAACTCCGCATATCACCGCCAAGGAGGGCGATTTTGCCAAAACGGTTCTCATGCCCGGCGATCCGCTGCGTGCGAAGTTTATCGCGGAGAATTTTCTTGAAAATCCCGTGCTCGTGAACAACGTCCGCGGCGTGCAGGGCTACACCGGCACGTGGCAGGGCAAGCGCGTGAGCGTAATGGCCTCCGGCATGGGCATTCCCGCCATCGGCATTTATTCCTACGAGCTTTACAACTTCTACGGCGTGGAGTCCATCATTCGCATTGGCTCCGCCGGCATGATTTCCCAGTCGCTGAAGGTGCGCGACATCGTTGCCGGCATGAGCGCCTACACGAATTCCGGCTTTGGAAAGCAGTTCGGCTTCGACGGCTGCGTCGCGCCCTGCTGCGACTATGGCCTTTTAAAGAGCGCCATGGAGGCCGGAGAGGCCATCGGTCAGCGCATCGTGCCCGGCGCGGTCTATTCCTCCGACTGCTTCTACGACGAATCCGCCCCCCTCGGAAAGCTCCAGAAGCTGAACGTGCTCGCCGTGGAAATGGAGGCTGCCGGTCTCTACCTGAACGCCGCGCGCGCGGGCAAGAAGGCGCTTGCGCTTCTGACCATTTCCGATAACCCGTTCACCGGCGAGGGTCTCTCCGCCGAGGAGCGCCAGAACACCTTCACAAACATGATGAAGATTGCGCTTTCCATTGCGTAAGCCTCCCCCCAAAAAAAAGAATTTCGTCCCGCGCGGAATCAGCCGTGCGGGACGAAATTCACTCATTTGAAAGCTTTTTAGCGCCGCGCGCGGAAAGAACCGAGCAGGCCGCGCCGAGAATCGCAACCGCCGCCCAGATCAAATACACGCGCGTCCATGCGCCGGTGGTCTCATGCAGCCAGCCGGTCAGCGTGCCCGCAAGCGCGCTTCCCACGTAGATCAGCGCGTCCACAAGCCCGGCCACCAAGCCCACGCGACCGCAGTCGGTGTATTCCATGGGAATGATGGTCGTAAGCAGCGTGTTTGAGCCGTACAGAATGGCGCTCATCACGCCGAGAAATGTCGCCGTGAGCGGCACCGACGCGCCGGACACCATCAAAGCGAGCGCCGGAAGCAGGCATGCCGCCATCATCCAGCCGAAAAGCACGCGCGTTCCGCCCTTGAAGCGGCGCACGGCTGCCGCGCCGATGAGAATACCAACCATGTTGATCACGGGAATAATCAGCGAGAACAGGCTCTTTTCGCCGCCGATGATCGTCGGTGCCCACGTAGTCACGCCGTCTCGGATGAATCCGTTGGCGATGCATCCCACAAAAAGGAGCGCAAGCCCCGTCTGCAGCAGCCCGGCAATCGGCATTTTCCCGCGCGCAGTCGAATTCGCAGCCGTTTTCGCCGCGCCGGCTGCGTTCCCGGCATCTCCCGGAAGAATCAGGTTCGTGCCGACGCATGCCGCGGCGAGAATTGCGGCAGGGATGCGATAGGCATTGCGCCAGCCGACGTACATGGACAAAAGACTGGCGAGCCCCCACGCGGCGATATGCCCGCAGGCCAGCGTGAAGGACATGACGAACGAGGCCCTCATGCGCTTTTTGCCCTCGAAGCTTTCGGCAATCGTTCGCACAATGGGTGTCCACAGCATGGACTGAAAAAGCCCGTTCAGCGCCCACAGGGCAATCATCAGCCCGAACGCTCTGGAAAAGGAGAACGTCAGATTGCACAGCGCTGACCCAAGCAAGCCGACCGAAAGCAAAATTCGCGGGCGCACGCGGTCGACCAGCGCGCCGAACACAAACTGCCCGGCAGCATATACAATGGCAAACACCGTTTGAAGCGTACCGCCAAGCGTTTCATCCACCCTCATGGCATCAATCACATGTCCCAGCGTCGCCGACATGTTCAGCCTTCCGATATACGCG
>CAZMGO010000010.1:0-29517 GCA_964565845.1 uncultured Oscillospiraceae bacterium | reverse complement strand
CGAACCGCTGCGGTCGAGAATGAAAACAAGCTCTGTGCAATCCTTACGCATATTTTGTACCTCCCGATAGAAAATCAGACTGCGCGGCTTTTCTCCGTGCAGTCTGATTTTATCGGATTTATGCTCCTATGTGGTCGCATGACGGGCGACATTTGCCGGCATCAGGCGAGAATGGCATCGATTTCGAGCAGCTCCTCCTCGGTGAAGCACAGGTTCTCAATCGCCTTTACATTTTCCAGAATCTGCTCCGGCTTGCTTGCGCCGATCAGCGCGGAGGTAACGACCGGGTCGCGCAGCACCCACGACAGCGCCATCTGCGTCAGGCTCTGGCCGCGGCGAATGGCGATTTCATTCAGCCGGGCGATTTTCTGAAGCTGCTCCTGCGTGATGCTGTCCGCCTTCAGGTAGCGCGGGTCGCGCGCGGCGCGGGAGTCGGCCGGGATTCCGTGCAGGTATTTGCCGGTGAGCAGCCCGTTGGCGAGCGGCGCGAAGCAGATGCAGCCGACGTTTTCGGAGCGCAGCGTCGCGAGCAGGCCGCTTTTCTCGATGCGCCGGTTCAGAAGCGAATAGCTGGGCTGATGAATCAGGCAGGGCGTGCCCAGCGCCCTGAGCACGCGAACGGCCTCGCGCGTCTGCTCGGCATCGTAATTGGAAAGACCCACATACAGCGCCTTGCCGCTGCGCGCGATCTGATCCAGCGCGCCCATGGTTTCCTCAATCGGCGTTTCCGGGTCGGGACGGTGGTGATAGAATACGTCCACATAATCCAGATGCATGCGCTTCAGGCTTTGGTCGATGGACGAAATCAGGTATTTTCGGCTGCCGAAGTTTCCGTAGGGGCCTTCCCACATGTCGTAGCCGGCCTTGGTGGAGATGAACAGCTCGTCGCGATGAGGCTTCCAGTCGCGTTCCATATGCAGACCGAAATTGCGCTCGGCCTCACCATAGGGCGGGCCGTAATTGTTGGCAAGGTCGAAATGGGTAATGCCGCAGTCGAAGGCCGTACGCAGAATCGACTGCTGAATGACAAAGGGCGTGATGGAGCCGAAATTGTGCCACAGTCCCAGCGAAATTGCCGGAAGCTTTACACCGCTGCGTCCGCAGCGGCGATAGCTCATTTTCAAATAACGGTCGGAAGCGGGAACATAGCTCATGCATTTTCACTCCTTCGAAAGCCAAGCGGGAATGGAAAATCGAGGGAAAGCAAGCGCTTTCCCCCGACGCGGATGACAGGATATTACTTTTTGTGCGCGAGCGCGGCCTGCGCGGCGGCAAGGCGGGCAATCGGCACGCGGAAGGGCGAGCAGGACACATAGTCCAGGCCGACCGCGTCGCAGAATTCGATGGACGACGGATCTCCGCCATGCTCACCGCAGATGCCCAGCTTGAGGTTCGAGCGGGTCTTGCGGCCAAGCTCGGCAGCCAGCTCGATCAGGCGGCCGACGCCGTTCTTGTCGAGACGGGCGAAGGGATCGTTCTCGTAAACCTTCTTCTCATAGTAGGCGGTGAGGAACTTGCCAGCATCGTCACGGCTGAAGCCGAAGGTCATCTGGGTAAGGTCGTTGGTGCCGAAGGAGAAGAACTCGGCCTCCTTGGCAATCTCGTCGGCGGTCAGAGCGGCGCGCGGAATCTCGATCATGGTGCCGATCTTGACATCCAGATGCTTGCCGTGCTCGTTCATGACCTTCTCGGCGGTCTCGACGACGACCTTCTTAACGTAGGCCAGCTCCTTGACCTCGCCGACCAGCGGAATCATGATTTCGGGATGGATATCGTAGCCGTCCTCTGCGTTGACCTCGATGGCGGCCTCGATGACCGCGCGGGTCTGCATTTCGGCGATTTCCGGATAGGTGACGGCCAGACGGCAGCCGCGGTGACCCATCATCGGGTTGAACTCATGCAGCTCGTCGATCTTGTGAATGATATGCTCGACGGTCACGTTGAGCTCCTTGGCGATGGCTTCGATTTCCTCGGTCATGTTCTTGGCCGGCAGGAACTCGTGCAGCGGCGGGTCGAGGTAGCGAACGGTCATGGGACGGCCCTCGAGAGCCTTGTACATGGCCTTGAAATCGCCCTTCTGCATCGGCAGCAGCTTGTCCAGCGCGGTGCGGCGCTGCGCCTCGGTATCGGCGAGAATCATTTCACGCACGGCGGAAATGCGGTCGCCGTTGAAGAACATGTGCTCGGTGCGGCAAAGGCCGATGCCCTCGGCGCCGAAGCGAACGGCGGTGGCGGTGTCGCGCGGGTTGTCCGCGTTGGTGCGGACGCTCAGGCGACGGAAGGAATCCGCCCACTCCATGATGGTGGCAAAGTTGCCGGAGACGGCGGCGTCCACGGTCTTGATGGCGCCCTCGTAGATGTAGCCGGTGGAGCCGTTGATGCTCATCCAGTCGCCCTCTTTGAAGACCTTGTCGCCGATGGTGGCGGTCTTGGCTTCCTCGTCAACCTTCAGTGCGGAGCAGCCGGCGACGCAGCAGGTACCCATGCCGCGGGCTACGACGGCTGCGTGAGAGGTCATGCCGCCGCGGGCGGTAAGAATGCCCTGCGCGTGAACCATGCCCTCGATGTCCTCCGGAGAGGTCTCCTGACGGACGAGAACGACCTTCTGGCCGCCGATGGCGGCTTCGGCTGCCTCGGAGGCGGTGAAATAGATCTGACCGCAGGCAGCGCCCGGGGAAGCGGCGAGACCCTGACCGACGGGCGTGGCCTTCTTGAGCGCCGCGGCGTCGAACTGCGGGTGCAGGAGCGCGTCTAGGTTGCGGGGGTCGATCATGGCGACGGCTTCTTCCTTGGTGCGCATGCCTTCATTTACCAGATCAACGGCAATCTTCAGCGCCGCGGCCGCGGTGCGCTTGCCATTGCGGGTCTGCAGCATGTACAGCTTGCCGCGCTCGATGGTGTATTCCATATCCTGCATGTCGCGATAGTGTGCCTCCAGCTTGTTCGCGATATCGACAAACTGGCGATAGACCTCGGGCATAACCTGCTCGAGCGTCGCAATCTGCTGCGGGGTGCGGATGCCGGCCACGACGTCCTCGCCCTGCGCGTTGATCAGATATTCGCCGAACAGCTTCTTCTCGCCGGTGGCGGGGTCGCGGGTGAAGGCGACGCCGGTGCCGGAGGTTTCGCCCATGTTGCCGAAAACCATGCTCTGCACGTTGACGGCGGTGCCCCAGTCGGAGGGGATGTCGTTCAGGCGGCGATAGATGATGGCGCGCGGGTTCTCCCAGGAGCGGAACACGGCCTTGATGGCCTCCATCAGCTGAACCTTGGGATCCTGCGGGAACTCCTCGCCCTTCTTCTCGAGGTAGATGCCCTTGAAGCGGGCGACGACGTCCTTCATGTCCTCGGCGGTCAGGTCGGTGTCGAACTTCGCGCCCTTTTCTTCCTTGATTTCGTCAAGCACCTTTTCGAACAGGGGCTTCGGAATCTCCATCACGACGTCGGAGAACATCTGAATGAAGCGGCGATAGGAATCGTAGGCAAAGCGCTCGTTGCCGGTCAGCTTGGCAAGACCCTGCACGGCCACGTCATTCAGACCCAGATTCAGGATGGTGTCCATCATGCCGGGCATGGACGCGCGTGCGCCGGAGCGAACGGATACGAGGAAGGGGTTTTCGAGGTCGCCGAACTTCTTGCCGCAGATCTTCTCGGTCTCGGCCAGCGCGGCGTAAATCTGCTCGGTGATGTCCTCGCCGATGGTGCAGTTATCGGTATAGTAGCGGGTGCAGGCCTCGGTGGTAACGGTGAAGCCCTGAGGAACCGGCAGACCGATGTTGGTCATTTCGGCGAGGTTCGCGCCCTTGCCGCCCAGAAGGTTCCGCATGCCGGCGTTGCCTTCCTTAAATAGATAAACGTATTTTGCCATAGACAATCCTCCCAGCTGTGATGAATCCCGTTCAGGTGGTTATTTCCAATTCATTATTATAACGCATATGTCCCTCTGTTAGCAAGAGGTATTTGTTTCTGTTTTGATTCTATTAAGTTAAAAGTGACGCTCATTTTTCATCTCATGTTGCAGATACGTTAATGTCCCGCAATCGGGATGAAATCCGACCCGCCTCAGCACCCCGCGACGCTTACGCCGGGAATCAGCACGGCGGCGGGGCCGTCGTAGTGACTGTCGGTGTAGCGCTCGGTGGAGAAGGTCAGCCGATCCTGCTTTTCGAGCAGACTGCCGCTGATGCTGCCGCCGGTCAGAAGCTGTACGCCGCCGTTTCCGTCAAACAGATAGGCCAGACGAATCTCGCCGCCGAAGCGCCCGCTCATCGAATCCATCTGGAAATCGGAGAAGGCGACCGGCATCAGGCAGCGGCGGCGCTTCATTTCCTCAAGCGGGAGCGTGCCGTTGCTTGCGCGCAGGTTCCAGTACGCGCCGCTGGGCTCCAGATTCAGGTAGCGGCAGAAGCGCGTGGCGCCGTAGATGCCCTTCACCACGCCGTTTTCCAGCAGCGGCCGCTCGGTCATGCGAATGCCGTCGGAGGAGAAGGGCGCGTCGGGGAACACGGACAGGTTCAGCGCCTCGCCGGAAACGGCGTCGCCCTGCGCGTGCGCGCCGACGGTATAGGGCGAGTATTTGGCGTATACCATGCCCGCGCCGGCCTTGTCCACATAGGCGCTCAGCAGCGAGAAAACCTGCTTTTTGGTGAGAATCACGTCGTACGTGCCGGCCTCCGGAGCCGCCTCGGCCAGCGCGCGGTCGCGCACCGTGGTCAGCGCGTCCAGCGACAGGTCGGACAGCGCCAGCGTGTCCGGCACGGCGTATTCAAAGGAATGATACATTTCCACATCCGACGGGCGCACGCACTGCACGACGAATTCGCCCTCCACGCGGAACACGGAATAGGCTACGTCCGTACCACGGGAGGTGAGCGTGCGCGTGTCCTGCCGGGTGGCGAAGATTTCGGCGGAGTTGATGAACGCGTCGTCCACGCGGTCGGGCGCAAAGAGCGCCTCGGCCATCGCGTCGGCGGCCTCGTCCAGCGTCATGGCGGCGAGCGGCCCCTCCGGCGCGAGCGTCTCGCATACCGGGTCGGGCAGCTCGAAGAAGGGATTTTTCACATACAGCGCCGATTCATAGGCGTTTGCGAGCTTGCACGCAATTTCCTCCGCCGTCATGCCCGGCTGGAGCTTGACGGTGGAGCTGCCGCGCATGGCCTTGCCGTCCGAATCGAAATCGTGATACACGGTCACGCTGACGTCGTGCACGCGCTTGGCGCGGCGCATGTCCTCGCGCTGGCGGATGAAGAAGCGCTCGGCGCTTTCGCGGGTGTTGTCGTTGATGACATAGGCAGCGATGCCCTGCGCCTTCAGTGCGGACAGAATCATATCAATTATATTCATGCTGTTTCAGCCTCCTTAGCCCAGACGGATGCGCGCCTTGATGTAGGGGCCGCCGTCGGATACCTTGACCCATTCCTTATAGCCCTTGCCGCAGAAGCCGCCGCCGCCCAGCTTTACCGTGGGAGACATCATGGAGATGGACTTGAGCAGATCGGGCACGTAGCCGGTGAGCACGATGGGAGAGAAGATTTTGCCGGTCAGCTTGCCGTCCTTGATTTCGCGGGCGATGTTGACCATGCACTGAATGCCCCAGTTTTTGGGATCCTCCATGCCGCTGCTCGGGTTTTCCAGCAGAAAGCCGTGCTTTATGGAGGCAATCATGTCCTCGAGGCTGTCGCTTCCGCCCTCGAAGAAGGTGTTGGTCATGCGGGTATAGGCCTTGCGCTCGAAGCTTTCACGGCGGCCGTTGCCGGTGGGCTTCACGCCCAGACGCGCGGCGCTTACGGCGTCGGCATAGCCCGCGGTCAGAATGCCGTTTTCGATCACGCGGGTATCCTGCGCCAGCGTGCCCTCGTCGTCAAACAGGAACGTGGCGCATTCCTTCGTGGCGGCTGCGCCGTCGTGCATGTTCACAAGACCGCTGGCCACGTGCTTGCCCACAAACTGCTTTGCCAGCGCGCGATCCTTCACGAACATGTCCATTTCCACGCCGTGACCGAACGCCTCGTGCACGATCATGCCGGTGGTCTCCGGGCTGCAGATGCAGTCGTACTCGCCCGGCGGGATGGGCTGGCTGTCCAGAAGCTCGACGGCGGTGTCGCCGGCCTTTTTCACGGCTTCGTCGGATTCGAGACGGCTGAGCAGCTCCGCGCCGCACAGGCCGGAGAAGCTTTCGAAGTCATCCTTGATTTCCTCGCCGCGCGCCGCCAGCGCTGTGATTGCGCCGGTCGACCAGATGTAGCTTTGCGAAAGCTCACGGTTTTCGGACAGGAACAGCTTGTGCACCTTCTGCCAGCTGAAGCGTGCGCCCGCGTCCAGCAGCTGGCTGTTTGCCTTGCGCGCCTTTTCAAAAACGGCGGTCAGGCGGCGCACGATTTCCTCCGTGCCCAGCTGCTCCGGGTCGATTTCGTATTCGGCGTTCAGCGTTTCGTGCGCGGGCTCGTCGGCGGGCACGGGATCCTCGCCCCGCGCCTGCTCGGCGACGGCCGAAATGCTTTCGACCAGCGCGGGCAGCGATTCCTCGCTGATTTCATTGAACGCGTATTCCGACAGGCCGTGCCCGTTGTGCACGCGCGCCACAAAGCCGCGGCCGGTCAAAAGCGAGTCTTCCTGCGCGCTGACGCCGTGCGAGGCGATGCCGTATTGCATGGAAAGCGTATCCTGCGCCAGCACCGACGCATAGGGGAAGCGCTCGCGCAGCGCGGCGATCAGACGCCGGAGCAGCGGCGTTACGCGGATTAGATAGGAACTGGATTGAAGCTTCATTTCCGGGTTCACACTCCTTCATTCGGTGGGGGCCGGCTCCTCCGTCCAGCGCGGCGCGCCGGGCAGAGGACACCGCTGGTTTCGTTTCGCGGCGCGCGCCTGCACATAGCAGCCGCACAGCACGCAGGTTGCCTGCCGAAAATGCGCGCACTCGGCGCACAGGCGCAGGCGGGAAAGATACACATCCTCGCTTGCCCGAATCGTCTCGGGCAGCTCGGAGACGTAACGGTCAAGGAAGGCGATCCGCTCGCTCTCCGGCACGCGCGCATCCAGACAGCGGCGGCACAGGAGGGGCATGGCATCGTAGGGCATTACGCGAGGGTAAGGGACGCGCAGGCGACGGGCGGCAGCGTGAAGGAAACCTCGGTTCCGACGTCCGCGGCGCGCGCGCAGATGCCCTCCAGCGCGCCCGGCTTTACGGCCTCGGGCGCTTCGAACGTATTGTGCGCGTGCATGTCGCCGGTGAGCAGCGCGGCGTCCTCGAGCGTCATGCTTCGGCCGTCGACGCGCAGGGAAATCGGCGCGGCCTCGTCCGGGGACAGATTGCACAGCGTGACGTGCACGCGTCCCTCGGCGTTCACGGAGGCCGAATGGCTGACGCGCGGGAAGCGCATGTCGCCGGAAGCAAGCTCGTCCGTGTCCGACATCGAGCCGATCAGCGTCGCGCCCTGATGCGCCCGGAACAGATCGAACACATGGTAGGTGGGCGTGAGCAGCATTTTCTCGCCGTCGGTGAGCACGAGCGACTGCAGCACGTTTGCAAGCTGGGCAAGGTTCGCCATATGGACGCGGTCGGAATGGCGATTGAAGATGTTCAGCGTCAGTGCCGCGACCATCGCGTCGCGCATCGTGTTCTGCTGGTACAGGAAGCCGGGATTCGTGCCCGGCTCGACGTCGTACCACGTGCCCCATTCGTCCACAATCAGGCCGACGCGCTTTTCCGGGTCGTAGCGATCCATGACCGCGCCGTGCATTTCGCACAGCCTGTCCATGAATTGGGCGCGCGCCACGGTGTCCATGTAATCCGCGCGGGTGAATTCCGTTGCGGAGCCCTTATGCTGCCAGTTGTCGTACGGAACGGTATAGTAATGCAGGGAAAGACCGTTCATCATGCGCCCGGCCTCGCGCATCAGCGTTTCCGTCCAATCGCAGCCGGGGTTTTGGATGCTTGCACCCGCGCCGCAGGCGATTTTGTAAATGCGGTTGTCGCCGTAGCTGCGCACGTAGGTTTGATAGCGGCGATAGTTGTCCGCATAGAAGGCGGCGGTCATGCTGCCCCCGCAGCCCCAGCTTTCGTTGCCTATGCCGAAGTACTTCAGCGCCCACGGCGCATCCTGTCCGTTCGCGCGGCGCAGGTCGGCCATCGGGGATACGTCCGGGCTGGTGATGTATTCCACCCAGTCCTGCATTTCGCGCACCGTGCCGCTGCCGAGATTGCCGTTGACATACGGCTCGCAGCCGAGCTGCCGGCACAGCTCAAAAAACTCGTGCGTGCCGAAGGAATTGTCCTCCACCACGCCGCCCCAGTGGGTATTGATCATCTTCACGCGGGACGAAAGCGGGCCGACGCCGTCCCGCCAGTGATATTCGTCCGCGAAGCAGCCGCCCGGCCAGCGCAGCGCGGGAAGGCGGATGCGCTTGAGCGCGTTCACCGCGTCCGTGCGCATGCCGTTCACGTTCGGTATGGGCGAATCCCTTCCGACGAATATGCCGCCGTAGATGCAGCGGCCCAGATGCTCGGAAAAGTGCCCGTAGATTTCCGGGCGAATGAGGGACTTTCGGATGCCGGGATGGACAATCAGACGCATGGCGCAGCCTCCCTGTGGTTATTTGAGCGCGCCGAGCGCCCAGAACAGGCGGTCGGCGGCGGAGGCAGCCAGAGCCTCCGCGTTTTCCATGGCGTATTCGAGGGTCATGGGGCGGTCGGCAATGGGGAAGAGCATGCAGTTGCCCATTGCAAGCAGCGCCTCGGCCTCCGGGCCGACGCAGCCGGTCAGCACCGCGCAGGGTACGCTTCCGCAGCGCGCGAGGACGCCTGCGGGCACCTTGCCGTATTTTGCCGTCTGCCCGTCCACGCGTCCTTCGCCGGTGACGACCAGCGAGCAGCCGGGCATGAGCGCGTCGAAGCCGCACAGGTCGAGCACCGTGTCGATGCCGCGGCGCATGTCCGCGCGCAAAACGCCCGCCAGCGCCGCGCCGCAGCCGCCCGCCGCGCCCGCGCCGGGGAACGAGGCGATGTCCAGACCGAAAAGGTCAAAGAATCGGTCGGCGTAGTGCGTCATGCCGGCCTCCAGCCGCCTAAGCGTCTCTGCGTCCGCACCCTTCTGCGGGCCGTAGACATAGGTGGTGCCGTCCTTGCCCAGCAGGGGATTGGTCACGTCCGAAATCACGGTGATGTGGGCGCGGGCAAGGCCGGGGTGAAGCCTTGAAAGATCAATGCCCTCTGCCTGCCTGAGCTCCATGCCGATGCCGTCCAGCCGCCGTCCGCCCGCGGTGGTAAACACCGCGCCCAGCGCCGACAGCATGCCTATGCCGCCGTCGTTTGTGGCGCTGCCGCCGAGGCCGACGTAGATTTCCTCCGCACCGCGGTCGAGCGCCCGCGCGAGCAGCTCACCCAGACCATAGCTGGTCAGGTACAGAGGATTGCGGTTTTCCGGCTTTACCAGCGGAAGCCCGCAGCACTGCGCCATCTCGATCAGATACGCGCCGTTTGAAAGGCGCGCCAGCTGTGCGGACACCATGTCGCCGGCAGGCGAGGTTACGGTTTCCCGGAGACGCTCGCCGCCCAGCGCGCGGAGCAGCGCGTCCAGCGTGCCCTCGCCGCCGTCGGCTGCGGGGATGCTGACGCATTCCACGCCCGGAAAGCGTCTGTGCGCCGCGTCGGTCAGAAGCTCGCAAAGCCGCACGGAGGAAAGTGAGCCCTTAAAGGAATCGGGGGCAAAGACAAAGCGCATGAAACCCCTCCGCTTCGATATTCTGCATTATTTTACCATGGATAAGCCCAAAACGCAATCCGCTTGGCGGAGGATTTGCGGATATTTCCGTTTTTTCGGGGGAATACTGGCAAAAAATGAGGGAGGGAAGCCTATGAAAATTGCAGAAATACGGGCGAGAGAGATTCTCGATTCGCGCGGCATGCCTACCGTGGAGGCGTGTGTGCGGCTGGAAAACGGAGGCTGCGGCCGCGCAGCCGTGCCGTCCGGGGCGTCTACGGGCGCGCACGAGGCCGCGGAAAAGCGCGACGGCGGCGAACGGTATGGCGGCAGGGGCGTTCGCTTCGCGGTGCAGGCGGTGAACGGGCCGATTCGCGAGGCGCTGACGGGAATGCGCGCGGACGAGCAGGAAGCGCTTGACCGCCGTCTGCTTGCGCTGGACGGCACGGGGAGCAAGGCCGCGCTGGGCGCGAACGCCATGCTGGCCGTGTCGATGGCTGCGGCGCGCGTGGCGGCGCAGGCGCACGGACTGCCCCTGTGGCGCTATCTGGGCGGCCTCGCGGGCGGCGGCTGCCCGAGGCTGATGATGAACGTACTGAACGGCGGAAGGCATGCGGGCAACAATGTGGACATTCAGGAGTTTATGCTGGTGCCGAGCGGAGCGCTGCCCGCAGCCGAGGCGGTGCGCATGGGCACGGAAATCAATCAGGCGCTGAAAAAAGGTCTCCTGTCCCGGGGAATGTCCGTATCCGTGGGCGACGAGGGCGGGTTTGCTCCGGATCTGGCAAGCGACGAGGAGGCACTCGAGCTTCTGATGGAAGCCGCCGAGAGAGCCGGCTATGAGCCGGGACGGGAGGTAGGCTTCGCACTGGATATGGCGGCCTCGGGCTGGGTGAAGGGAAGCGTCTATCATCTGCCCAAGCGCGGCACGGACATGACGCGGGAGGAGCTGATCGGCTATATCTGCGCGCTGACGGAGAGGTATCCCATCGTGTCGGTGGAGGATCCGCTGAGCGAGGACGATTTCGAGGGCTTTGCGCTTCTGACGGAGGCGCTGAACGGGCGGTGTCTCGTGGTGGGCGACGACCTGTTTGTAACCGACCGGGCGCGCATCGAGCGCGGCGCGGCGCTCAATGCGGCCACGGCGGCGCTGATTAAGCCGAACCAGATTGGCACGCTGACGGAAACGCTGGACGCGATTCACGCCGCGCACGCACATGGGATGAAGGTCATCGTTTCCCACCGCAGCGGCGAAACGACGGACGATTTCATTGCCGACCTTGCCGTCGCCGTGCGCGCGGAGGGGCTGAAGGCCGGGGCGCCCGTGCGCGGCGAGCGCGTGGCAAAGTACAATCGGCTTATGGAGATTGCCTCCGGCGCGCGAAGCGGCGGAGTGCACGAAGGCTCTTCCCATGAATTCGGATGATTAGAAGATGTTTGACAGGCTGGGCTCCTCATGTGTTTTCAGGTGTTCGAGCAGCTCGTTGAACAGACGAATGGCCTCTCGATAGCCGTCGTCGTCGCCGATGGAGAGGCAGGTTCCGGCCTCGGTGAGCTGCATACGCATTTCGTGCAGGTCATCGTGCGGGGCGAGCACCTCGAGCCAACGCCCGCGCGTCTCAAGCTCGTTGAGCATCCGCGCGATGGTCGCCTGCGCCTCGTCCGTGCGTCCCGCGTCCGCCTGCTCCTCCAGCGTCAGACGGAGCGCGGCCAGCTCCGTCATGGCGCTGCGCACATAGAAAAGAGAAAACAGGCACAGCGCCAGCGAAAACGCCGTCATAACGACGACAAGCAGCAGTCTTTGCTTCATTTACCATGCCACCTCGCCTGCGTCCAGCGCCTCAATTTGGAAAATGCCGCCGTTTTTCACCTGCACGGTCAGGATGCCCTGCGTGTCCAGCGTGGCGAGGAAGACGCCGCCGGGCGCATGGCCATGGGCGGCCAGCGCCGCGCGCAGCCACGCCTCGTCCAGATGCGCGCTTTTCAGGTTGCTCTTCTGAATGTGCCCGTCCATTACCAGCGCCAGCGTCACGCCCTCGTAGCCAGCGTCGACGCCCGCCTCCTTCGTCGTGAGCGGGCGCTTGGAGGAGCGCGGGAAGGCGGTGATGGTGCCGTTGGCCTCCATCACCGCAAAGCCCACGTCCGCCGGGTCGGAAATGCCCGCCTGCCGGAAGCCCTCCAGCAGGTCGGACAGCGTGAGGCACAGCCGCTCCATCTCGGCCTGATTGATTACGCCCTTGGATACGATCATTGAGGGCTTTCCGGAGATGAAGGCGCGCGCGGCGTCCGACTTCATGCAGACGAGCGCGATGATGCCGTGCACGGCCAGCAGCGCGGCAATGGGTATCACGCCGTGCAGAAGAGGCGTGCTCACGTCGGCCATCGGCGTCGCCAGCAGGTTGGCAATCAGCAGCGCCATTGCGAATTCGTAGGGCTGAAACTGTCCCATCTGCCGCTTGCCCATGAAGCGGGTGGCGAGGATCATCAGGATATAAAGCAGAATCGCCCGGATAAAAATGGTAAACATGCAGGAAAACCTCCCTGATTTGCATATTTTCAACGTGAAGTATTGCTTTTTGACTCTTTTGTTTGCTATAATAAACCGATAATGGAGTCTGCTACTTATTTTCAGCGGAAGGGCAATACGATATGAGGACTAAAATCTGGAATCCCGATGTCGAATGTATGGATCGGGAAAAGCTTCGGGTGCTTCAGGGGGAAAGACTGCGCGTTGTGGTGAAGCGGGAATATGAGAACGTACCGCTCTATCGCGAGCGCATGGACGAGAAGGGCGTAAAGCCCGAGGATATTCGCACCGTCGACGACCTTCAATATCTGCCGTTTATGGAAAAAACGGATTTGCGCGACACGTTCCCCTACGGACTGTTCGCCGCGCCGAGGAAGGACATTGTGCGCATTCAGGGCTCCAGCGGCACGACCGGCAAGCCCATCGTTTCCGGCTATACGCAGAACGACGTGGATGTATGGACGGAAATGATGGCGCGCACGCTTACCGCCGCCGAGGCGGACGAAAGTAGCATCGTGCAGGTGTGCTATGGCTACGGCCTGTTTACCGGCGGGCTGGGCGCGCATCAGGGTGCGAGCCGAATCGGCGCAATGACGATACCGATGTCCAGCGGCAACACGCAGCGCCAGATTATGATGATGCTGGAGTTGGGCACCACGCATCTGTGCTGCACGCCGAGCTATGCGCTGTATCTGGGCGAGACGCTGGAAAAGATGCGCGTCGATCGTTCCCGACTGAAGCTGAAAGCCGGCTGCTTCGGCGCCGAGCCGTGGACGGAGGAAATGCGCGGCGAGATCGAGCGGCTTCTGGGGCTGGACGCGCTGGACATTTACGGGCTTACCGAAATCGCGGGGCCGGGCGTGAGCTTCGAGTGCATGGAAAAGCATGGCATGCACGTGAACGAGGATCACGTGATTCCGGAAATCATCAATCCCCAGACGGGCAAGGTGCTGCCGTACGGCGAAAAGGGCGAATTGGTATTCACCACCATCACCAAGGAAGGCATGCCGATGATTCGCTACCGCACGCACGACATCTGCCGCCTGCACGACGAAAAATGCGCGTGCGGGCGCACGCTGATTCGCATGGAGCGGCTGATGGGACGCACCGACGACATGCTGGTCATTCGCGGCGTGAACGTATTTCCCAGCCAGATTGAAAGCGTGTTGGTGGGCGTGCAGGGCATTGCGCCGCATTATCTGCTGGTCGTTGAGCGGCAGAACGCCACCGATTCGCTCGAAATTCAGGTGGAGGTGACCGACGATATGTTTGCCGATTCGCTGGGCAAGCTGGAGGAGATCAAGCAAATCATCGGCGAACGGGTTAAGTCGGTCGTGGGTATCAAGGCACTGATTACGCTGGTCGGCCCGGGCACGATTCCGCGGTTTGAGGGCAAGGCCAAGCGAGTGATTGACAAGAGGAATCTGTGAAGGAGGCGGAGCTTTCCGTGCGAGTGAAACAGCTATCTGTGTTTTTGGAGAACCGAAAGGGCAGCCTTGCGGCGATGGCGCAGCTGCTGGGCGGAAGCGGCATCAATCTGCTGGCGCTTTCCATTGCGGAGACGGACAATTTCGGCATCTGCCGCCTGATTGTATCCAACGCCGAGGAGGGCGTGCGCATTCTGCGCTCCGCAGGCTATACCGTGCGCACCACCGAGGTGCTGGTGGTTTGCGTGCCCGACCGGCCCAACGGTCTGGCCGAGGTGCTTAAAATGCTGGAGCACGAGGATATTTCGGTGGAATACCTGTATTCCTTTGTGCGCAATTCCGGACATAACGCGCTGATTATCTTCCGCCTGTCCGACATTGGCCGCGCGGAGCGCCTGTGCGAGGAAAAGGGCGTGAAGACGCTGAGCAAGGACGAGGTTGAGATGCTTTGAAACGGCTGGAGCTGGTCATCTCCAAGGATACGCTGCTTGAGAACGCGCACGCGATTCGCAGCCGTGTGCCGGAGGGCGTGAAGCTCTGCGCGGTCGTGAAGGCGGACGCCTACGGGCATGGAGCCGCGGAGCTTTCACGGGCGCTTTCGCGCGAAGGCCTTGCGGATGCGTTTGCCGTGGCCACGCCCGAGGAGGGGCGCGCGCTTCGGGAGGCCGGCGTGCGGGACGAGATTCTCGTGCTTGGGCTGACCGACGCAGACGGCGCGGAGGAAAGCGTGGCGCTTGGGCTGGCGCAGACGGTGGATGATGCCATCGGTCTTGCCATGCTGGAGCGGGCAGCCGTCCGGCAGGGAAGGCAGGCGCGTGCGCAGCTGAAGATCGACACTGGCATGACGCGGCTGGGCGTTCGCGGCGCGGAGGAGCTGAGCGCGCTTCTGAAGGCGTGGGCGAGCGCGCCGCATGTATGCATGAGCGGCATGTTCACGCATTTCTGCTTTGCCGACGGCGACGCGGCGTTTACGCGGACGCAGCTTGCGCGCTTTGAAGCGGCCTGCGCGGCCGTGCGTGCGGCGGGCTTTGCGCCCGTTCGGCATGCGGCGGCGAGTACGGCCATGCTGGAGAAGGCCTATCAGCTGGACATGGTGCGCATGGGCATTGCGCTGTATGGAACTGGCGTGAGGGCGCTGACCGGCATTGTGCACCCTGCGCAGACGCTTCGAACGCATCCGCTGCGCGTGTGCGAAATCGAGGCGGGGGAAACGGTCGGCTATTCGCGCGCGTTTCGTGCGGAGCGGCGCATGCGGGTGATGACGATTCCCTGCGGCTATGGCGACGGCTATCCGCGCATCCTGAGCGGACGGGCGGACGTGCTTGTGAACGGCCGCCGCGCGCCGGTGATCGGTAATGTCTGCATGGATATGATGATGGCGGACGTGACGGATGCGGGCGAGATTACCCCGGAGAGCGAAGTGGTTCTGATGGGAGCGCAGGGCGGCGAACGGATTACGCCGGATGAGCTTGCGCGGCTTGCGGAAACAATCCCTTACGAGATTATGCTGGGCTTTTCGCAGCGCGTGGCGCGGCGGTTTGCCTAACGAGGAAACGATCGGAGGAACGGTATGAACAATACGTGGGGAATGGTCAAGAAAAACATCGTGCTGCATCTCACGATGGCGATTCTGGTGGCGCTTGTGACGTTTGTGGGCTCCGTGTGGCTCGGCAGCCTGCTCGGAGCCACCGTGTATATCGCGTTTCTTGTGATGCAATACGCCGACGGCGCGGACCGCGGCGAGCGTGCCTGCACCATGACGGCTACGGTTCAGCGGCTTGAGGCCAACGGCAAGCAGGCGGACGACCGCATGAAAAAGCAGGTGTACGCGCCCGCAAATGCGGTGAGGGCGTTTCTGATTTCCGCGCTTCCGCTGGCTGTGCTGGCCGTCGTGAACCTGCTGCTGGCAGACCCGAATGCAGTGAGCGAAACCGTGCTCGGCGCAGTGACCCGCATCGTATTCTTTCCCGTCGCGTGGCTGACCCGTCTGCTTACGAGCATGGTGGGCGTGGATTACGCGGGCGCGGAGACGGCGGCGACCACGGTGTTCGGCGCGCTGAACCGCGGCTCCATCGATTTTGCCGGGCTGGTTGGGAAGCTTTCCGAGCTTCAGACCTACGCCGTGGCGTACGATTTGAGCCATCTTACCACCATGCGGGCGCTGTTCATCCCGGCTGCGTTTCTTGCGCCGCTGGCAATGATGCTCGGCTATCTGCAGGGCCCCAGGATGCACAAAAAGAAGATGGATGACATTGCCAAGGGCTCTCGCCGCAAGAAAAAGAAGCTGAAGGTGTTTGGCCGCTCGCATCAGCCGAGGCAGGTCAAGCCGGAGGTTTAAGCCGAACGGCTGGGTTAAATGTGATGAATCTATTGCATATATTGCAATAGCATGGTATAATCTTTACGGAGTGATGCGAGTTGCGAATCATCGGCGGCGAGGCGCGCGGTCGAAGGCTGTTCGCGCCGGAGGGCATGGACACGCGCCCGACGGCGGATCGCACGCGCGAGTCCCTGTTCAACATTCTGAATGCGCGGCTGTATGGGGCGCATGTGCTGGATTTGTTCGGCGGCACCGGCGCGCTGGCGCTGGAGAGCCTGAGCCGCGGCGCGGCGTTTGCGGTGATTGCGGACGTGTCGCCTGCGGCGATTCGCGTCATTGAGCGCAACGCGGAGGCAGTGCTGAAGGAGGAAAGGGCGACCCGCGCGCGGATTCTGCGCGCCGATTACCGGCAGGCGCTTCGGGCGCTGTCGGGGCATCGGTTCGATCTGGTGTTTCTCGACCCGCCGTACCGGATGGCGGAGGCGTATGGCGAGAGCCTGCGCATGCTGAAGGACGGCAGCCTGCTTTCGGAGGATGCGCTCATCGTGCTGGAGCGCAGGAAGGATGCGGAGCTGTCTCTGCCGGAGGGCTTTGAGACCTTCGACGTCCGCGCGTACCGCGATACGGCGATTGATTTTGTGAGGGCGAGGCGAGAGGCATGATTGCGCTGTTTGCGGGCAGCTTTCATCCGCCGACGAACGGGCATCTGGACGTCATCCGCCGCGCGTCGCGCATGTTCGAGCGCGTCATCGTTGCGGTGATGGTCAATCCGGAGAAGAAATATTTGCTGTCTGCCGAGGAGCGATGCGAAATGCTTCGCCGCGCTGCGGCAGGGCTTGACAATGTGGAGGCCGTGTGGGGCACGGGGCTGACTGCGGAGCTGGCGAAGGCGCTGGGCGCAGGCGTGCTGGTGCGGGGCGTTCGCAATGTGACCGATATGGAATACGAGCTGCAGGCGGCGGACGTGAACCGCATGCTCACGGGCATCGACACGGTTTTCCTGCCGTCCAAGCCCGAGCACCGGGCGATTTCGTCCACCATCGTGATGGACGTGGCACGGCACGGCGGCAGCCTTGACGGGATGGTTCCCGAACCGATACGAAATGATATCAGGCGTTGGTTCAGCGCCGGCTAAAGGAGTGGAAGGCATGGAACAGGAGCGCGACGCGCGGCTTCATGAGGAAGACGAGTACGATCCGCAGGATGAGACGCAGGAAACGCCTGAGTACGAGGAAGAGGATTACGGCGCGGATGCGGACGAGGAATCGTACGACTACGACGACGAGGGAACGGACGGCGAGGAGGACGGGTACGAGGACGAAGAGGGCGACGGCTCCGACGATGAGGATGAGGAGGACGAGCCCAACGATACCGCATACTTCATGAAGCTGTTCGATTATCTCGATAAGGCGCTGAGAAGCGGCACGAATGTTCCGCTGACCACGAAAAGACTGGTGGATGCAGACGAGTGCTTGAACATTCTGGACGACATGAAGCACAATCTGCCCGATGCCATTCAGTACGGCTGGAAGATTTACGAGGAAAAGGATCGCATCCTTGAAAAGGCCGAGACCATGGCGCAGGCTAAGGTGACGACCGCCAATGTGAAGGCAAAGTCCATTCTGGACGAGGCCAGCGACCGGGCGGCTTCGATTGGCGAAAATGCGCAGCGGCGCGCGAAGGCGACGGTGGCCGATGCGGAGGAGCGCGCAAGGGCGACCAAGCGGGAAGCGGAGGAATATGCTGCCCGCAAGGTCAGCGAAAGCGAGATCATGCAGCGCGCCCGCGCGGAGGCCAGAGAGCTGATGGACAAGGCACGCAACGATGCGCACGACTGCCGCTTGAAGGCCGTTCAGGATGCCTATCGTCTGCTTGACGCACTGGAAAAGCAGACCGACGGCATCGCGCAGGCACTGGAAAACAAGAAAAACGAGCTGGTTGGTCAGAATCGATAATCAGCCTCGGGAAAGCGGCGGCCGAAAGGGCCGCCGTTTGCATTTTCGGCCGCGTGAGGGAAAGGTATATCTTACGAATGCATAAGGAGAAAACACTATGAACATCAGGCCGTTTGCCGTGGAAGAGTGGATGAACGAATATGAGGATGGCGCGCGGTACAATATCGCCGAAACCTGCGTGGATTCGGTATCTCTTGACGAGCTGTTCGCGCTTACGGGCGAGGATCAGGCGGCATTTCTTGCCGATTTCGGCGCGCGCCGTTTGACCTATGGCGCAATTATGGGCTCGCCCGCGCTGCGGGAGGGCATTGCCGGGCTTTACCGCACCATACAGCCGGGGGAAATCGTGCCGACGCACGGCGCGGCGGGCGCGAACCACCATGTGTTCTGCTCGCTGATTTCCGCGGGCGACCGCGTGGTGAGCATCATGCCGACCTATCAGCAGCTGTATTCCATTCCGGAATCGATCGGCGCGGAGGTCGCCATTTTACAGCTGAAGCGGGAAAACGGCTTTCTGCCCGACATGGACGCGCTGCGCGCGCTGGTGACGCCGGAAACGAAGCTGATTTGCATCAACAATCCCAACAACCCGACCGGGGCGCTGATTCCGGAGGAAATGCTGAAGGAAATCGTCGAGCTTGCGCGCGGCGTGGATGCGTATGTGCTGTGCGACGAGGTGTACCGGCATCTGACGCAGGCGGACGGCTGGTGCCCGTCGATTGTCGATCTTTACGAGAAGGGCATTTCCGTGAGCAGCATGTCCAAGGTGTTCTCGCTGGCCGGGCTGCGCATGGGCTGGATTGCCACGCATGACCGGGCGGCATTGCAGGCGTTTGCGTCGCACCGCGATTACAACCTGATCAGCTGCGGCATGTTTGACGATGCGGTTGCCTCTCTTGCGCTGCGTCATGCCGAGAAAATGCTTGCCCGCAACCGGAAAATCGTTCGCGACAATCTGGCGATTCTGGATCAGTGGGTGCAGAGCCAGCCGCGCTTCGATTATGTGAAGCCGCAGGCCGGCACGACCGCGCTGGTATATTACGATTTTGAACTGCCCTCCTATGAATTCTGCCGCCGCGCGTATGAGGAAACGGGCGCGTTTGTAACGCCGGGCGACTGCTTCGGTCAGCCGCGCGGCTTCCGCGTCGGCTATGCCAGCGACACGCAGACGCTGAAGGACGGACTTAAAGCGCTGGCGGCGCTTGCGCAGAGGCTGGAAATGGAAAAACGATAAGGCACGAGGGCCGCGGAGACAAGGGCGGGACTTGGAAGGAGGAAGACGAATGCCGCTTGAAATCGTTCGAAACGATCTGACCAAAATGGCGGTGGACGCGATTGTGAATGCCGCGAACCCTACCCTGCTGGGCGGGGGCGGCGTGGACGGGGCGATTCATCGCGCCGCCGGGCCGCAGCTTCTGGAGGAATGCCGAACGCTGGGCGGCTGCGAAACCGGCGAGGCCAAGCTGACGGGCGGCTATCGCCTTCCGTGCCGATATGTGATTCATACCGTGGGCCCCATTTGGCAGGGCGGCGCGCACGGGGAGCGCGCGCAGCTTGCCGCCTGCTACCGCAGCTCACTGGAGCTGGCGAAGGCGCACGAATGCGAGACCGTCGCGTTTCCGCTGATTTCCGCCGGTGCATACGGCTATCCGAAGGCGCAGGCGATGCAGACGGCAGTGGAGACGATTACCGCGTTTCTGATGGAAAACGACATGACGGTGTATCTTGTCGTGTTTTCAAAGGACGCGTTCGAGCTTAGCGGAAAGCTGATTCAAAAGGTAAAGGCGTACATCGATGATGTGTACGTCGACGAGCATTCGGATGCGCTGGAGGTGTTCAGACGCCAACGAGCGCTGCTGGACGCGTGCATGGCGCCTGAATGTTCGATGCCGCGCATAGGGAAGAGCCCTTCGCTGAGCGACCTGCTGGAGCAGGTGGACGAGGGCTTTTCACAGGCACTGCTTCGGAAAATCGACGAGAAGCACATGACGGACGCGGAATGCTACAAGCGCGCGAACATCGACCGGCGGCTGTTCAGCAAGATTCGAAGCAATCCCGGCTATCGTCCCGGAAAGTCAACGGTGCTTGCCTTTGCCATTGCGCTGCGGCTGACGCTGGAGGAAACGAGGGAGCTGCTCGAAAAGGCAGGCTTCGCCTTGTCACACAGCAGCAAAACCGACATCGTGGTGGAATATTGCATACGAACGAAGCACTATGACGTCATCGAGATTAACCAGCTTCTCTTTGAGCTGGATTTGCCGCCCATTGGCAGCTGAAACGCCGGACGGAAATTTCTCGACGCGCGTCCGATTTGCGTTTTCATCCGATGAGGATTGTGCTATAATACAGATGCGCTCGACAGGGCGCGGAGGAGGAACAGCTTGAATGATTCAGTTCAGAGATGATTTTTATGCGGACGTACGCACGGAGGATCGCTGCTGCACCACCATTTCCTATAAAGCAGGCGTTTTGGAGGAAATGAAAACCCGCGAGGAGCGCCGCGCTTTCCTGCGGGTGTACGACGGCAGAATGTGGTACTATGCGTCCGTGACCGATTTGGCACATTTGCAGAAAACGCTGGACGGTTTGTACGCTGCCGCAGCGCCGAATCCGCAGATTTTAAGAGATCCCGTCGTGCGTCGCTTCGAGCGAAACAGGGACAGAGTGATACGCTTTGCGGACAGGTCTGTTCGGGATATTCCGGCCGAGGAGAAGCAGGCGCTGCTCAAATCGTATCTGCCGCTTTTGTCCGAGGACGCCTGCGCAAGCATGCCGGAGGGAATGTATCTTGACCGCAGCAGCAAGTTTCATTTCCAGTCCAGTCTGGGCGCGGACATTACCTATGATTATCAGACCTGCGGACTGTCCCTCTCCTGCAGCATGACGGAGGGTGAAAAGAAATTCTCCGCCAACTGGCAGAAGGGCGCGCTTTGCTTTGATGAGCTGAAGAGCCTGACGGAGGAAATTCGCGCCTCCATGGCGGAGCAGACGGCGTTTATGAGAAACTCCGTGCCCGTTGCGGCGGGAAAATATCCTGTGGTGCTGTCGCCGGAGGCGGCGGGCGTGTTCGCCCACGAATCCTTCGGGCATAAGTCCGAAGCGGATTTCATGCTCTCAGACGAGACCATGCGGGAGGAATGGCAGCTGGGCAAGAGCGTGGGCTCGTCCATTCTGTCCATTGCCGAGCGCGGTGATTTGCTTGGCAGCGGCTATGTGCCCTATGATGACGAAGGCACGAAGGCGCGGAAAAACTATCTGATTCAAAACGGCGTGCTGGTGGGCAGACTGCACAGCGCGCAGACGGCGGCTGCGCTGGACGAGGAGCCGACGGGCAACGCGCGCGCCATCGATTGCCGCTATGAGCCCATCGTCCGCATGACGAGCACGTATATTGAGGGCGGCGACATGGACTTCGATCAGCTGATTGCGCCCATCAAGCAGGGCTTCTTCATCAAAACCATTCGCCACGGCAGCGGCATGAGCACCTTTACCATCGCGCCCAGTCTGGCCTATGAGATTGTGGACGGAAAGCTTGGACGGCCGGTGCAGATCAGCGTGCTGACGGGCTCCGTGTTTGAAACGCTCGGGCTGATTGACGGACTGACCCGCGACGTGCAGATGCTGTCGTTCGTAACCGGCGGCTGCGGCAAAATGGAGCAGAGCGGTTTGCCCGTAGGCTTCGGCGGCCCGTATGTCCGCGTATCGTCCATGAATGTGCAGTGAGGTGAGATGCCATGGAAAAGGAATTTTTGACGAAAACCAGCCGCTCCGTTACCCTGAACGTGACAGGCGGCCGAATTGACAGCTTCCGCGAGCAGGAGGAAACCACCGGCAGCGTTCGCGTGTACGAAAACGGCTGCATCGGCGTGGCGGGCTGTTTGGGTGAGCCGGATGAGCATGCGCTGGAAAAGAAGGCCGTCGAGGCGCTGGCGCTGGGCATTCCCTATCCGTGCAGGCTGGATGGCGCGCTGGAGCGGGAGGAGATTCACGAGGAGGAAATCATCCCCGTGTCCCAATTCATCCCCACCATGCAGCGCTTTCTGGATCGTCTGAGCGAGGCGTGTCCCCGGTTTGCGTTTACCAACAAAATCAGCCTGACCGACGGGCGGACGGAGTATCGCAATTCGCTGGGGCGTCATCTGGTCAGCGCCGGGCGTAGGCTGGAGATTGCGCTGGTTGCGCAAAGCCGTGGGTCGGGCAACCTGATGGATACGACCTTTTCCTATGAGGGCCCCTTCTTTGACGAGGAAGGGCTGCTTGCCCAGTTCAAAAGGGAATACGATGCGTTTTACACTCCAGCGGACATCGAGCCGGGCCGCTATCCCGTGGTGATGGGTTCGTATGGGCTGTTCGGCACGTTCCTGAACCATTTCATCGGCGAAATGTACGTCTCGGGCGCGTCGCTGCTCAGCGGAAAGCTGGGGCAGAGGGTGTTCTCGGACAGGCTTTCCCTGTACAATGACATGAATCCCGCAACCAATCCCGGCGTCTGCTTTTTTGACGACGAGGGATGTGTGGCGCCCGGGCTGCGCCCTGCGCTGATTGAGAAGGGAACGCTGACCGGCCTGCTGACCACCAAAAAGTCGGCGGAGCAGTTCGGCCTGAAGAACCTCGGCACGGCGAGAGCAGCCTATGACGGCGTGCCCGGGCTGGGTCTCAATGGATTTTACGTGGAGCCGACCGCGCAGACGCTTCGCGAGCTGGTGCCCGGAAAGGCCGTGTATGTCGTGATCGCCTCCGGCGGCGACGCCACGCCCGACGGGCATTTCGCCACGCCCGTGCAGATGGCCTACCTGATGGAGGATGGCGAGCTGGTCGGACGGCTGCCCGAGCTGAACGTCAGCGGCAGCTTCTATGACATGATGGGAAGGGACTACCTTGGCACCGTCCGAACCGGACTGCAGCCGGGCGAGCTCCGGTGCGCCGTGACCATGGACGTGACAAAATAACGGGAGCTGCGTCAGAGTTTGCTCCGTGCGGGATGAAGCGTCATCCCGTACGGAGCATGCCGGATATGCGGCGTTTGATACGGAATGCCGCATGGAGATTCATGTGTTAAAAAATGGGATTCATATTGACATTCATAGCTTCCTGATGTACAATAGTATCTGTTCGTGGGGTTATAGCTCAGTTGGTTAGAGCGTTACGTTGACATCGTAAAGGTCGATGGTTCGAGCCCATTTAACCCCATAAACGGCGCGTTTGTTCGCGCCGTTTTTCTTTTGCCTCAGCATCAATGGCAGGGGCCTGCATGGACATAATTCCGGTTCGGATGTCGAGGGCGGGATGCTTGTGGGCTTTTAAGAATGATAAGAGCTTCACAGGATACCGTGCGGCTACGCCATGGTTTTCAGCTGTTCCTTTGAAACCGCATGACGAAGGGGGAGCCCCGCGAGCCAGCGGTCAAGCTCCTCCAGAAGCAGGTCGTCGTAAGCCAATACTTCCAAACGGCCTACGCCTGCGATATGAGGCGTTAGCGTCAGATTTGGAAGCGTCCAGAATTCATGATTTGGCGCGAGGGGCTCATCGCGCGTGACGTCCAGAAGTGCCCAACGAGTCGGAACCTCACGCAGTGCGCGCGCCAAATCGGCCTCGACTACCTGCGCGCCGCGTCCGGTGTTGATGAAGGCAGCATCCGGCTTCATGCGCGAGAACAGCGAGTAGTTCAGCATATCCACGGTCTGCGGGTTGTTGGCAAGATGGTTGGAAATGACGTCGCTTTCGGCAAACAGCGTTTCAAGGCTTACCCTTTTCGCTTTCAGCTCGGCTGCGCGCGCGTCGCTGATGAATGGGTCGAAGACCAGAATTTCGAATGGATACGCATTCAGCTGCTGAATCACGCGCGAGCCAATCGCGCCCGCGCCGATGATGCCGATTTTTGTTTCATAGTTACCGGGACAGTGGAACTGGCTGTAGGCCTTGCCTTCATGAAAGTGACCGCTTCGGTATAGCTCGGCGGAACGGTAAAAGCCCTTGTTTAAGTGGTAGATGGCGGCGACGGTGTATTGCGTTACGAAGTCTGCCATGGCCTGCGCAGCGGTGACGACGGTTACGCCCGCATCCAGATAGCCCTCGGCAAAATAGCGTACCGACGCGGCGGAATACAGGATCAGTTTAAGCCGTGGGAAGAACTCCCGAACCTGTGCCTCCGTCAGCACGGGCATGCCCCACGTGGACAGAATGACCTCTACCTCAGCCAACTGTGTGCGCTTTTCCTCCAGCTCGCTGAGAAGCACGGGCTCTGCAAGAAGCTCCAGACGCTTTTCAAACGCATTGCGTCGTCCGTCAAATACGAAGTGCAGTCGATTTTCAGGTGCGGCGGTGAAGAAGCAGGCTTTCATAATGATTATCCTTTCACTGAACCAATCATAACGCCCTTTACGAAGAAGCGCTGCAGGAACGGATACAGAAGCATGATGGGCGCGGTGGAAATGACGATCAATGCGTATTTGATGACGGTTGCGGCGGCAATTTCACTGCCTGCGTCCATGCCGCTTGCCATTTCGGAATCCTCACCCAGAATCAGCACCTGCCGCAGAACCAGCTGCAGCGGGAAGCGGCTGGGAGACTGAATATACAGCGAGGCGTTGAACCACGCGTTCCAGTGTCCCACGGCGTAATACAGCATCAGTACGGCAGAGGTTGCGCCTGTCAGCGGGATGACGACGTGCAGAATGCGTTGGAAATGCGAGGCGCCGTCCAGCTTGGCAGCTTCCATTAATGCATCGGGCAGCGCGCCGATGGCACTGCGCATAATCAGCATGTTGTAGGTGCTGATAGCGCCGGGCAGGATGAGTGCCCAAAGCGTGTTCATCAGGTTCAGAGACTTGATATTCAAATAGCCGGGCACGATGCCGCCGCTGAAGTACATGGTGAACAGAATCATGTATGCAATCGGCTTTTTAAGCAGGCTGTTTTTCAGTGACAGCAGATACGCGCCCAGCACCGTGAGCACCATGTTGAACGCAAGACCCACGATGACGATGAACAGTGTGTTTGCAAAGCCGCTGAGCAGCAGGCTATGCCGAAACACCATGCGGTAGGAGGTCAGCGAAAGCGGAAGGTGAGGCAGCCACATAAGACCGTAATTGGCCACCATTTTCGTCGGGTCGCTGATGGAGGCAATGATGACAAAGTATACGGGATATGCGGTTAGAAACAGAATCAGAAGAAGCAGCAGGATGTTGAAGACGGAAAAGACTCGATAGCCTGCGCCTTCGTCTAAGCAGGATTTTCTGCGTTTTTGCAGCACGGCGTTTTCCCTCCCCTCTACCAGAGTCCAACGCCCGAAATTCGATTGCTGAGCGCGTTGGCGGATATGACCAGAACAAAGTTGATGACGGAATTGAACAGCCCCACGGCGGTGCCGAAGCTCCAGTCGCCCTGCACGAGACCGCGGCGGTATACATAGCTGGAAATGACGTCCGCCGTGTCGTACACGCGCTCGTTGTACAGAAGGATGATCTTTTCGTGTCCCACGCTCATGAGATTGCCGATGCGCAGAATCAGCAGCATGACCACGGTGCTCAGTATGCCGGGCAGGGTGATGTGCAGCGTCTGCTGAAAGCGTCCCGCGCCGTCCACGCGCGCCGCCTCATACAGCTGCATGTCGATGGAGGTCAGCGCCGCAATGTAGATGATGCAGTCCCAGCCGAGGTTCTGCCAGATGCCGGAAATGACGTAGATGGGCACGAACATGCTCTTCTCGTTCAGAAGATTTCCGCCAAGGTTTTTGTAGCCGAAAAAGGACATGATCTGCACGATGAACGAGTTTCCGTCCGTAAACAGGCGTACCATGGAGCACACAACCACCATGGAAATAAAGTGGGGCATGTAGGAAACGGTCTGCACCGTTTTGTGGAAGCGGTCGTTTTTCACCTCGTTGATCAAAAGCGCAAAGAGAATCGGAAGGGGAAAGGCAAAGATCAGCGAGGAAAGGCTGATGACCAGCGTGTTTTTCACCAGACGCAGGAAATAATACGATGCAAAAAATTCGGAAAAATAGCGGACGCCGATCCATTTGCTGCCCCAGATGCCTTTGCTGGAGGAAAAATCCTTAAATGCGATCACGGCACCGAGCATAGGCTTATAATGAAACAGAAAGTAGTACGCGATCACGGCAAGCGCCAGAAGGTAGGCTCCGCCGTTTTCGATCCAATCCTTCTTCAGCCGCACCGCGAGACGCGGCGCGTCGTCCTTTTGGTATATGCTCATAGTATTCTCGTACCGCTGCAGTCGCCGGTATCAGAAAGGCCGAAATGAAAAATGCACTGCTCGATTTGCACTTTTCATAAGATGCGTGGAAAGCGCATTGTGGGCGGGGCAAGCCCACCCACAACAGATGCAAGGAAAGCGGATCAGTCGAAATAAGGATCAATGGAGAGCTGCATGATTTCGATGTAACGATCCATGCCCAACTGACGGAGACCGTCAATGTATGAATCGAAGTTATCGAGGGATTCGGTACCGGAGATAAAGTTCGCGATATGCTCCTTCAGGTAGGTTTGCAGCTCCGTCCAGATGCGGGTGTATTCTGTCTGCATGTCGGAGGGAATGCTGTAATAGGAAATCATGTAGTCGTTATACTGGCTGTCTGCCCAGATTTCGCAGGCATCGCGCTGCTCCTGCATCGGGAAACGCTTTTCGGAGAATTCGCGGCGATGAATGCAGCTCCAGTTGGTCAAACCATAGGAACGGGCGATGGGGTCAATGGCGAATCCGTCGGGATTGTGCGCCATGAAGTCGGTCAGAACTACCTCGCCGTTTTCGTCGTAATTGTAGGTAACGCTCTCAATGCCGTAGTTGGCCAGATCCATGCCCTTGGGGGTGTACAGATAATCAAAGAAGCGGAGTGCGGCTTCGACATCCGTGCATTTTTTGGTGATGAAGCACCAGCTGCCGGTGGAGGTGATGGTGGTGGCATAGCTCATGAGGGCTTTTTCGTCCTCATTCGCAGTCAGAGACGGAATGGCGGTTAGTTGGAAGCCCTCCTCCGTGGCGGCATTGGTAATGACCTGGAAACGGGAAACCATGGCGGAGATGGCAGCGCTGGTTCCGTTGGACATGGCGGCAACGGCGGTTGCGTTGTCGGTCACGGCGAAGTTCGGGTCGAACAGTCCGTCCGCATACAGCTGATGCATGTATTCGAGGAAGTCCTTGAATTCCGGCTCATAGGCGCCAAAATGGAATTCGCCGTTCACCTGATAATTCGACGCGCAGGGCAGACCGAACGCAGAGGAAAAGTAGCCGTAATTCCAAATGAATTCATTCATGCTGCTCGCGGACATCAGAGGAATCTCCACGCCCAGCTCGGATTTGCAGCGGGACAGATATTCGGTGAAGTCATCCAGTGTAGCGATGGATTCAATATCGAGCTTGTCCATGAAATCCTTGCGAACGATGAGACCGGCGTAGTTGCGGAACGGTGAATCGGAGGGATAGAAGTTGCCGGCAAAGGCGATGTGCGACAGTTCGCCGTCGATGTCGACCAGCGCGGACTTCATGCTCGCCTCGTCGCTGTTCAGGAAAGCCCAGTAATTCGGGGCGTACTCGGGCAGCAGGTCGTCCAGCTTCACGGCGATGCCGTCCTCAATCATGCCGGAAATGCCCTTGCTGTAGAAGTCCTTGTTCGCGCGGATCATGTCCGGAAGCTCGCCGCTGGAAAGCAGAAGCAGAAGCGCGCTCGAATCAACGGCCTCCGTCACCTGCACGTTAATGCCGGTGGCTTCCTGCCATGCCTTGAAGCCGGGGGTATCGTTATAGCTGCTGTAGCCAAAGAGAGAAATGTCAGAGTCGACGGTTGTCCACAGGCTGAGAGTGGGTCTGTCCTGCATGGGGTAAACGTCTTCGGCGACGGCTGCGCAGGCAGATAGAGCCAGCAGCAATGCTACGGTCAAGGAGAGGATTCGACGTGTCATGGGCAAATCAGTTCCTTTCGTTAAATTACACTGGATTAACGATACAACCAAATATATCATAAGTTTGGCTGTAAGTTGTCCGTGCTGACAATAATTCTACGAAAGAAAAAACAACATGTCAACGACCTTTTGCGGCTATTTCCAGATATTTCGAGCGAGTTAGTTTTGAAAAGTATAATTCATACTCAGATATGTGCAATTCATGATTTGGCATGCTTTTTCCGGTATTCGCCGGGTGTACGGCCTGTAGTTTTTTTGAAAACACGGCTGAAGTAATACTCATTCTGAAAGCCGGAAAGCATCGCGATGTCTCGCAGCGGAGAATCGGTATAGCAGATCAGCTGCTTGGCGTATTCGATTCGAGCCCTTATGATGTCCTGCTTGAGTGACAGGCCATAGCGCTCGCGGTACAGGAGGTTGAGCCACGTGGTGCTCAGGTGCAGGCCGTCCGCGATCTTTTCAACTGTCCACGGGTGTGTGACGTCGTTATAGATATTGAAATGCAGCGTGGCGATTTCGTCGTAGTGCCGGGAGTAGGCGGCGTTTTGCGCGTTCGGAGACATACGTATTCCGCGAGAAAGGTAGATCATCATTTGCCGGAAAATCAGGCTTTCCAACTCAGTATCCGCTTTTTCAGGGCGGATTTTCTCGGAATACATCATTACAAACAGCTCAGTGAGACTGTTTGGTGCGTCCGGATGATATACGCGATTGGCACGAATGTTGTATTGGTTCAGAATCGATGGAACGTCGTCACCATCCAGAAACATCCAGTTGTTGCGCATGATTGCATTCTCGTTGTGCGCGTTTAGAATTCTGGGCGTTCTTGGCAGGTAAAGGATGCAGTCGTTTACCTCCACACGCCGGATGCCGCTCTCCGTGCTTATGACCGCAGGTGTGAGCATTTGCATAAAGACATAGCTCGGTGTTCCGTCCGAAATGCGCCGCTTTTCGCCGGGAAAGTGGTTTGTGCCAAGTCCCATGGTGATCAGGTGAAACATACCTCGCACCTCCGTCTGAGGATCGCTCGCCGCATGCGGCGGAAGCTGTCTGATGCTTATTATACCGATAGCAGAACGCGCCCGCAAGTGCTCGGCGTATCTTCTCCGTTTTTGATAGCAAAACAGCTGAAAACTTGCGAAAATTATAAAAAAATGTTGAAACGTGCATTGCTTCTTCCGCGAAGATCGGTTATGATGGAAATGATTTTGAAAAAGAAAGGGGCCTGTTTTTGATGAAGCTTTCGTTTACCACGCTCGGCTGCCCGGATTGGAGCTTTGAGAGGATTTTGGATGAAGCGCAGAGGATGGGCTTTCCCGCCATAGAGATACGCGGCGTTGAGGGGAAAATGCTCGCCGATGAAATCGAGTTTTTTAAGCCTGGCCGCCAGCAGGACACCAAGCGCATGCTGAGGGCGCATGGGCTGGAAATATGCGCGTTCGGTTCCTCCATCAATTTTCATGCCCCCGAGAAGCTTTCCGCCATGCTGGAGGAGGGACGCCGAGCGATTGACGTTTGCCAGAGCATGGGCATTCCGTACATTCGCGTGTTTGGCGACAAAATCCCCGAGGGGCGCACCGTTGATGAGGCTGCGCAGCTGGCGGCAGACGGTATCCGGCAGCTTTGCGCCTATGCCGACGGCACGAATGTGGACATTCTGCTGGAGGTGC
>CAZMGO010000009.1:0-30002 GCA_964565845.1 uncultured Oscillospiraceae bacterium | reverse complement strand
CGCCGAAAAAGTCCACCTCAAGATTTTTGTGCACGCCGCTGTTTTCAATCAGAAAATCCAGCGCGCGCTTGCCCACCTCAAACGACATCAGCGCCCGTTCGCCGTGATACTTGCCCTGACTTGCAAAGCAGTAGGAGCAGTTCAGGTTGCAGGTGTGCGCCACATGCAGGCACAATGCCTTCACGTGCGTTTGGCGGCGCTTGAAGTCGATGGCAAGGTCGCGGTATTCATCCTCGGTGTACAGCTTTCCGGCATCCTTCAGGACACGGATGTCGTCCATCAGCGCGCGAAGCTCCTTTTCGTTCACGTCGGCGCGCGCGCCGTACTTCATCAGAAGCTCGGCAACCGTTTCGTCCTCCGTCCGCTTTTCATACAGCGCTATTGCGTCGTACGCCACGTCATCCACCACGTGCACCGAGCCGGAGAATACATCCAGCACGATATTGTACCCATTCAGCTTATATTGGTGAATCATTCGTTCCCTCTCCCATAAAAAACGCCGTTTGCCCGCGAACGGGACAAACGGCGGCGCTTTGGCTGGAATTACTTCTTTTCGCAGGGCTGGTTGGCCACGCCGCAGGAAGTCTTGCATGCGGACTGGCAGGAGGTCTGGCACTCGCCGCAGCCGCCGTTTTTCGCGCTCTTGTTGAGGTCGCGGGTTTCGAGGGTCTGAATTCTCTTCATGATATATTATCTCCTTTATGCGAAACTCATTTATATTGTACTCTTTCGCACCCGCCCTGTCAAGAGCACCCGGCGTGCATGACGTTATTTTTCGCGGACAAAGCGCATTTTTCCGTTCTTTCCACTCCCGCTAATTCCGGCGAGTGCCGTCGGCAAGGTGCTTGCAGGATGCAGAGGGCGCCCCGACCGCATTTGTCTCCGGTTCGCAGACGACTCGCAGCGAATCGTGCGTCGTCACAAGGTTTGCGCCCGCCTTCTCCCATTCGCCCCAGAGCTCCGCAAAGCCCTCCGGCACGCGTTCGCCGGGCACGAGCATCGGTATGCCCGGCGGATATGCCCATGCATAGGATGCGCTTACGCGCCCGACCGCCTCCCGCGCGGATACGCTCTCGGAGGGCGCGCGAAGCGCCGCCTTGGGCGGCAGAACGCGCGCAGGACGCGGCAGTGTCGGCAGCGGTGCAGATGCTGCCGACGTGGACAGGTCTTGGTCTGCCGCCCTCAGCGCATTCAGAAATTCGCGAAGCGTCTCGCGCGTATCTCCCGCGCCGGTCATGGCCACCGCATAGCGCAGCGAGGCCATTTCCAGCTCAACGTTTTCCTCCCGCAGCCGACGCATGAGCTCAAACCCGCTGATGCCCGCGCGCGAGGTATCAATCACCAGCTTGCTCGGCTCGTCCTGTCTGCATACGCGCAAATGCGCAAGCGAAGCGGCATCTTCATGGAATTCATCCAATGCCTGTCGCCAGCCCTTCAGAATCTCCGCGCCCCGGCTTTCCATCAGCGAAACACAGCCGTCAATGGAAGCCATCAGCAGATAGGACGGACTGCTGGTTTCGAAGATGTCCAGCGCGTGATCCAGCGCAGCCATATCCACAATGCCGTGCCGCACCAGAAGAATCGCCGTCTGCGTCAGACTGGGCAGCGTTTTGTGTACGCTTTTTACACTGAGATCCGCGCCCATGCGCATCGCATCCGCCGGAAAGGCTTCATCCACAATGCCCAGATGCGCACCGTGCGCCTCATCCACGATGACCGGCACGCCCCGCTCATGCGCCGCGCGGCAAATCGCGGCTATGTCGCTCATCACGCCCTCATACGTCGGACTGGTTACCAGCACAAAGCGCGCGTCCGGTGCTTCCTCCAGTGCGCGGCGCACATCCTCCGGCGCAATCCTGCCGCAAATTCCCGTCTGGGCGTCCACGTCCGGCATGACAAATATCGACTCCACGCCGGTCAGCTCCAACGCGTGATATACGGATTTATGGCAGTTCCGCGCAACAACCGCCCGACCGCCGTCCGCCGCCAGTGCATAAACGGCAGCGAGCAGACCGCAGGTCGCCCCATTCACAAGAAAACGGCTTTCGTCCGCGCCCCACAGCCGCGCCGCCCGGCGCATGCCGCAAAGGATCGTTCCGCACGGTGCGTGCAGATCGTCAAAGCCGTCGATTTCGGTTACATCCAGATCCGCGCGCAGTGCCTTCAGATAATCGGCCTGATGCACGTCTCGCTTGTGTCCCGGCATATGCATTGGCAGCCGCCCGGGCCTATAGCCTGTCAATTCGTCAAGCAGCACTTCTCTGTCTCCCATAGATTATGCGGGAGGGTCTCCCCTCCCGCTCGTTATCCTGCCGGTCAGGCCTGCCCATCCGGCTTGGCGTATTTGTGAATCCGCTCTAAAATTCGGTCGATCGACTGAGAAACGGGCTCGCGGTTCATGCTGTCGATCAGCTCGCCGCGGTCGCGATACACCTCTACCACGCGCTGCATCAGCGTCGCGGGCGTAAGATCGCTCTGCTCCAGCACGCGCGAAAAACCGCGCCGAAGGAACGAAGCCGCATTAACCTCCTGGTCGCCGCGGGACGCCGTGTTGGGATACGGAATCAGCAGCGAGGGCTTTCGAAGCGCCAGAATCTCGCAGATGGTGTTGGAGCCCGCACGGGTAATGATTACGTCGGCGCAGGCATAGGCATCTGCCATTTCCTCGTCCAGATACTGCATCTGAACATAGCCGCGGCGACCCTCGTAATTGGCGTCCGCATTGCCCTTGCCGCAGATGTGCAGCACCTGAAAGCACCTTGACAGCTCATCCAGTGCGCCGCGCACGGCTCGGTTAATTGCCTGTGCGCCCAGCGAGCCGCCCACCACCAGCAAAACCGGACGGTCGGACGTGAAGCCGAACAGCTTAAGGCCGCGCTCACGGCTGCCTGCCAGAAGCTCCTTGCGAATGGGCGCTCCGACGTACAGTCCCTTCTTGCCCGCTTCCTTTACCGTTTCCGGGAACGTGCACATCAGCACCTTGGCAAACGGCAGGCTGAGCTTGTTGGCAAGACCGCTTGTCATGTCGGATTCATGAATCAACACCGGCACGCGGTTAAATGCCGCGCCGTATACCACCGGAACCGACACATACCCGCCCTTGGAAAACACGACGTTGGGCTTCAGCGTGTGAATCAGGCGCGTCGCCTGTCCCACTCCTGCCGCCACGCGGAACGGATCGCTCAGGTTTTTCAAGTCGCGGTAGCGGCGCAGCTTTCCGGTTTTCACGGCGTGATACGTAACGCCCTCCACCCGGCCAATCAGCTCGCGCTCAATGCCGTTTTCCGATCCGATGTAATGAATGTCCCAGCCCTCCTGCCGCAGCGGCGGAATCAGCGCAAGATGCGGCGTGACATGACCCGCCGTACCGCCGCCCGTTAAAACGATTCGCATGCTCGCATTCACCCGTTCTCAAGATAGATTCGAAAGCTCACCCTTCAACTTTCGTATATTATAGCACAACAAATCACCGATTTTTTTATCGGTCTGTAAACTCACTTGTTAACACTTGCACCGCCCGGATGGCAGTTTTTCCAAATTACTTTATGCATTCCACGCCAGCCTATACCCCGTCTCAGGAACTTTTCGGGAAGACTTGCAACCTTGCATCAAAAAATGGTACAATAGGAGCAGATCAAACTCTGGAGGCGCGAGCTATGAATCTGATTTCTCTGACCGGCTCTCTGCGTGTGTCTCCGCTGGCACTGGGCACGGTGCATTACGGAACAAGGCTCACGGAAGCGGATGCGTTTGCGCAGCTGGATCGCTATGCCGAGCTTGGCAACTTCATCGACACCGCCCGCGTATACGGCGATGACCCCTCCGGCGAACGTTCAAAAAGCGAGCGCATTATCGGCCGATGGCTGCGCGCAAACGGTATGGCGCGCCATATGGTTCTTTCCACCAAGGGCGGGCACCCGACGCTGGGCGAAGGCCTTCCCTTTACGCCCCGGCTGCACCGGGACGAGCTGTATGAGGACGTGGAGGGCAGCTTAGATTTTCTGGGCGTAGACGCCACCGATTTGTATTTTCTGCACCGCGACGACCCGTCGCTTCCCGTAGGCGAAATCCTCGAAACGCTGGAGGAAATGCGCAGAAAGGGACTGATTCGCTGCTACGGCTGCTCGAACTGGACAACCGATCGCATGCTTGCCGCGGCGGCCTACGCGCGGGCGCACGCGCTGACCGGTTTTTCCGTAAACCAGACGATGTGGAGCCTTGCCGAGGTCAATTCTCAGAACCTGACCGACAAAACGCTGGTACCGATGGATCGCGCCGCCTACGCCTATCACACGCAGACGCAAATGGGTGTGATGGCCTACGGCGCGCTGGCGAAGGGCTGGTTCACGCGCAAGGCAGCCGGTCTTGCGGTCAACGAGCGAATTCGCCCGCGCTATGACCTGCCCGCGAACGACTGGCTTCTCGGCCAGCTTCAGCGTCTGTCCATCCGGACGGGGCTGGGCATTACGCAGCTGTCGCTGGCCTACTTCCTTGGACAGCCGTTTCCCGCTGCGGCAATCTGCTCCTTCTCAGACGCCCGTCAGCTGGAGGACGGCCTGAGCCTTCTCCGAAACGAAACGAACCCGGAGCTTGCCCTCCAGCTTGCTTCTCTCCGCCGCGACCTGATTGGAGGCTGACACATGGCACAGTATCAGGCACTGTATCGCGCATGGCGACCGGATCGATTTGAGGACATCTGCGGGCAGGAGTCCATCACAAGGACTCTCCGGCGGCAGATTACGTCCGGTCACATTGCCCACGCATATCTGTTCTGCGGAAGCCGCGGAACAGGCAAAACCACCGCAGCCAAGGTGCTGGCACGCGCCGTAAACTGCCGGAATCCGGTGGACGGTGAGCCGTGCGGCGAATGCGACGTATGCCGCGAGCTCAAGGATGAACGCACGATGGACGTGCTCGAAATCGACGCCGCCAGCAACAACGGCGTTGACGAGGTGCGTCTTCTGCGCGATCGCATCGTCTATCCGCCCACGGTAGGCAGGTACAAGGTGTACATCATCGACGAGGTGCACATGCTGTCCACCAGCGCATTCAACGCACTTCTGAAGACGCTGGAGGAGCCGCCTGCCCACGCCGTGTTCATTCTGGCCACGACGGAGCCGCAGAAGCTTCCGGCCACGGTGCTTTCCCGCTGCCAGCGATATGATTTCAAGCGGATCCCCGCTTCGCTGATCGTCTCGCGCATGAAGGTCATTTTAAACGGCATCGGCCGTGAGGCCGACGATGACGCGCTTCAGGAAATCGCCACCGCCGCCGAGGGCGGCATGCGCGACGCGCTGTCGCTGCTGGACATGTGCTTAAGCTACGCGCAGGCGACGGTTTCGGCCTCCCTCGTGCGCGAGGTGCTCGGCACAACCGGGCGCGAATTCATGTTCGCCTTCGTCGGCGCGCTGGAAAAATCCGACGCGGGCGAGGCGCTCCGCCTGATCGACAAGGCAATGCGCGACGGGCGCGACGCGCAGGTTTTTGCGCGCGAAACCGCCGCGCACATGCGCCTTCTGATGATGGCGCGTCTGGTGGGAAATGACCTTGCCTCGCTGGCGGAAATCACGCCTGAGGACGCGGCAAGATTCGTTGAGCAGTCGCAGCTTTTTGAGCGCGAACGGCTGACGCGCGCGATGGAGCTGTTCATTCGCGCCGAAAGCGATATGAAATGGGTTTCGAACCCGCGCTCGATTCTGGAGCTTTGCGCCGTGCGTGCCGCGCGGATTTCGGAGGAAAAGAGCGTCGCCGGTTTGACCGAGCGCATCGAGGCGCTGGAAAAGGCGCTGGCTGCGGGTGCGGCGCTGCCTGTCTCCGCTGCGCCTGCGGCAAAGCCTGCCTCCGTCCCCGAAAAAACGAATCCGTCTGCGCAAGCTCCCTCTGCCACCGAAGCCAAGGCACCCGCCTCCGAGGAGGAGAAGGTGTTTACCGGCGCAATCGAAAAAATATGCGCCGAGACGCCCAGCATTCGCGGTTACCTGCGCGACCTGCGGTTCGTCGGCATCGACGGCGACGTAATCAATACCCGGCTGGACGGCAAAGCCAACTTCCAGAAGCAGTTCCTCGAACGCCGCGCGGACGTCATCGGCAAGGCGCTGTCGGAGGCCTTCGACCGTCCGCTCAAGCTGAACATCGCCGCGTCCGATGCCGCGGCGCGTCCGGCTGGGAAGGGCATGTCCGGCCGCGACCTTTCCAGCTCCTACGACATCTTTGGGCGCGATAAGGTGGAGCTGATCGATTGACAGCGCTCGCAATTTTATGGTATACTTAGCTAAACATTCCAGCAAATGGCTGTCACAAACGCTTTCTGAAAGGATTTTCGTCGATGATTGAGGTTTCGCTGCTGGGAAAGTTCGAGTTCCTTGTAAACGGCAAAAACGCCGAGCATCTGCTGACTGCCTCGCGAAAGGGCAGCCAGATGCTGCTGCACCTGCTGCTGAATCAGGGGCACCCGGTCAGCTCTACCTCGCTTTATGAACTTCTGTGGCCAAATGAGACCAGCGCCAACCCGGAAAGCGCCCTCAAAACGCTGATCAGCCGCACGCGCAGCACGCTGGCCGATTTTGACCCCTGCCTGCGCGGCTGCATTTCCACCGATCACGGCGCGTACCGCTGGAACACGGAGCTGGACGCGCGCATCGACGTGTTTCTATTTGAGAACGCCAGCAAGGTGATTCTAAACGCCGCCGAAGCAAACGAGGATGTATACTCTGCCATTCATCAGATGCTGGCCGTATACGGCGGCGATTTGATCGGCGGAAACGAGGAGGACAACTGGTTTATCGCCCGGCGCGCATTCTATCATAGTCTGTTTCTTCAGACCGTCGAGCATGTCCTGTCGCTTCTGCGCGCGAAGGGTGAATTTGAGCAGATGGTTCGCGTGTGCCGCGCCGCGCTGGACGTGGATGCCTTTGAGGAAACGCTGCACACAAGCCTGATGGAGGCGCTGGTCAAGACCAATCGCAACAGCGAGGCCATGGCGCAGTACCGCCACCTGAACAACCTGCACAACAGCTTTCTCGGCACACAGCCGTCCGAAAATCTTCAGGGCTATTATGAGCTGCTGGGACGCACGGAGCAGTCGCTCACGAACGACCTGAACGCCGTGCGCCAGCATCTCACCGAGCACGAAAATCCACCCGGCGCATTCGTATGCGATTACAGCATCCTGCGCGACGTATATCAGCTGCAGATGCGCAATCTGGAGCGCTTCGGCGTTTCCATCTATGTAGCGCTGATCATGCTGACCCCCGTTTCACAGCCGCCCGTCGATGCGCTGGAGCAGGACAAGGCTATGCATCAGCTGCTTTCAACCATGATCTCCTGTCTGCGCAAGGGCGATACGATTGCGCGATACAGTCCCTCGCAGTTCGTGCTGCTTCTTCCCTCGGTGAACGCCTCAACGGGAAAAATCGTCGTGAACCGCATTCGCAACGCCTATTACAACGGTCAAGTAAACCCGGCGCTTGCATTCTCATACAAGCTATTGCCGGTAAAGGACGAAACAACGAATCAAAAGGAGGGCTTTCTCGGATGAAACTCGGTATCAGCAGTTACTCCCTGAACAAGCGTCTGCGCACCGGAGAGATGGACATCTTCGATGTAATCGACTGGGCGAAGGCGCACGACTGTGCCCATCTCGAACTGGTTCCCTTCAGTCTGCCGCTGCTGAACGCGGAAGGAACGATCGACTACGATTACGTGAGCCGCATTCGCGACAAGGCGCAGTCGGTAGACCTGCCTCTGTCCGTGTTCTCGCTCAACGCGTGCGTCATCAAGCCCACCGAGGCCGAACGCCGCGCCGAAATCGAGCGCATCAAGATGTACATGGACATGGCGCACTTCCTTGGCATGAAGAAAATGCGCCACGACACCTGCTCCGGCCAGCATCCCGAGGGAATCAATACGCCCGAGCAGTTTGAGAAGGACTTCCCTGCCTTCGTTGCCGCCATTCAGGAGCTGGCCGACTACGCGAAGTCGCTGGGCATGAACACCACACTCGAAAACCACGGTCTGTACGTGAACGGCGCCGACCGGCTGATTCGTCTGGTAAATGCCGCCGGACGCGACAACGTGCGCATGACCATCGACACCGGCAACTACCTGTGCGTGGACGACGAGCCGGAAACCGCCGTCAAAAAATGCGTAGGCTACGCCGACATGATTCACCTGAAGGATTTCTACATTCGCAGGAAGGATCGCATGCTTCCGCAGGACGGCATGTACACCGCCGGCGCAAAGGCCGCGCCGCGTCCCATGCCCACGCCGGAGGAGCTTAAAAAAATGCCGCCGCGCCTCGGCTACGTCGGCACGGCAAGCGGCCGCTGCATTCTGCGCGGCGCAATTCTGGGACAGGGCGATCTTGACATCTGGGCGATTCTCAAGACCCTGAAGGACGCGGGCTACGACAAGGAGATTTCCATCGAGTTCGAGGGCATGGAGGACTGCGAGGCCGCAACCGAAATCTGCCTGAACACCGCCCGTTACATCTGGGAGCGCGTATAACCCGCCATACGGGCAAGGGGCTTTCGAGCGCTGAAGCAAATCCTTGTCCGCATACGCAATAAGCCAAACTTCTTATCCAAAATACCCGGATTATGTTGACACCGCCCCCATTTCCGCGTATGATGATCTCATATACGGAAATGGGGGCATTCTTTATGGAATCCGTTCTTGACGCCTTGCAAATCGTACTTTCCATTTTCGCCATGATTGCCGTGGGCATGCTGCTCACGCAAATCAAATGGATTGGTGAGAAGGAAGCAACGTTTCTATCGCGCTTTGTCATCCGCACAGCCCTTCCCGCCACCATCATAACCAACATGTTCGGCAAATTCACTGCCGAAAGCCTTATCGGCATGGCCGCCGGGCTGATTGCTCCCGTGATCGGGCTGCTGCTGGGTATGCTCATCGGCTATCTCGCCGCAAGGCTTCTGAAGATTGAGCGCCGCCGCTTTGGCGCATTTGTGGTGCTGTTTACCTTTTCAAACAGCATTTTTATCGGCCTGCCCGTCTGCCGCGCGCTGTTTGGGGAGGAGGCTGTGCCCTACACGCTGATTTACTACATCGCCAACACGTCTCTTTTCTGGACGGTCGGCTATTCCCTCATGAGCCGCGACGGTGAACGGGCAAAGGAGGCACGCTCCTATCGCACGATTCCGGCCTATTGGCTTTCAAAGGACAAGGACAACCCCCGCTTCGCCCCCACGAAAAATGCGCTGCGCTTTCTCGGAAAAACCATTCCGCTGCCCCTCGTCTTCCTGATTTTCAGCGCCGTCTGCGTGCTGCTGCACATCACGCTGCCCGATTTCATCATGTCCGCAGCAAGCTATATCGGCGGCTGCGTCACGCCGCTTTCGCTGATCTACACCGGCTACGTCCTGATGCGCATGATTCGCAGCCGGAATTTTCGCTGGGAGAAGGGCTATCTTGCCATCTGCGTGGGCAAGTTTCTGCTGGTACCCGCGGCGAATATCGCTTTGCTCAGCCTTCTCAGGCTGATTCCCTCGATGGCAGAGCTTTTGAATCCCACGATGGTCGGCGCGCTGGTCATCGAGGCCTCCATGCCCGCCATGACGCAGACCACCATCGTCGAGGGCAACGTGGGCGGCGACGACGAATACGTCGCAGGTGCAACGGCGCTGACTACGGCGCTCTCCATGCTGTTCATCCCGGTGTATATGTACGTCGTCACAAATCTGCTTTGACGATTTTTCCAAAACCCACCCGGGCAATCTTGAAAAATTTACGACAATATGATTTAATATAGGTATACTTGAAATTGGGAGGGATTCCCTTGTTTGGACGCAGATCAGACGGACGCCGGTTGGACAATATCGATCCAATCGTTCAGTTTATGCCCTATATCATGCCCACGCGCAACGACGCCATGAACATGATCACCGAATACGTAGATTACGACCCCATTGCCGATTACATCAAGAAGCGTTCGAAGGAGGGCGTGAAGATTTCCTTCACGGCGTTGGTTGTCGCGGCCTATACCCGCGCGATTGCGGAATACCCCGCACTCAACCGCTTCATTATGAACAAGCAGGTTTTTGCGCGCAATATCATCAACGCCTCTCTCACCGTTCTGCGCAATGCCAAGGATAAGGACAACCTCGACGAAGCGTTAATCAAGATGACCTTCAGGCCGGACGCGACAATTGACGAGGTCGCAGAGCAGATCAATCGCCTGACCGCCGAGGCCGTAGATGAGGACGCTGACAACGGCACTGCCGACTTCGCCGGGAAGCTGATCAAATTCCGCCTGCTGGTGCAGATTGTTGTCGCGTTTGCCCGCCTGCTGGATCGGTATGGACTTCTGCCGAAGGCGCTGTATAACATCAGCCCCTTCCATTGCAGCATGTTCATCACCAACGTTGCATCCATCGGCCTATCCACCATCTATCACCATCTGTATAACTTCGGCAACACCTCCATATTCATCTCATTGGGCAAATTTGAGCGCAAGGCCGTTCCCTCGCGCGACGGCGTGCAGTTCAAAACCGTGATTCCGTTGGGCGTCGTTACCGACGAACGCATCTGCGGCGGCGCAAGCTACGCGCAGGGCTTGACGTATTTCAAAAAGCTTCTCATGCACCCGGAGCTGCTGGAAGCACGTCCCGAGCGCATCAACTACGACTATGACTTCTCCGACTGGCAGAAGAAGCAGGACGCGAAGGCCGCGAAAAAGGCCGCCAAGGCGAAGAAATAGTTCCCTTGGACACACTCCATCCTATTTCATTGAGAGCCTTTCCCCTGCCGTGCAGCAGAGGAAAGGCTCTTGCAGCGCATCGTGTTTTCGAACGACGCGGCGCGATTTTACAGCTTTTCGTAGTCACTTACCAGCGGATGCAGCATCTCGCAATCCTCCTCAATCGCCGGAAAACGCGGACGCTTTTCGGAGAAATAGTTGTCGGTGTGGTCGTCATTCACGCTGGACACCTCGCCCGCAATCAGATTTCCGCCCGCCGCACCGAAAATATGGTAGGTACGCGGCGTCAGGCGCACGCTGTCGCCGGGCTCCACATAGAACACTTCACCGGGCTTCACCGTCAGGAGAATGCCGTCGGAATACACGCTCACATCGCTTTCGGTGTCCACGCTGCCATCCGGGCGCGCGTTATACAGCTTCATGAAGATGCGCGCCCCGCCTCGGTTGATGATGTCCTCGGTCTTCACGGCGTGATAGTGGCAGGGCAGATACTGACCGTCCTTCAAAAGAATCAGCTTCTCCGCATAGGGAGAACCCACGCCCGGCTTATCGTGCACGCCATTTCGAATCGTAAACAGCACGGCTCCGATGGTGTCAAAATCGCCGCTTCCAAAGTCCGTAATGTCCCATCCGAGATTCGTCTCGAAAATCTCGGCAGCCTTCTGCTTGTTGGCCGTCCACTCCGCCGGACTCCAGCGTGCAAAGCGCGGAAGCGGGAATTTGTATTCCTTTAAAAGCGCCTCTGCCCATTTCAGATAGCCGTTAACCTCGCTTCGCTTCATTTGTTTTCCACCCTTTCTTCCTTCTGTTTTATGCTAAGCGTTGTCTGCCCGTTTTCACGAGTGAATATAACCTGCTGTCCGGCAACCGCCACCATCATGCGCAGGTGTCCCACGCTGTCCGGCAGATGCGAATGCCAGATTTCACCGTTCACGATGTCGGGCGTTATTCCGAGAATGTCCTCAATCAGCACCGATACCGGCGCGCTTGCCCACGGATGACACAGGCTTGTATTCCACTTCTGCTCCTTCCCCCATGCCTCAAACAGCGTCGTCGCGCCCTCGTCCAGCATATTCCTCCACGAATGCTCACCGCCGTCCGTCAGCAGACGGTACACCTCGTCATGCCGTCCCGCGCGCGCCAGCGCCTTCAGCTGGAAAAACGCCATGTACACGCCGGTGCAGATGCCGCGTTCTATCAGATAGTCCGCCACGCGCTTCCGCTTCTCCCGCGCCGCAAAGCCGAAATACAGCGGCAGGATGTTGGAATGCACCGCCGAATGCGCCGATGCTTCACTGTCCGCATACAGGCCGGTATCCGACCGATAGAACGCACGGTCGAATGCCTCAATCAGCGCCGGAGATTTCGGCGTGAACTCCTCGCCCAGCAGCCTTCGCATCGTCTCATACGCCCGAACTGCGCCGATGTAGAACGCATTCATCACATTGTGGCAGCCCTCGCCAATCGGAATCGTCAGCGGGAAATCATAATCGTCACGAAGGTTTGCCGGCCAATCCACAAGGTTCCAGCCCTCCGTCACCCGTTCAAGCAGACCGTCCTCACGCGCATAGGCTTCAAACACCTTTAAAAGCGCGCCTGCCGCATCGCAGGTTTTGCGCAAAAACGCCCTGTCTCCGGTATGCGCGTAATCCCGCAGCGCAACCTCCGGCATCAGCAGCGAATAATCGGCGATGCGCTGCTGGAATGCCGACGGAAACACCGCCAGCAGCCCCGGCGCAAGGTTCGCCGAATACAGCCAATCCTCAATGGCCTTTCTCAGAAGCCGCGTATCGCCCGACAGATATACCTGCGCCAGCGACGTTACCGCCAGATCGCCGGAATACTCACCCTTCTCGCGCGTGGGACAGTCGATATAGCCCTCCTGAACACCCACGCGAATCGTATGCTTGCACAGTTCGAAGACCGCCTTCAGATTTGTGTCGTCCGTTTCCAGCGTGCAGGCCGCATCGTCCATCGGATAGCCCTGCGCGCGGGCGCGAACGTCCATCAGGCGCACGCCCTCCTCCGCCTCCAGCTCCGCATAGCGGAAGCCGCGATATTCATACATCTCATACGCGCACACGCCGTCTGCCAGCGTCCATTCATCCTCATAGCGGCAATTCTGCCGACCGTCCACACGCACGGAGCCATCGTCGTTCAGCTCCTCTCCGGTGCGCACGAACACGCGCTTCCCTGCCGTTCCCTCTGCCTTTACAAGCAGAACGCCGGACAGCTCGCTTCCAAAGTCGCAGGTAATCCTCGCGCCATCCCGAGTAATTTTCTCCGGCTCAGCCATCCACGTGGCAAGCACCGGCGTTTCCTGCTCCACAAAGCAATAATCCGGCTGCTCGCAGACGCTGGGCGACGTCCACATGAAGTCGTCAAAGCCAAGGCTCCTCCAGCCCTCCGGCTCCTCGCGGCTGTCATATCTCTCATTGAAGCCCGTCGCGTAGCCGTAGGCTTCGCCCGGCAAGCGGGATGCGCTGCGGAGATAACGGAAATGCTCATCCGAGCGCACCAGCGACTTTCCGTCCACGCGCAAATCGCAGATAAAGCCCTGCCGAAGGTCGCCGCTCACCCACACGCGATTGATCAAGCCCTGATAATACACGTCAAGCGCCAGCACATTTTCTCCGGCGCGCAGATATCTCAGCACGTCGATACGGTTCACATAATACCGCCCCGGGTATCCCGGCGCGGGGCCCTGTGCCACATATTCCCCATTGATATACAGCTTATACATGTCGTCAGCCGAAATCAGAAGCTCGGCCGACTGCACATTCGAACCCAGCCGAAACGTGCGGCGGGCGTACATGTGAAAATGCTGTAGGCCCTCGTTCGCAGGATTGGGCGTAGGCTTGTCATAATATGGATTTACCGGCTTCTGCCGCGCAAATTCCACGGCGGTCAGCCAGCGGGCTCTCTTGTCAAAAATCATTTCTCCCAACGTCCTTCTGCCTCTCTTTCTTTTCGATCTTTCACCGATGACTGTAAAATGAAATGGGACAGTTTCACAAGAAAAAGCGAGTCGAGGCGAACCAATGGTATAATGAACGCGCTTCCCAGCAAATCAGCGGGAGGTTCGCCATGCTTCAGAAACAGTATAGCACAAAAAAGCAGAGATTCCAACACCTGACGAATGAAAAAAACATACAGAGCGAGATTTTGCCGTGCCGCAAGACTTAGATTATCCGCGCAATCAGTATTTGCGGTAAATGGTATCCCTAAATTGCAATGGACAGTTCCCTATCCAACGGGCAGGAAAAACCCTGTCCGTCGGTTCGGAAACTGTCCATTTGAAGCCATGCCCTTTGCGCTATTTCACATTCACAAATCCAAGCTTCTCTCCGTCCGGCAGCACGCGCACTTTTTCGCCGGTTTGGATTTCGCCGGTGAGAATTTCCTCGCTCAGCGCGTCCTCCACCAGCCGCTGAATCGCGCGCCGCAGCGGGCGTGCCCCATACTGAAGGTCATATCCGGCGCGCGCGACGGTTTGCGCAGCTTCCGGTGTGATTTCAAGCTCGATGCCCCGTTCCTTCAGTCGACGGGCAACGCTGTCCATCATCAGCATGGCGATTTTATCGATGTGCTCCTGCTCCAGAGAATGGAACACAATAATCTCGTCCACGCGGTTGATGAACTCCGGGCGAAAGATTTTCTTCACCTCGCCCATGATCGATTCCTTCATTGCCTCGTAGCTGCGCTCGTCATCGAAGGCGGAGCCAAAGCCCACGGCGCGCTGACGGCCGATCGTATGCGCGCCCGCGTTGGACGTCATTACCACCACGCAATTTTTGAAGTCTACGATGCGCCCCTGCCCGTCGGTCAAACGGCCATCCTCAAGAATCTGCAAAAGAATGTTGAATACGTCCGGATGCGCCTTCTCGACCTCGTCCAAAAGCAGGATGCAGTAGGGCTTGCGGCGTACCTTTTCGGTCAGCTGTCCCCCCTCCTCATAGCCCACATAGCCGGGCGGCGAGCCGATCATGCGCGAAACGGAATACTTTTCCATATATTCGGACATATCGATGCGGATTAGACTGCTCTCGTCGCCGAAGAGCGCCTCCCCCAACGCCTTGCATAGCTCCGTCTTTCCTACGCCCGTCGGACCCAAGAAGATAAACGAGCCAATCGGGCGGTTGGGATCCTTGAGCCCCGCACGGGCGCGGCGAACGGCGCGCGCGACCGCCTTGATCGCCTCATCCTGCCCCACGACGCGCTTGTGGAGAATTTCCTCCATGCGCATGAGCCTCGTGGCCTCGTCCTCCGTCATGCGCGTGACCGGGATGCCCGTCCACAGCGACACGATTTCGGCCACCTCATCCTCGCCCACGGTTTCCACGCGCTCCTCGCGCTTCAGCTCCCAGTCGCGGCGCGTGTCTTCCATTTCCTTCAAAAGGTGCTTTTTTCGGTCGCGCAGATCGGCTGCTCTTTCGAAGTTTTCGTCCTTTACCGCCTGACGGGTTTCCTCGTCCAGCTCCGCCACTCGCTTTTCCATTTCCTTCATGTCCGGCGGCGCGGCAAAGGTGCGGATGCGCACGCGCGACGCTGCCTCGTCGATCAGGTCAATCGCCTTATCCGGCAGGAAACGGTCACTGATATACCGATCGGACAGCATAACCGCGGCGCGAATGGCCTCGTCGGTGATGCGCACCTTGTGGTGATTCTCGTACCGCTCGCGAAGCCCAATCAGAATCTCGACGCTTTCCTCCTTCGTCGGCTCACCCACCATGACTGGCTGGAACCGACGCTCCAGCGCCGCGTCCTTTTCGATATATTTGTGATACTCGCGCAGCGTCGTAGCGCCAATACACTGCATCTCGCCGCGTGCCAGAAGCGGCTTCAGGATGTTCGCCGCATCGATTGCTCCCTCACTGGCGCCTGCGCCGACAATCGTGTGAAGCTCATCGATAAACAGAACCACATTGCCCACGCGGCGAATTTCCGCCATGGTATTCTTGAGACGCTCCTCAAACTCGCCTCGATATTTCGCGCCCGCCAGCATGCCGGGCAGATCGAGCGAAACCACGCGCTTTCCACGCAGAATCTCCGGAATATTCCCGTCGATAATCTTCTGCGCCAGCCCCTCGACGATGGACGACTTGCCCACGCCGGGCTCGCCAATCAGCACTGGGTTGTTCTTTGTGCGGCGGGACAAAATCTGCACAATGCGTTCGATTTCCTTTGCACGCCCGATTACCGGGTCAAGCTCTCCGTTTTTCGCCGCGTGCGTCAGGTCGCGGGCATAGGCGTCCAGCATCGGCGTATCCGATTCCTCTGCCTTCCCGTTTCCTTCATTCGGTGTGCTCTCCGGTTTGCGCGAACGTCCCAGCGCGCGCAGAAGCTCCTCGCGCGCCTTATTGAGATCCAGACCCAGCTTTACGAGCGCATGCGCCGCCACACCGGCACGCTCGCGCATCAGTGCCAGCAGAATATGCTCCGTGTCGATGAAGTCACTGCCGAGATCGCGCGCCTCGCGCGCGCTCATCTCCAGCACTGTTTTGGAGCGAATCGTATAATTGAGCGCCTTCGCCGGCGCATCATCATCGCCCCGACCGACAAGATCAATAATTTCGTTTCGGGCTTCCTCCAGCGTGATTCCGTCCAGCACGACGCTCGCCTTGCCCGGGTCATTCAGAACGCCCAGCAGCAGGTGCTCGGTTCCGATATAGCTGCGCCCCAGCATGGCCGCCTCGCGCTGTGCGGCCTCAAGCGCTCTGCGCCCGTGTTCATTGCATCTGGCAAACATTTCTTTTCCTCCGCTTATTCCATGTGTTCGTCATCCATCAGCGCCGTGAGACGCGTGCGAACCTCGCTGGCTCGCAGAAGCAGCCGATCGCGCTCGCTTAGAACGGTTCCGGCCAGCGCGTTCAGCGACGCAGGCTGCATCTCCAGCATCAGCCGGTCAATGCCCGGCACCAGAATGCTCAGAAGCCCCACGCCCGCCGCCAGACGCAGATCGGAATACATGTGCATAAATTCCCGCTCGTCCATCAGACGCGCATTTAAAAGTATGCCCACCGTGCGCATCATTTTATCGGCAAATGCATCCTGATCGCGCTCGATAATGCGCCTGCGCTCCTCGCGCTCCTGCTCTGCCGCCTGCGCGCATACGGCAAGAAAATTCTGGACAATATCGTCCTCCGAGCGTCCGATTGCCGCCTGATTGGACATCTGGTACAGACATCCGTCGGCCTCTCCGCTTTCGCCATACATGCCGCGCAGCGTGAAGCCCAGCTTCCCGACCGCCTGCGCCAGCGCGCCCATTCGCTTGGAAGCCGTGAGCGCCGGCAGATGCAGAATTGCGCTGGCACGCATTCCCGTGCCGGCGTTTGTCGGCGATGACGTTAGATAGCCCCATCTCGCGTCAAACGCAAACGGCTCTGCCGCGCCCAAACGGTCATCGGCATGAAACGCCTTTTCCGCCGCGCTCTCCGGCTGAAGTCCCGGCAGCATCGCCTGAACGCGCAGGTGATCCTCCTCATTCAGCATGACGGACACCGTTTCGTCCTCCGAGACCAGCGCCGCGCCCGTATCCGGCTTTGCGAGCAGATCAAGGCTCACCAGCCGCTTTTCACTCAATACTCTTCGTTCGTTTTCGTCCAGTTCGGACATGCGCAGAAGCCTGAAGCACCCGTCCCCATTTCCGCAAAGGCGCGCCGCCGCACGCGCGATGATCTCCTGCGCTTCCTCCGGAGTCATTTTTGCTTCAAACGGAAGGTCGGCGTAATTTCGCGCCAGCCGCACGCGAGTGGAAAGGACAATGTCCACCTCCGGCGCGGACGCATATGTGCTACTCATCCGCCGCCTCCTTCCTGGACTCCGCCTCTGCATTCATTGACTCCAGCTGCGCATTCAGCGCGCGGATTTCGTCGCGCAGAGTCGCCGCCGTTTCATATTCCTCCTCGGCAATGGCGCGCATCAGCATCTGCTTCTTTCGGTCAATCGACATCTTCACCGCCACCTTGCCGTCCACGCCGCCAGGCGCACGACCGATGTGCTGCGCGTTTCCGCTCACGCGAACCAGCAGCTCCTCCAGAGGCTTGTGAAACGCGTGATAGCAATCGGCGCAGCCAAGCATGCCGGCTCGCCGAAATTCGGCATAGGACAAGCCGCAGCGCGGACATACCGCGTCAAAGTGATCCTCATCCTCGGTTTTCCGGTTTGCAAGCGCCTTTTCAAAGAAACCGCCCAGCAGCCCCGCCAGCTCACCCAGATCCACGTTGGGGAGCTGCTTTTTATATTTCGTCATGCACGTGGCGCACAGGTTGCGCTCCTGCTTTTCCCCGTTCACAAATGTTGTCAGATGGATGTTGGCGGGACGTACGCCGCACTCGTCACACATCATGTCCGCGTGTCCTCCTCCAGATTTCTGAATACCTGCGCCAATAGGTTGCGCAAAACCGACGCACGCAAAACGTCCTTGGCACTCACCGGAAGCTGCAGCGCGTTTTTGGCTACCGCCGCGCGCATTAAAAGCGCTTCCCGGCGCGTAACCAGCTTGCGGTCATACAGGCAGGCAATAATTGCATTGGCGCTTTCCTCATCAATCGACGTGCCGACCCGCTTTAAAAGCGTTTCCAGCATATTGTCGTTCGCACCCTGCGTCATGCGCACAATGCGCACATAGCCCCCGCCGCCTCGCCTTGATTCAATGATATATCCATGATCCACGGAAAACCGGGTTGCCAATACATAATTGATCTGCGACGGCGCGCAGCCGAAGTGCTGCGCTAGCTCGTTGCGCTTAACCTCAATCTGCTTGTCCTCTTCCATCAATTCCTTAATAAAATGCTCAATGGCATCGCTCAGCTGAGCCATAGCCGTCCCCCCCTTGAGGATTTGACCTTCTTTGATTATTATATTGGCTTTTCCTCAAAAAGCAAGCCTGCGCCGCGGAAATGTCTGAAGTTAACCGAATTTTATCAGAACATTCCGCTGCGCAGGCTTTTCGTGCAGCCGTCAGGCGTAAGCCTCAAGGTATCGAATCATCGCTTTCGCTGAAACATGCGCGGCTCTTTCGGCGAATTCCGCATACGTCAGCGCAGCGCCGTCGTCCGCGCCGTCGCTGATGGCGCGCAGAATGCAGCATGGAATTTCGTTCACAAGGCATACATGCGCAATCGCGCCGCCCTCCATCTCGCACACACTCGCGCCGAAGCGTCCGGAAATCGCGGCCTTTTCATCCGGCTCAGACACAAACTGATCGCCCGAGGCAATCGCTCCGCGCACGGCGTGCGCGCCGGTATCCGCAAGCGCCCGCGCAAGCTGCTCGCTCACGCGCTCGCTAAGGGGAAAGCGCAGCCGGTTTACCGTGGATACAAAGCCCTTTTCATCGCCCAGCGCGCTGGTGTCCACGTCGTGCTGCACGGCATAGGTGCCAACCACAACGTCCAGCACGTGAAGCGTTCGGCTCAGCGCGCCGCCCACGCCGGTGTTGATAATCACATCCGGATGATAGACGAGCGCCATCGTCTGCGTACAGACGGCGGCATTCACCTTTCCGATTCCGCACACGGCCAGCACAACGGACTTCCCTGCAATGGTTCCGCACAGAAAATCGATGCCGGAAACGGTTCGGCGCTCGGCATTTTCAAGCCGCTCGGCCAGCAGCGCCATTTCAATCTTCATTGCGGCAATGATACCCGTCATTGGCCTTCCCCCTTCGGGTAAGCAAGTCTGCTCACCGGATAATCCCTCACGGCATTCAGATAGCGGCTGCATTCGGCCTTTGCCAGCTCCAGCTCCAGATTGATGTAATTGCCGCACTCCCTGCGGGATTTTCCGAAGATTTCTCCCTCGTAGACGACAATCGCCGTCAGCACGCGTTCAATCTCCCGAAGAACCTTCTCGTGCTCGGCATTCCGCATCAGCAGATAAAAGCCCGTCTGGCAGCCCATGGGGCCAAAGTAGATCACGCTTTCGCCCAGCTCGCCGTTTCGAATCAGCGTGGCGAACATGTGCTCCACCGAGTGCATCGTGGCATTGTCCATCAGGTCGCCCGTGTTCGGCACGCGCGTGCGCAGGTCATAGGTCGTCACGTCTCCGTCCACGCGGGACAGGTAAATTCCGGGCACGATAAAATCGTGATCCACGGAAAAGCTTGCAATTCTTCTCATTCAGCACGCTCCCTTTACAAGCATAACGACGGCCTGCGCGGCAATTCCCGCGCCCTCTCCCTCGTAGCCAAGCCCCTCGGTGGTGGTCGCCTTCACGCTCACACTGTCAACCGGCACATGCAGCGTCCGCGCGGTCGTTTCGCGCATGGCCTCAATATACGGCGCCAGCTTCGGCCGCTGGCAGATAATCGTCACATCCGCATTCCCGACCCTGTATCCTCTTTCAGCCACGCAGTCGCGCACCGTTTCCAGAAGCGACAGGGACGATATGCCCAGATAGCGGTCGTCGTTGTCCGGAAACAGATGGCCAATGTCGCCCAGTGCCAGCGCGCCCAGCATCGCATCCATCAGCGCGTGCAGCGCCACGTCCGCATCCGAATGACCGAGCAGACCCTTTTCCCACGGAACCTCAACGCCCATCAGTACCAGCCGTCTGCCCTCCACCAGCCGGTGAACATCATAGCCCATGCCCATGCGCGGCGGACAGAGAGCCGCCTCGGCACGCGCGAAATCCTCCTGTGTGGTCATCTTTACATTCCTCCCGGCGTCCGGCGTTGTAACCAGCATAACCGGGCCGAATCGCTTTTCGTAAAGCGACGCGTCGTCGGTAGCCGCCACGTTTTCCCTTTCCGCCCAGTCATACGCCTCCAGAATCTCACCGAAACGGAAGCCCTGCGGCGTCTGCACGGCTCGAAGCGACGCGCGGTCGGGCGTGTGCACGGCAAAGCCCTGCGCGTTCGCCTCCTTCATGGTATCGCTCACGCGCGTGGAAATCACCGCCGCGCCGCACCGGGAAACGCCGTCCAGCACCGCGTCGATCATTTCCCGGGAAACGAATGGGCGCGCGGCATCGTGAATCAGCGCAATACCCACATCGGCTGAAAGCGCCCGAAGGCCATTGTGCACGGACGCCTGCCGTGTGCTTCCGCCCTTTACAACGCGCGCAATCCGCGAATTTCGTCCCTCTCGCGCCGTCAGAGCCTGATAGCGGGAGAAATCCTCCTCCGAAAGCACCAGAACCAGCTCGTCGATGCATCCGCTGCCCGAGAGCGCGTCCAGCGTGCGCGAAAGCACGCTGCGCCCGCCCAGCGGATAAAACGCCTTGTTATAACCCAGCCCGGCGCGCACGCCGCGCCCCGCAGCCACGACCACGCAGCCGACCCTCTGTCCGTCCCTCATTCGACCACCCGAAACATTCCGGCAGCCTGCGCCTTTACGGCATGCTCGGAAAGGCTCAGCACCTCGTATTTGGTTTCGTTCGCGCCGAAGCGCACGGTCAGAACGTCGCCCACCTTCACCTTTGCACCGGGCTTGCCGGGGCGGCCGTTAATCGCCACATGCTCGGAATCGCACGCGTCGTTGGCGACCGAGCGACGCTTGATGATACGGGAAACCTTCAGAAACTTGTCCAGCCGCATCTCGCTCTGCGGCTCATGCGGCACTTCCTTTTTCGCTGCCATTGCGTACTCCTTTTCAAAAAGAAGCGGACAAACGCTGCTCGCATCTGCCCGCAGGGTATTTCTGCGACCTGTCAGAACGCTTCCTTAAAGGATTTGCCGGGCTTAAACACGGGCGTTTTGGACGCCGGAACCATGATGCTTTCGCCCGTGGCGGGATTTCGACCCTCATGCGCCTCGCGCTCGCGCACGCAGAACGTGCCAAAGCCGACGATCTGCACCTTATCGCCTTCCTTCAGCGCTTCCGTCACACTGCCAAGGAACGCTTCCAGCGCAGCCTCCGCCTGCTTGCGGTTCAAGCCGGATTTTTCTGCCATCTTCGCGATCAATGCCGATTTATTCATTTTCCGCACCTCCATCCAAAATTTCCGAGGTCTTCTATGTGAATAGATTTCTTCACATGGATAAAAATTCCTGCTGCTTTTCTCGTTTCGGTACGATTTTACATTACCGCTGCGAATACTTTTTGATAAACGCTTCGCAGACCTTTGAAAGCGCCTCCTCCGCATCAATTCCGCTCTGCTTCAGGCGCACCGCAAGCCGCAGAAGCTCGCCTCCCTCGCCCGTTACGGCCTCAAGCGCAGCTTCTGCTCGAAGCGGATCGTCCTCGTCGGCCTTCCTCCAAAGCTTCTGCGCCTTCAAAAGCGCCGGCAGCGCCTTTGCCACCGCACGCATGCGATCCTCCGCAGAACGGAAGCCCTTTTCGTCGTTCTTCCTTTGATTCCAGATTGTTAGAACCTCGTCTGCATCCGCCGCCGTTTCGTCGCCAAACACATGCGCGTGCCGTGTGATCATCTTGCGCACCACGCCGGTGATTACATCCGCCGCATCGAACTCGCCGTGCTCGATGCCAATCTGAATTTGCAGGGCCGCCACGTACAGCACGTCGCCAAGCTCCTCGATCATTCCGTTCTCGTCACCCTGCTCAATCGCATCCATCAGCTCGTAGGCTTCCTCTACGGCGGCGCGCTTCAGGCTTTCGTGCGTCTGCTTTCGATCCCATGGACATCCGCCCATCGGCGAACGCAGCCGCGCCATCAGCGCCATAAGGTCGCGAAACGTATTGCGTTCATGCCGCATGAAATCCCTTTCGCCCCGCACAAGACAGCCGCTTCGGTGATCATAGGCCGACAGCCGGTCAAGCTCCGTCAGCGTAATCTCCGCCACGCCGCCGCCCGGCATCGTTACGTATACGGGCGCATTCTCCGGATAGACCTCCATCAGGCGCAGCTTAACCTCGCTTGTCTGCATGCGGCTGTCCAGCTCCTTGACAACGCAGTCGTTTTCCGCCGTCAGCGGCGCGTCCTCAATCTGCGATGCGGAAAGCAGCGTCACCGCGCCCTCTGCGCGCGCCAGCAGCTCACCAAACGCGCCCGCTCCAATCACGTTTACCCGCACGCCGGAACGAAAAAGCTCCTTTACCGACTGATCCGCTTCGTCCAGCACGGCATACAGCACATGCTCCTCTTGCGCCTTCAGCACCCTCTCCGCAGCCAGCCGTGCATGCTCGTCAAAATCCTCGGTCATCTCATAGAGCGCATCCAGCGATTCATATGAAACTCCGTTTTCCTTCAGCCATTCGGCAAAGCCGCAGCGCTCCGTGTGCAAAATCACCCTGTCTGCTTCCCTTGCCGTCTGCGCAACCTCGAGCGTAAGCTCTTCTCTTTTCGTGCCCACGCACGCAACGGTAATTCTCATCCATTTCCTCCGTATGCGACCGTCCATCCTGAACGACCCTGTATACATTGAAAGCTCCGAGCGCCGCGGAATCCGTTTCGGACTTCGCATCCATGCGGACAGACTCCCTCGCCCGGAGCTCTCGCGCTTCCGTCCTTACTGCTCCATCTGGCGGCCAATGATTACCGCCGTCGTTTCCGCCACCTTCATATCCACCGCCGTCATACGAACGCCGGACTCCCGCTCCGCCAGCATCAGACAGCCGACGATTTCGCCGTCGGCCAGAATCGGCGCAATGATCTGCCCGGTGTATTGATCGGTCTGATCGCCCTGCACCAACGGCAGCATGCGCTCACCGTCGGACAGGTTCTTCATCACGGCGGTGCGCCCCTGCATAATGTTTTCCGTCTCGGCGCTCAGCGCCTTCTCAAACTGGTCGCGCTTGCCCGCGCCGGATACCGCCACCACCGCATCCCGGTCGCTGATCAGCGTCACGTGACCGAGCGTGCGGTACAGGCTATCGGTGTAATCCTTGGCAATCGTGGCAATTTCGCCGATGGGCGAATACTTTTTCAGCACGACCTCGCCGTCGTGATCCGTGTAAATCTCAAGCGGGTCGCCTTCTCTTATGCGAAGAGTCCTTCTGATTTCCTTGGGAATGACCACGCGGCCAAGCTCATCAATTCTTCGAACAATACCGGTTGCGCGCATAACTGCATCCGTCCTCACCTTGCATATTTCGCCTTTCTGTCGGCGCGAATGCTATTATCTGCATGATTCGTCAAATTATGCGCGTGCGTCCGCTGAATGTGTCCGTGAACGCATGTATATGCGCTTCATTTCTTGTTTGTGGATTCAAATTCGCGCTGAAGCGTCTCCGCCTCGGCGCGCGTGGGCATGGCCGAGCAGGCACCCTTCCGCGTAACCGCCAGCGCAGCAAAGCAGGCGGCAAAGCGCGCGGCATCCATCAGCGTATTTCCCTCTGCCAACCTCGTGCACAGCGCGCCGGTGAAGGCGTCGCCGGCGCCCACGGTATCCACGGCCTTTACGGCAGGACTTGCCACCATGCCGCATCCGGCTTCATCCGCGCAGTATGCGCCGCGGCTGCCCATCGTAATGACCACGCGCTTTACGCCCAGCGCCCGCATTTTTTTCGCGGCTGCGGCCGCGTCCGCCTCCGTGCGTACGGCAATGCCGCCGTAATACTCCGCTTCGGTTTCGTTTGGCGTGAATACGTCCACTCCCTCGAAGAATCCCTCCGGCACGGGGATGAACGGCGCCGGATTCAAAACCAACGTCTTCCCGTGCTTCTGCGCAAGCCGCTTCAGCTCGTCCACAGCCTCCAGATTGGTCTCCAGCTGCGTAAGCACCAGATCCGCCGACGCAATTTCCGTCTCCGCCGCGCGCACATGCGCCCGCGACAGCCGCGCATTCGCGCCCTGAACGACAACTATGCGATTTTCGCCCGACTGGCCATCCACCTCAATCAGCGCGCAGCCGGTGCCGGATTCGTCCATTTCCACCACGTACTTCTCGCTCAGTCCCTCAGCAGCAAACTGCCGGTGCGCAAAGCCCGAAAAATCATCCTTTCCAATGCCTGCGATCATCACCACGTCCGCGCCTGCGCGGTGCGCCCCCGTTGCCTGATTAAAGCCCTTTCCGCCCGGCCCCATCGACACACTGCGGCCGAACACCGTTTCCCCATTTCGCGGCAGGCGCTCGGCATAGCCGGTAATATCCACATTGAAGCTGCCGACGACGACAATTTTTGCCTGCTTCATGCTCCTCCTCATTTCACGGGAAAAGCGGACACGCAAATGCCCGCTTCTCCCAATACGGTATGCCCTCGGTTACTTTTTGAACTGAGGCAGCCACTCCTCGTTCTGCTTAAACATTTCGTCCACCATATCGCGAATCTCGCGCAGGCTCAGAACCGACGCCGTGAGCGGATCGTAGCAGACGGCCTGATAGATCATGTCACGGTCGCCCTCAATGCCGCCCTCGACAACCATCTCCTCAATCTGTGCGCTCGTACCGCTGAGCAGCGCACACTGCGGCGGCATCTTGCCTACATGAATCGGCTCAAGGCCGCGTTTGCTGGCCAGCACGGGCACCTCGACGCAGCAGCCGTAGGGCAGGTTGTCAATCAGACCAAAATTGCGCACGTTGCCGTTGAACTTAAACAGCGTACCGTCGCCAAAGATGGCATTAAAGATGTACGCCGCATATTCCTTGCCGCGCTCCAGCTCCACGGGCTTCTGGAACCACTCGTCAATCTGCGTCTTCCACGTCGTTTCGCGGCTGCGATATTCATTCAGAATGTACGCGTACACGCCGGGATTCCAGCCCGTACCGTGCGTGCAATACTTCTCGATTAGATCCGGGCGCTTTCTGAACCATGCGCAGTATTCGCTGTTGTGGCCGGAGGACTCGGTTACGTAATACCCCAGCGCCAAGAACATTTCGTTGCGCACAAGCTCTTCGTTGTAGATTTCGGGATTCTCGGTAATCGCTTTTTTGATCAGCGGATACGCATCCTTGCCGTTCCAAAGAAACTCGGTATAGAACGCCTGATGATTAATGCCCGCGCAGGTATATTCGATTTCGTTGTCCGGCGCGCCAATCCATCTGGCCAGCATGCTTGCGGTACCCTGCACACTGTGGCACAGACCGCTGGTGACAAGCTTCGGGAACCGTCCCTGCACCGCGCGGCACAGCATCGCCATGGGATTGGTATAGTTCAGGTATACCGCATCCGGGCAATAGCGCTCGATGTCGGCCGCGATGTCCAAAATGGGATTTATGGTGCGCAGATAGCGGAAAATTCCGCTCGGGCCGCGCGTGTCGCCTACGTTGGTATCCACGCCATATTTCTTGGGAATCAGAATATCATGCTGCCACACGTCCACGTCTCCGTGCAGAATCGTGGTCACAACGCCCTTCGCGCCCTTGAGCGCCTCGACGCGATCCATCGTCGAAACCACCTTCGCCGGATAGCCACCGGCCTCTACAATGCGCTTCACTGCGCGGGTAATCGAATCCAGCCTTTCGGCGTTAATGTCCATCAAAGCGATTTCCGCATCGTTGAACGCGGGAAAGGAAAGAAGGTCGCGAACGAGACTTCTGGTAAACCCAAAGCTTCCGGCGCCGATAAACGCAATCTTGTGTGCCATGAACATCCCCTCCTGATTCATCCGTATTCCGAATGTGTTCTCACACATTATACCCGATGACGAACCGGCGCGCAAGCGCTAAATACAAATTCAAGCTTGATTTTTCCTCCGCCCATGCGTATAATTCAGTCATTCAATCTTTTGCGAGGTGATTGATTTGAAAGCACTGCTTGCCATGCTCCTGTCCCTTGTCATGCTCGGCTCCGGCGGCGACGTTTCAAACGTCGTCATGTACGAGACTGCCTCCAATGTCTATACGCAGGAGGAAATTGCCTCCGCTGTCGATGTGGTTCTTTCGGAATTTGCCCGTTCGTGGAGCGGCTGCACCCTGACCGAAATTGGGTATGCAGGCGATGAAGCGCTCAGCCGAAATCAGGACTATCTGACGCGCTATGACGCTGCCGACGTTCTTGTGCTGCTTTCAAGCTTCAATGTCGATTCCTCCGGTGGAGATGGTTCGCTGGAGCCAAACAGTACCTATAAAGAATGGAGCTGGATCCTCGTCCGCACGAGCGGCGGAGACTGGCAGCTCGTCGATCATGGATATTAAAGGCCGCGCTGCGGAATGAACCGCGCCCCAATTTCTGTATTTTCTTCTATAAGCTGTTCTGAGAGGCCGCGCCAATTATACGAATACGTTCGCCATCAATATATACGGCCTCTCCATCCCTCAGATGAATTACTTCTTCACCCTCTGACGCGTTCGCAGAAGAAGCACCCTGCCAGTGCGGGATGATTGATTGCGGGATCAGACGAAGACTGTCCGGCAAATTCCCGGCGGCATACATGCTTCCTGCGCTGATGCCTACATACGCAAGCCCTTGAAAAACAGCCCGTCTTAGGACAATATCAAATCCGGTTCGGAGCATCTCCCGGCAAAGAACGCCGCAATCGCCGCCGCTTACGAAAACGGCATCAAAGCACATCAATTCCTCGACGGTCAGCAGCCTGACCGCCATCACCGGCTCACGAATGCAGGCCGAATAGGTTCGGCTGTAGTCCTTGGAGAGAAGCAATTCAAGATTGTACACCAGAATGTGCTCAAGGCGGACGCCCATGCGCAGAAGCGCATCAAGGCACACGGCAATGCCTTCCCTTGCACCGTCGGAAGCAATTCCCGCGGTAGGAATATACAGAACCATCAGCTCCTCCGGCGCTTTCCCTATGTCAGCAAGAAGCTGCTTCTTCATCGCATCGGTCAGCCCTGAGGACGTCAAATACAAACATCGCCTACACATCAGCGTCATGCCTCCTCATATCCGGCTTCGAACGAAATAACTTAAAAACCGAAGGCTCTCGCCCTCGGTTTAAACTGCGGGAAACAGGACTTGAACCTGCACGAATCGTAATGATCACTAGAACCTGAATCTAGCGCGTCTGCCAATTCCGCCATTCCCGCGAACTGCCTTCCCTTTCGGGAAGGACTCTGGTGGGCAGGGGTGGATTCGAACCACCGAAGTCTGCGACGGCAGATTTACAGTCTGCTCCCTTTGGCCACTCGGGAACCTACCCACATTTATCTTCACCGAAGAAGAGCTGGCGAAGGGACTCGAACCCGCAACCTGCTGATTACAAATCAGCTGCTCTACCAATTGAGCTACGCCAGCGGATCCAATACCAGAAACTCCGGCAAAAATCGAAAAGCGATCCGGAAGGGGCTCGAACCCTCGACCTCCAGCGTGACAGGCTGGCATTCTAAACCAACTGAACTACCGGACCATGCTGGGCCTTCAGGGACTTGAACCCCGGACCGATCGGTTATGAGCCGACTGCTCTGACCAACTGAGCTAAAGGCCCACGCGTCACCTGAAAGACCAAGAAACGACCTCTACGGGATTCGAACCCGTGTTACCGCCGTGAAAGGGCGATGTCTTAACCACTTGACCAAGAGGTCCCATTCCCGTCGGGGTGACAGGATTCGAACCTGCGGCCCCATGCTCCCAAAGCACGTGCGCTACCAGACTGCGCTACACCCCGAACCCCTCAGTCCATCGGACCGTGCCTCGCAAGCGACGTACACTATTATATCGATACACGTCCCATTTGTCAATACCCTTTTTCACTTTTAAATGTTAATTCCAATGTCAGATGCGTCTGAGCCAATTCGCAGCGTAGGCACTGTACTCCTCCTCCCTAATAGCTCCGAGGAAGTGCACGTAGCATTGAGCCATATAATACCTCACCGCGTCGCCATCACAGCTGCCAATCCTCTGGTAACCGTCCAGAAACCGATCAATTTCCTCCCGTGTCCGCAGAAATTTCTGACCGGGACGAAGAAACAGCGCCCATGCAATATCGAAGTCACGATCCCCGTATCCCGCAAGCTCAAAATCCAGAATCGCGCTGATGTGATGATTCCTCCAAAGCACGTTCGCATAATGAAAATCTCCGTGACAAAACACATTCCTCCCATTCCTTGGAGGCTTTTCAAAGTATTCCTCTAAGAATGCCAGATCCAGCGCTTCCAGTGCTTCCCGTGTCGGTCGATGACGAAAACGACGATCTGCCTGCGGCGCTGCCCGCACCGTCAGCGCATGCAGACGCGCCAAGGCCTCGCCGTATTCCTCCATATAAGAAAGTGCGTCGTTGCTTACAATCGCAGACAGGCGCTCACCCGGCATTTCCTCGGTTACGGAAAAACGGAAGTCCTCGCAGTCGTAGTCGATCACCTTCGGAATAACAGACGCATTGATTTGCGAAAGAATGCTCACTTCATTTTCGATATTCGAATCCCTTTGCCGCGCAGCCTTCACGTACGCCGTCACTTCCCTGCCCTTCCACTCTCCGCGCATGCGGAACACATCGTTTCCCGCGTGCGGATAGCCGAGAATCTCGCTCGGCCGGAATTCGCGATACGTCAGCTTAAATGGATCGCAGGTTTCTCGCCATTTTTCCGGATAGGCCACTCTTCAACACTCCTCTCTATTTATAATATTTTATCGCATAAATGTTAATTCGCATCCAAATTGCAACATCAAATAGAACGCTTTGAAAGATTTCGCAGCCTAAATCAATATCAAATCGGACAGTTTGAAAGATTGCACAAGGCAAATCCGACGGATTTACGTGGGAAGCGGTTGATCCAGTTTTGGACTCTCTGGACTGCGTCTCCCCCGACACCGTCCAGAGAGCGCCCCTTCGGAAAGAAACGGCGAAGAAGCGAGTTTTGCTTTTCCTCCATGCCGCGCTCATATAGGCTGAATACGAATACGCGCAGTAGATGCGTCTGCATCGGCTTCAGCGGCGGACGGCTGTTTCTTCGGTGCGCCTCGTACACACGCTGTTCCGCATCCCTGAAGTACTTCATATATAACCGTAGCTGCGTGTCCTTCTGAACAACGCCTCCATGCTTCAGCTCATTGTACAGGGTTGAACGCGAGATGCCGACCGCACGCGCAATTTGAGCCTTCGGCATCCTCTGACGCAGCAAAACCTCAATCTGCGCGCGTTTTTCACTTGTCAGGTGTTGGAATTCCCGTCTTTTTGTGCTATACGGTTCCTGAGCCGCGGTGAACCTCCTGGTGTTTTGTTTGGTGCTGCTTTCATTATCCCATAGATTCGCCTCGGCTCTCGTTTTTTCCTTGAGAAAATGTCCTACTGCATTTTACAGGCATCCACATACAGTTAACAAAAGAAGTTTTCCAAAAAGTGTTGACAAAAGGCGTGAAGTGTAGTATTATATCAAAGTCGTCGATGCGGCGGCAACATTGCAGGTACGAACCTGAGGGAGCATAGCTCAGTTGGGAGAGCATTTGCCTTACAAGCAAAGGGTCACAGGTTCGAGCCCTGTTGTTCCCAGAAATGTGGTCCGGTAGTTCAGTTGGTTTAGAATGCCAGCCTGTCACGCTGGAGGTCGAGG
>CAZMGO010000008.1:25661-33299 GCA_964565845.1 uncultured Oscillospiraceae bacterium | reverse complement strand
GTTACTTAATTTGACAACGCCCGCAAAAGCGGTTACAATAGACACTGGCGTTTTATGCTGGAGGGAGGAACCATACGTGAAGCAGGTCATCATTGCCGTAGACGCCATGGGCGGCGACAACGCGCCGAGCGCGGTCGTTCAGGGCTGTCTTTCCGCGCTGCACGCGCATGATGATTTGGTCATTCGTCTGTTCGGCCGCGCGGAGCGCGTTCGTCCGTATCTGGAGACCGCTGGGAGCGATATAAGGGATCGAATCGAGCTGATTGACGCGCCCGACGAAATCACCATGCATGACGAGCCGATGCTGGCGGTGCGCCGAAAAACGGAATCCTCGATGGTAAAGGCGCTGATGGACGTGCGCGAGAAGCGCGCGGACGCGGCGGTTTCGGCTGGCTCGACGGGCGCGCTGTTTCTGGGCGGCATGGCGTATGTGCGCGTGATGCGCGGCATCGACCGGCCGGCGCTGGCGCCGGTGCTGCCGGGTCTCAACAAGCCGTTTCTGCTGATTGATTCCGGCGCGAACGCGGACTGTCAGCCCCGTTATCTTTTGCAGTTCGGCCTGATGGGCTCGGTATACATGAACCGCGTACTGGGCGTGCAGGTGCCGGACGTGGGGCTTGTGAACATCGGCGTGGAGGACACCAAGGGAAACAAGCTGGTGAAGGAGGCCTATCGCCTGATGAGCGCGCAGACGGCGTATCATTTCGCCGGAAACTGCGAGGCGCGCGACGTGCAATTCGGAAGCTTCGACGTGGTCGTCACCGACGGCTTCACCGGAAACGTGATTCTGAAATACGCCGAGGGGCTTACGAGCGTGCTGTTTAAGCAGATGAAGGCCGCGGCAAAATCCTCCGCGCGCGCGTCGCTGGGCGGTCTGCTTCTGAAGCCCGCGCTTTCATCGCTGCGCGAGAAAATGAACGCCGACGAATACGGCGGCGCGCCGCTGATTGGCCTTGAGGGCACGGTCGTGAAGGCGCACGGCTCGTCGGGCGGCTTCGCCTTCTGCAGCGCGCTGGAGCAGGCGCGGCTGATGGTGCTGGGCGACGTAACCGGCCGCATCCGCGAGGGGCTTACCGACATTGCGGCAAACGAGAGCGTCCGCGCATAGCGAATTTTCAAAGCTACCATATAAAATAGGAGGCATTTATCCATGACGTACAACGAAATTTTTGACAAGGTTGCCGAGCTGGTTGTCGCTCAGCTGCCCGTATCCCTTGAGCAGGTGAAGCCGGAATCCAGACTGGTGGAGGATCTGGGCGCGGACAGCGCGAACGTGATGATCCTCGTGTTCGACCTTGAGCGCGAATTCGACATTCAGGTGGACAACGACGCGCTGGCCGGCGTGCACACGGTGGACGACGTTGTGAAGTATCTCGAGAAGGCCGTGGGCTGATGGACGAGGTGGAGGCCCATCTGGGCTATGCATTCCATGACCGGGCGCTGCTGGAGGCGGCGCTCACGCATCCCTCCTACGGCGGCGACCATCACGTTCCGCATTATCAGCGGCTCGAGTTTCTGGGCGACGCCGTATTTGAGCTGCACGTAAGCGAGCGGCTGTACGCCGCCTTCCCGCAGCTGCCGGAGGGCAATCTGACGCGCATGCGCGCCGACCTCGTGTGCGAGGCGTCGCTTTCGAAGGCGGCGCGGCGACTGGGGCTGGCGGAGCGCATCCGGCTTTCGGTGGGCGAGGAGCGCACGGGCGGGCGGAAAAAGCCCTCCATCCTGTGCGACGTGATGGAGGCCGTGGTCGGCGCGGTGTATCTGGACGGCGGCCGGGACGCAGCCAACGCGCTGATTGAGCGCGCCATCGGCGCGGAGATTGATTCCGCCCGCCCCGCCGAGGATCATCTGGACGCAAAAAGCCGCCTGCAGGGCATTCTGCAAAGCGACGGACGCATGCCGGTTTATGAGCTGATCGAGCGCAGCGGCCCCGATCACCTGCCGCTGTTCCGCTTCCGCGTGTCCGTGGACGGCGAAGCGCTGGGCGAGGGAGCGGGGCACAGCAAGCAGCAGGCGCAGATTGCCGCCGCCGAGACCGCGCTTGCGCGCCTCCGTGCGGGCGAATAATACACGCGCATCGGAAAACGGCGAAGCGCCGCGCGAGGGCACGGCAGGCAGCAGGCACAGACCGCCGCCGAGGCCGCGTTTGCGCGTCTCCGCACGGGCAAATAATACATTCGCGCATCGGAAAACGGCGAAGCGCCGCGCGAGGGCACGGCAGGCAGCAAGCGCAGACCGCCGCCGAGGCCGCGCTTGCGCGTCTCCGTGCGAGCGAATAATACACGCGCATCGGAAAACGGCGAAGCGCCGACCGGGGCGCGCGATTACGGATTCCTCTACGAAATGGAGCAAGCACACAAATTGCGACTGAAGAAACTCTACATTCACGGCTTTAAATCCTTCGCCGACCGGGTGGAGATGACGTTTGAGCACGGCGTGACCGGCGTCGTCGGCCCCAACGGCTGCGGAAAAAGCAATATCTCCGACGCGGTGCGCTGGGTTCTGGGCGAGCAGAGCGCGCGCCAGCTTCGCGGCTCCAAAATGGAGGACGTGATTTTCAACGGCACCGAAAAGCGCCGCCGCATGGCGTACTGCGAGGTAACGCTGACGTTTGACAACGAGGATCACTCGCTGCCGTCCGATTACACCGAGGTCGCCGTCACGCGCCGCGTGTTCCGCACCGGCGAGAGCGAATACCTGCTCAACGGCACGGCCTGCCGCCTGAAGGATGTGGTGGATTTATTCCGCGACACCGGCATCGGGCGCGACGGCTATTCCATCGTCGGGCAGGGGCGCGTGGGTGAAATTCTGTCCCAGAAGAGCGAGGATCGCAGGCAGGTATTCGAGGAAGCGGCGGGCATCGTGAAATACAAGTCCCGCAAGCTGGAGGCCGAAAAGCGGCTGGCCAACACCGAGCAGAACCTGTCGCGCGTGGCGGACATCATCAGCGAGCTGGAGGCGCGCTTGGAGCCCCTGCGCGCCCAGAGCGAGGACGCGCGCAAATACCTTGCCATGCGCGAGGAGCAGAAGGGGCTTGACCTGAACGTGTTTCTGGTGCGCAGCGAGCGCTATCAGGAGAAGATTGCCGAACTGCGTCTGACCGCCGAGAACATGCGTGAAACGCTTGCGCAGAACGAGCGCGAGCAGCAGACGCTGAACGAGCGTCGCGAGCGCGTGCAGCTTCAGCTGAGCGAGCGCGAGGAAAAGGCCGCCGAGCTGCGCGAGAGCCTGCAGACGCTGATTCAGGAGGTCGAGGCGCAGGAGGGTCAGGCGAACGTGCTTCGCGAGCGTCTGGCGGCGTCCCGCCGCGAGCAGGCGCGCATGGAGGACGAACGGCGCGCCGCCGAGGAGGGCGAGGCCGGCATGCTCCGCCGCATCGAGGCGCTGGAGGACGAAATCGCCCGCGAGGACGAATCGGTCGCGGCGCGCGAGCAGCGGCAGACCGCGCTTGACCTTGCGCTGGCGGAAGCCGAGGACGCCGCCGCGCGCTTGGAAGCCGAGGCGGAGGAGGCCAAGGAGCGCGTAATCCGCTTCATGAACGACATGGGCGACGTGAAGAGCGAGCAGGCGCGCCTGACCGCGCTGCGCGAGGCCATTGACGGGCGGCTTGCGTCCCTGTCCGCGGATGCGGAGGAGGACAGCCGCGTAGAGGCCGACCTGAAGCGCGCCGCGGCAGACGCTGAGGACATACTCCATGAGGAAAACGACCGTCTGACGGCACTGAACGAGGCCTCCCGCAAGGCCTCCGAGCGCAAGCGCGAGGCGGACGAGGCTCACGAACGCCTGACGGCAGAGGCGCAGGGACTGCTTTCGGACAGGCAGGCGCTGGGCAGCCGTCTGAAGCTGCTCACCGAGATGCAGCGCGACTATGAGGGCTACAATCTGTCCGTCAAGCAGGTACTTAAGGAAGCGGAGCGCCGCGGCGGAGCCGGGGTGCATGGGGTTGTGGCCTCCATTCTGCATGCGCCGCAGAAGCTGGAGCGCGCGCTGGACATGGTGCTGGGCGGCACGCTTCAGAACGTTGTCGTAGACCGCGACGAGGACGCAAAGGCCATGATTGAATACCTGAAGCACAATCGCTTCGGCCGCGCGACCTTCCTGCCCATCTCCTCCATTCGCGGGCGCACGCTGGACATGGGCGAGCGCCGGGTTCTGACGATGCCCGGCTGCGTGGGATTGGCCTCCGAGATGGTCACGTATGACCCGATTTACCGCGGCATCGTGGAAAATCTTCTGGGGCGCACGGTGATTGCCGAGGATTTGAACTGCGGCATTGCCATTCAGCGCGCGGGGCGGTATCAGTTCCGTCTGGTCACGCTGGACGGCGACGTGATGCATTCCGGCGGCTCGATGACCGGCGGCAGCGTGCAGTCTCGCATGACGAGCCTTCTGTCGCGCGAGCGCGAAATCACCGAAAGCACCGAGCGCATGAAGGCGCTCACGGAGAAGCTCACGCAGGCGCAGAATCAGCTGCGCAGAAGCGAGGAAACGCGCGCGGCGCTCAAGCAGGAGCGCGCGCAGCTGTTTACCGACGTGCACCAGCAGGAAATCGCCGTCACGCGCGCCGAGGAGCATCGGACGCGCGCGCAGGAGGAGCTGAACGCCCACGTTGACCGCGCCGCCCGCGTGACCGAGGCGCGCGAGCAGCTGTCCGAGCAGCGGGTGGAAATTCTTTCCCAGCTGGAATCGCTGACCCGGCGCAGGGACACCACCGAGGACGAGGGCGAGGCTCTGCGCAGGCAGGCACAGACGCTTCAGACCAGCCTTTCCGAGGCGCGCGTGGAGCTGAACCGCCAGCGGCAGGAGGCCACGAACGCGCGCGTGGAGCTGGCCACGGCCAAGCGCGGCCTCGATGCACTGAAGCAGGAGCTTTCGCGCCTGAACGCGCAGAAGGGCGACACGGCGCGCGTGCTGGCGGAGACCGGCGAAGCGCTGCGCACCCTTGAGGAACGCCTGAAGGCCGACGAGGCGGCGCTAACCTCGGAGGAGGGACGCTTGGAGCTGGCGCGCAGGGGTCTGAACGGCGCGCGCGACGACTTCCAGAAGGCCGACGAAAGCCGACTGCAGGCGCAGACGGAGCTTCGCGAAATCAGCGAAAGCGCCGAGCGTCTGCGCGTGGCGACCGAGGAATTCACCGACCGCAGTCACCGCGCCGAAATGGCGCTTTCCCGCGCGGAGAACGATTTGGAGCAGATGACCGCGCGCATCTGGGAGGACTATCAGCTGACATACGAGGGCGCGGAGCCTTTCCGCGACCCGAATTTCAAGCTGGCGGAGAGCGAAAAGCGGCTGAACACGCTGCGCGCCGCCATCCGCGCGATGGGGCCGGTCAACGTGTCCGCCATGGACGAATACCGCGAGACCAGCGAGCGCTATACCGAGCTGACCGCGCAGCGCGACGATCTGGAGCGCGCGAAAAACGACCTTCTGGGCATCATCGGCGATCTGACGAGCAAGATGGAAACCCAGTTCCGCGCGCAGTTTGAGCAGCTGGACGTATACTTCCGTCAGACCTTCACCGAGCTGTTCGGCGGCGGCCGCGCGGAGCTGCGCTTGGAGGATCCGAAGGACGCGCTGAACACCGGCATCGAAATCGTGGCGCAGCCGCCGGGAAAGAAGCTTCAGATGCTGTCGCTTCTGTCGGGCGGCGAACGCGCGCTGACGGCGATTGCCATCCTGTTCGCGATGCTCAAGCTCAAGCCCACGCCGTTCTGCATACTGGACGAAATCGAGGCCGCGCTGGACGACGCGAACATCGACAACTTCGCCGAATACCTGCAAACCTACTCCACGAAAACGCAGTTCGTCGTGGTTACGCACAGAAAGGGCACGATGTCCCGGTGCGACGCGCTGTACGGCGTGGCCATGGAGGAAAAGGGCGTTTCCAAGCTGATGAGCGTCAAGCTTGCGGACGCCGTATAATCTGAGACGGGGAGGAACGAGCATGGGTCTTTTCAGCAAGATTAAGGAGGGCCTTTTCAAGACGCGCGGCAACGTGGGTCAGAAGATGGATCAGCTGGTCGAAAGCAGCCGCGAGCTGGACGACGACTTCTTCGACGAGCTGTCGGACATTCTGGTAATGGCCGACGTGGGCGTGGACACGGCGACCAAGGTGGTGGACGAGCTGCGCGGGCGCGTGACCGCCGAAAAAATCACCGACGCGGCAAGGGCAAAGGAAATCTTCAAGGAAATTCTTGCCTCCCATATGCGCGACAAGCCCATGGTGCTGGAAAGCCCGTCGGTCATCTTCATCATCGGCGTGAACGGCGTGGGCAAAACCACGTCCATCGGCAAGCTTGCCGCGCGCCTGAAGACGGTGGGACGCCGCGTTTTGATCGTGGCGGGCGACACGTTCCGCGCCGCCGCCGCCGAGCAGCTGACCGTGTGGGCGGAGCGCGCCGACGTGCCGATTGTCAAGCGCACGGAGGGCGCCGACCCCGCAAGCGTGGTGTTTGACGGCATTCAGACCGCCCGCGCGCGCCACGCCGACGTTCTTTTGGTGGACACGGCGGGACGGCTTCACAACAAGGCGCATCTGATGGAGGAGCTGAAAAAGATGGCGCGCATCGTGTCGCGCGATTTCCCGGAGGCGAAGATGCACGCGCTTTTGGTAATCGACGCGACCACCGGGCAGAACGGCTTAAGTCAGGCGCGCGTGTTTAAGGACGTGGCCGATTTGGACGGCATCATTCTCACCAAGCTGGACGGTACCGCCAAGGGCGGCATCGCCATGGCGATTCGGCACGAGCTGGGTCTGCCGGTGCGCTACATCGGCGTGGGCGAGGGACTGGACGACATGCAGCCCTTCGACGCGAAGGAATACATCGAGGCCATCTTCGGATAAACGGCAGGAGGGAAGGCTATGCATACGTTTTCCATTGAAAAGGACGCTTTCTATCTGGACGGCGCGCCCTTCCGCGTGCTGGCGGGCACGATTCACTATTTCCGCGTGCCGCGCGAATACTGGCGCGACCGGCTTTTAAAGCTCAAGCACTGCGGCTTCAACGCCGTGGAGACCTATGTGGCGTGGAACGCGCACATGCCCACGGAGGATTCGTTTGCAACGGACGGCATGCTCGACCTGTCCGCCTACCTGTCGCTTGCCAAAGAGCTGGGGCTGTGGGCGATTGTGCGCCCGGGGCCGTACATCTGCGCCGAATGGGAGGCGGGCGGACTTCCGTGGTGGCTTCTGAAGGAAAGCCTGCCGCTGCGCTGCGCCGATCCCCGGTATCTCGCGAGGGTGGACGCCTTCTATGACCGCCTGATGCCGCTTCTGAAGCCGCATCAGATCACCGAGGGCGGAAACGTTTTGATGATGCAGGTAGAAAACGAATACGGCAGCTACGGCGACGACAAGGAATACCTTGCCCACCTTCGGGACGGCATGCGCGCGCGCGGAATCACCGTGCCGCTGTTCACCTCCGACGGCTCCGCCGATTTCATGCTCACCGGCGGCACGCTTGGGGACGTGCACAAGACGTGCAACTTCGGCTCCCGCGCCCCGGAGCAGATGGCCTGCCTGCGTAAATTTCAGCCTGACGGCCCCCTGATGTGCTCCGAATACTGGAACGGCTGGTTCGATCATTGGGGAGAAGCGCATCATGCCCGCGTGCCCGAGGAATCCGCGGAGGAATTCGA
>CAZMGO010000008.1:0-25561 GCA_964565845.1 uncultured Oscillospiraceae bacterium | reverse complement strand
ATTACGGCACGGTGAAGCTGACGCAGAGCGCAAGGCTGTTTGATTCGCTGGACGCGCTGGGCAAAAGGCACCATACCGCCGCGCCCGCGGCGATGGAGGCACTGGGGCAGGGCTATGGCTTCATCCTGTACCGCGCGCGCGTGAAGGGTCCGCGCGAGGAGAACCGGCTGATTCTTCAGGACGTGCGCGACCGCGCCCACGTGTTCGCGGACGGCGCATTCAAGGGCGTAATCTACCGCAACGACGAAGAGAGCCGCGTCTGCCTTTCCGTTCCCGCCGAGGGACTGACGCTGGACGTGCTGGTGGAAAACATGGGGCGCATCAACTACGGTCCCTACCTGCGCGACCCCAAGGGCGTGACCGAGGGCATTCGTCTGGGTCAGCAGTTCCTGTACGGCTGGAACGAATGGACGCTGCCGATGGACGACGTGTCCGCGCTGAAATTCGAGGACGGCGTGAAGCCGTTCGACGGCGCCCCGGTCTTCCTGCGCGGCACGTTCGACGCGGGCGACGAGCCCGGGGATACGTTTGTGAAGCTGCCCGGCTTTAAAAAGGGCGTAATCTTCGTAAACGGCAGGCCGCTGTCCCGCCACTGGGAAATCGGCCCGCAGAGAAGCGCCTATCTGCCCGCGCCGTTCCTGAAAAAGGGCGAAAACGAGCTGATTATTTTGGAGCTGGACGGCTTTGAAACGCCGGAGGCTGTGCTGTCCGACGAGATGGATTTGGGCTGAGGAGGGCTGCGCATGCGCTTTCTGTTTCTGGGCACCGGCGCGGCGGACTGGAAAACGCCGGCGGACGACGGCGAATACCGGCGGAATACGTCCACGCTGGCGGACGGCGAGCTGCTGATTGACGGAAACGAGACGATTTCCGAGCACCTGCCCGCGCTTCAGGGCGTGCCCGCCATGCTGTTTACCCACAGCCACGGCGACCACTATTCCGGCAGCTTCCTTCGGAGGGTGCGCCCCGCGCGCGTCCTCTGCGAGGAAAGCTGGGCGGCGGAGGCCGGGGCGGAGCCGCTTGCGCCCGGACGCGCGTTTTCCGCGGCGGGGTTCGGCATTCTTCCCGTGACGGCAAGCCACTCCACCGAGCGGAAAAACGAAAGGCCGCTTCACTACATACTTGAAAAAAACGGGCAGCGCATCCTGTACGCGACCGACGGCGCGTGGCTGACGAACCTTGCCTACCACGCCATTAAGGACGGCGCGCCGCTGGACGGCTGCATATTCGACGGCACGGTGGGCGACGCGTTCCCGGACGACTGGCGCGTGTTTGAGCACAACACCCTGCCCATGGTGCGCGCCATGCGCCGCGCGCTGGAAAAGGCGCAGCTTCTGAAGACCGGCGCGCCCGTGGTGGTCACCCACCTTGCGCGCACCCTGCACCCCTCGCAGGCCGCTCTTGAGGCGCGCGAGGCCGCCTCCGACGCGCCCCTGATTATCGCCCGCGACGGCATGACGTTCGAATTCTGACGGGCGGCGCGAAAAGTCGTGACATCCGCGCCTGCGGCGGCCGCGGCTTTTTCTATTGGATTTCAAAACGCCGATCTCTGCGGCCGAGCCGCAGAGATGGCAGCGGACGGGAATGAAGGCAAAATGAAAATACTTGTGACGGCGTTTGAGCCGTTCGGCGGCGATGCGGTCAACCCGACCATGGAGGCGCTTGCCCGGCTTGCGCCGAGGGAGGGGCTTTCAAGGCTGGTGCTGCCGGTTTCGTTTTCAGGCGCGGGCAGGGAAATCGCGCGCGCGATGGAGGCGCTTCGCCCGGACGCGGTGCTTTCGCTGGGATTGGCGGCGGGACGGGACAGGATTACGCCGGAGCGCGTCGCGATCAATCTGGACGACGCGCGAATCCCGGACAACGACGGGTTTACGCCCGTGGACGCGCCGATTGTGCCGGACGGGCCGGACGCATACTTCAGCACGCTGCCCGTGCGCGAAATCGCGCGGCGCATCGGCGCGCTGGGCATTCCCGCCGGGCTTTCGCTGTCCGCGGGCACGTATGTGTGCAATCATGTGATGTACACGGCGCTGCATCTGGCGAAAACGCGGTATCCCGGCACGAAATGCGGCTTTCTGCACGTGCCGTATATGGACGAAATGCCGCACGACCGATCAAAGCCGTCGCTGCCGCTTGGGGACATTGTGCGCGCCGTGGAGGAAGCCGTGCGCGCCGTCGGCGGGGAGGACGCATGAGAATCGAATTTGCACCGATGGAGGGCGTGACGGACGTGGTGTTCCGCCGCGTGCACTTTGAAATGTTCGGCGGGGTGGATCGGTATTTTTTGCCGTTCATCAGCCCGACCAGTCATCTGACCTTCAGCCATCGTGAGCAGGAGGGGATTTCTCCGCTTCTCAACCGGGGGATCCCCGTCGTGCCGCAGATTTTGACGCGCGACGCCTCGCTGTTTCTTCAAACGGCGCGGCTGCTTGCCGACGCGGGCTATGACGAGGTGAACCTGAACCTCGGCTGTCCATCCGGCACGGTGACGGCAAAGGGAAAGGGCTCCGGTCTTTTGCGCGATTTGGACGGGCTTAAGGCGTTTTTGGACGAGGTGTTTTCGAAAACGCCGCTGCCGGTGTCGGTGAAAACGCGCATCGGCTATGAATCCGCGGACGAGTGGCCGCGAATTTATGAGCGGCTTTGCGCCTATCCGCTGCATGAGCTGATCGTTCATCCGCGTACGCGCGCACAATTCTATAAGGGCGCGGCGTGCAGGGACGCGCTCGAGCTCTGCGCGGAAGCGCCGTTTCCCGTGACGTACAACGGCGATGTGTTCCGCGCGGATGACGCGCAGGCGTTCGCCGGGGCGCATCCCCAAATCTCCGCACTGATGCTGGGGCGCGGGCTTGTCGCCAACCCGGCGCTGGCGCGGGAAATTACGGGCGGCGCGCGGCTTACGCGGGACGAGGCGCGCGCGTTTCACGACCGTCTGCTGCGCGAATACACGGAAAAATGGCCGCGAAACGCCGTGGTGGGGCACATGCAGGAGTTCATGTACTATATGGGTCGCTGCTTCGAAAACGCCGAAAAGGCCGAAAAGCTCATTCGCAAGGCCAACACGCCGGAGAAATACGCGGATGCGGTTTCCCGGCTGTTTGACGAATGCCCGCTCGCGTCGCCGCCGGCGTTTTTCCCGCGCTGACCCCGGACCCTTCTCCGGGAAGGCGGGGGCGCGTCGCTCCCCCGCGCCCCCTCAAGCGGCTGCCGCCGTATTTCGCCTGTCCTTCGTTTGTATCTCAGAAGACCGCCGATGCCGCGCGGTCTTCTTTTTTTCGGCGGAAGGCCGAACGGAGACCTTTCCGCTCCCGGGAAGGACGGGATTTTTGGATGAAAGCGCTTACTTTATGCGTCGGTATTCCATCTCCGCTGAACAATATGTTAATAATAAAAAAAAAAACAGTTGATTTTATGTGAGTGTTGGTATATAATATACCTGTTTCCGAAATAATCTGAAGGAGGCAACTCGGTATGAAAAAGCTGGTATCTCTGCTCCTGGCGCTGACAATGGTTCTGAGCATGGCCGTCATCGCGAACGCGGAAGACGAGCCGGTCACCCTGAAGGTTCTCTGGTGGGGCAGCCAGACCCGTCACGACACGACGACCGCCCTGTGCAAGCTGTATGAAGAAACGCATCCCAACGTGAAGGTCGAAATCGACTACGCCGCGTGGAGCGATTACTGGACGAAGCTGGCGACGCAGGTCTCCGGCGACACCCTGCCCGACGTCATTCAGATGGACTACGCCTACCTGACCCAGTATGCCGAGAACGGCGTGCTCGCCAATTTGGACGAGTACATTGCCTCCGGCAAAATGGATCTTTCCAACGCCGCCGATTCGATCATTGCCTCCGGCAAGTGGAACGACAGCGTGTACGCCATTCCCACCGGCACCAACGCGCTGGTGCTGATGTATAACGCCGAGATGCTGGAGGGCTACGACGTGCCCACCTACATGACGTATGAGGAGTACACCGACCTGTGCAAGCAGCTGTATGCCGACAAGGGTCTGACGGAAAACTTCGTCACGAACGTAGGCGACAACTCGCTGAGATTCTACGTGCGCAACTATGGCTACGAGCTGTACAACGACGCGCAGGATGCCCTCGGCTTCACCGACCCACAGCTCATCGCCGACCTGTTTGAGCTGAGCGCCACCGCCATCAAGGAGGGCTGGGGCCTGAACCCCGCCAAGGCCGTTGCGGCGGATACCTTCTCCTCCATCACCGCCGGCGACACGTGGGCCGTTCTGCACTGGACGAATGAGCTGAACGCCACCGAAACCGGCAACGGTATGTCCCTCAGCATGGTCGCGCTGCCCGCGGCGGACGACGCCGTGCGTCCCGCGACGTACTTCAAGCCCTCCATGTTCTGGTCTGTCTCCGAAAAGAGCCAGGTGAAGGACGAGGCGGTTGATTTCATCAACTTCTATATCAACGACCTGCGCACCTACGAAGTCTGCGGCACCGACCGCGGCTTCCCGATTTCCTCTGTGGTGCTGGAGGCGCTGACCCCCACCTTCTCCGAGCAGAACCAGAAGATTGCTGCCATCCTGAACGACATGGCGGCCACCGACAACACCAGCCCCATCATGAAGTCCGATCCCAGCGCCAGCGCACAGGTGTCCGACCTGCTTGGCGACTATGTAGAAAAGGTGCAGTACGGCCTGATTACCGACTATCTCGCCGCCGCCGAGGAATTCATGGAGAAGGCGAACGCGATTCTCTCTGAAGGCAAATAAGCTGGTTTTCCGCTTCCGCCGGGTCTCCTTCGACCCGGCGGGCTTCGCTTCATTCATACTTTCCGGGGAGTTGACGGATTATGGTACGCACGAGTACAGCGCGGAAAAAGCGCCCTCTTTCCTTTAAGCAGTGGATCGACCGCGACGCCGTGGCCGGTCATGTGTTTATCCTTCCGTTTATCGTGGGTCTGCTGGTCTTTACGGTTTTCCCGTTCTTCATGTCGCTGTATTTGTCGTTCACCGATTACAGCGTGTTCCAGCCGGCCAAATGGATCGGCTTTTCGAACTTCCGCCGCATGTTCTTTGAGGACGAGAAGTTCTGGGTGTCCTTCTGGGTCACCTTCCGGTTTGCGATTTTTCAGGTTCCCATCAAGCTGGCGTTTTCGCTGCTTGTGGCGGTGATTCTGTCGCGCAACACGAAGGCTATCGGCGTGTACCGCGCCGCGTTCTACATTCCTTCGCTGATGGGCGGCAGCGTGGCCGTGGCTTTGATGTGGAAGCAGCTGTTTGCATATAACGGCACCATCAATTCAATTATCGGGCTTATTGGCTTAGGGCCGGTGGAGTGGCTCACCAGCCCGCGCTACGCGCTGGGCACGCTGATTTCACTGGGCGTGTGGCAGTTCGGAAGCTCGATGCTGATTTTCCTTGCGGCGATTAAAAACATTCCCGCCAGCTATCATGAGGCCGCCATCGTGGACGGCGCAGGTCCGGTTCGGCGCTTCTTCTCCATTACCTTCCCGATGCTGACGCCGGTTCTGTTCTTTAACCTCATCAACCAGACGATCGGCTCGTTCCAGGCGTTCAACTCCAGCTACCTGATTACCGGCGGAGACCCGCTGGATTCCACGCTGTATTACGCGCTGCATCTGTACAACGAGTCGTTCCTGTACTGGCGCATGGGCTATGGCTGCGCAATGGCGTGGTTCCTGCTGGTGATTATCGGCATTTTGACGATGTTCGTGTTCAAATCCTCCAGCGCATGGGTCTACTATGAGTCGGAAGGGAGGTAAGCGGGAATGCTTATTAAAAGCGTAAAGCGCTCCAAAATCGTTTCCACCGTGCTGTATCACGTGATTATTACCGCGTTCGGCTTTGCGATGATCTATCCGCTTTTGTGGATGATCGGCTCCTCGTTCAAGTTCAACGAGGAAATCTTCGTCAACGTTCGCCGCATCCTGCCCACAAAGTGGACAATCAGCAACTATACCACCGGCTGGGCCGGCTTTGGCGGAAACAGCTTTGCCCTGTTTTTCAAAAACAGCTTCTTCGTCACGATTCTTGTGACGGTCGGCACCGTGCTCAGCTCGTCGTTTATCGCGTTCGGCTTCGCGCGCATCCGCTTTCGCGGGCGCTCGTTCTGGTTCGTGATGATGATTCTTACCATGCTGCTGCCCGGGCAGGTAATGATTATTCCCCGCTACGTCATGTTCAATAAGATGGGCTGGGTGGGCAGCTTCCTGCCGCTGATTATTCCGCCGTTTTTCGGCGGCGCGTTCAACATCTTTCTGATTATGCAGTTCATTCGCGGCATTCCCCGCGATATGGACGAATCCGCCAAGATCGACGGGTGCAGCTGGTACGGCATTTACTGGCGCATCCTGCTGCCGCTGGTCGTTCCGGCGCTGGTGACGGTGGGCGTGCTCGCGTTTATCGGCGCGTGGGAGGACTTCATGGGCTCTCTGCTGTATCTGAACACGCCCCGGAAATACACCGTGGCCTATGCGCTGAAGCTGTTCAACGACTCGCAGAAGACCGACTACGGCGCAACCTTCGCCATGTCCGTGCTTTCGATGATTCCGGTTCTGATTCTGTTTTTCTTCTTCCAGAAGCAACTGGTGGAGGGAATCTCGATGCAGGGCATAAAGGGATAAGCCGCGCTTTGCAAAAAGCCCGCTCCCTGCGCAGACAGAGGGCAGCAGCCTTTTCAGCCGCTGCCCTCTGCTTATGTTTAAAGGCGCTTTTTAAAAGCCGGGTATCCCTGCGCGCGTTAATGCTTCGCTCCGTTCACCAGCGCCTCAAGGCGGTCAAGCTTCCCTGCGTAGAAGGCAATGGCCTCCTGCCAGAACTCGGGCTTGGCAACGTCTATGCCGGCGGAGGCGGCAACGCTGCGGATACTGTCGGAGCCGCTCCTTTGGAGGATTTTCTTGTACAGCGGCCAGAAATCGTCGCCCTTCTTCTGCCAGAGGGCATACAGGCCGGTAGCGAACAAGAGGCCAAAGGCGTAGGGGAAGTTATAGAAATGCAGGTCGGCGGAGTAATAGTGTGACTTGCACGCCCACATATAGGGATGCATGCAGTTCTCGTCCAGTCCGTCGCCGTAGGTCTGCTTCTGCGCGTCCAGCATGATTTCGCACAGGCCGCGCGCGGAGGTCGTGCCGGTCTTGCGGCGCTCGATGACCTCGCTTTCAAACAGGAAGCGGCTCATGATGTCCACAATCACCTGCGCGGCGTCGCTCAGCTGCATTTCGAGCAGCGCGGCCTCCTCCTCCAGGCCCGCGAGCTTCTGCATGCGCTCGGCCAGAAGCAGCTCATTGAACGTGGACGCGGTTTCGGCGAGGGGCATGGGCACGTCCGTCAGCAGCGGGGAGACCTCGGCCAGGCAGTCGTTGTGGAACGCGTGACCCAGCTCGTGCGCCAGCGTGGATACGTCGGAGAACGAGCCGTCAAAATTGGTGAGCACGTAGCTGATGCCGAGGGAGGATTCGCCCGCGCAGAACGCGCCGCCCTCCTTGCCCTCGCGGGGGTAGGCGTCGATCCAGCTTTCGGCGAAGGCGCGGCGCACCACGTTCTGAATGGCCGGGCAATAGTCGCCGAACACGCCGAGCAGCAGGTCGCGCGCCTCGTCCAGCGTGTAGGTCTTCGTGACCTTGCCCACCGGCGCGAACAGGTCGTAGAACTTCAGGCCACCCTCGTAGCCCAGCATTTTCGCCTTCAGGCGGAAGTAGCGGCGGAACATCGGCAGGGAGGCGCGCATGGCGTTCAGAAGCGCGTCCAGCGTTTCGCGATCCATGCGGGAGGCAATCAGCGACCAATCGAGCACGGAGGGATAGCCGCGCAGGGAGCACATGGTGAGCGCCTCGCCCTTAATGGCGTTCAGGCAGGCGGCCATGCCGGTTTCAAGGCGCGGATAGGCAGTGATCTCGGCCTCGTAGGCCGCCTTGCGCACGTCCGCGCGGGCGTCGTAGGCCATGGCGCGCACGGCGGACAGCGGCAGACGCTTTTTTTCGCCGTCCAGCGTCAGATCAATGGACAGCCCGGCAAACAGCTCGTCGCGCAGGCGGCCGAAGGCGGAGCTGCCGTCCATGCGCAGCTTGAGCACGGTCGGCTCCAGCGCGGAATCGATCAGGTGCGCGGCGTCGTTTTTCGCGTTTTCAAAGAAGGGCAGATGCTCGGTCAGAAGCGCGTCGCCCTCGCAGAGCGCGCGGATGTGGTCGTTTTCGCCGATGCAGCGAATGAAAGCGCTGAAGGCCAGCGAATATTCGTTGCCGATTTCCATAAAGCGCACGCGCGGCTGAAGCGCCGCCTCGCAGTTTGAATCGGCAGCCAGCGTCAGGAAAATCATGTTGCCCAAGCGGCTCATCTGCTTGCTCAGCGCCTGCATCCGCTCGATGACGGCATGCAGGTTCTTCTGCTCGTCGCCCTCGCGTATATTCGCAATCGCGCGTTTCAGCTGTGCCGTGTCCGCGGAGAGCATGTCCATGTCGCGGGCGAAGGCCGGGTCATCAAATCCCTTGTAAAGCTTTCCGAGATCCCAATTCATAGGTATTTCCTCCCGTATGGATTCCGGCGCGCAGAGCCGAAGCCGACTCCCGCGCCGCCTGAATTTCCCCTTCAGTATACTCCTCGGATGCGGTTTCGTCAATGAAAAACGAAGGGGTCAGGAGGGAAGGAACGCGCCAAGCTCGGCGGCGACGGAACGAAGACCGGCGGGCACGTCGGCGGCGGGACGGCCGGGACAGGCAAGAAGCGCGGCGCGCAGGGCATCGGCGTCGTCGGCGCGCAGGATGAGCGGAAGCGGCGTGGCGGCGGCGGTCTCCAGCGTCCGCTCGGCGGCCTCGCCCGGGGTCAGCCCGCGCAGGTCAAGGCGCACGGCGGTTTCGCCGTCCTCAAGGTCGTAGGCGTCCTCGGGGTCGGCAAGGTCTGCAACGCGCGCCAGCGCATCCTCCGCCGCTGCGCCGCGGCGGAGGGAGCACAGGCGCTGCCGGCCGTCCCACGCGGGCGCAGGCACGGGGCCGCCGGCTAAGGGCTTCAGCGCGCGAATGGTATCGAAGTTTGTGCCGCAGCAGCCGCCGATGGCGGACGCGCCCGCATCCCGCAGCGCGCGAAGGCTTTCGTACATTTTTTCCGGCGAATAGGGATAGCGGAGGCCGCCGTCGGGCGTGGTTTCGGGCATGCCCGCGTTGGGCTGCACGATGACCGGCAGGGCGGACGCGCGCCGCATGGCACGAAGCAGCCCGAGCATATTCTCCGGGCTGGGCGAACAGTTCAGCCCCAGCGCCGCCGCGCCCACGGCCTCCAGCGCCGCCGCGCAGCATTCCGCCGAAGAGCCGGTGAGCGTGCGGCCAGTGGTTTGACCGAAGGTGAAGCTGACGGCGGTCTCAAGCCCCGCCGCGCGCGCGGCAAGACAGGCAAGGCGCGCCTCGCCAAGGTCGGTCTGCGTTTCGATGAGGGCAAAATCCGCGCCGTTCTCCCTCGCGCAGCGCGCCTGATCGAAAAAGCTTTTGTAGAAATCCTTCGGCATAGCCTCGCCGGTGGGATACAGGAAGGCGCTGGTCGGCCCCATATCCACGGCCACGAGCGCGCGGTCTCCGGCAACCTCGCGCGCAAGGCGCACGGCGGCTGCGGTGATTTTTTCGCCCTGCCCCGCGCGGTTTTTATGGCTGAGCGTCATTTCGGAGGCGCCGAAGGTATCGCTCAAAAGCACGTTCGCGCCCGCGTCCAGATAGCCCTGATGAATGCCGCGAATCACGTCCGGCATGGTTACGGCCAGCTCGTCCGGGCACGACGCGGCATGACCCATGCACGAAAGCAGCGCGCCCATGCTGCCGTCAAAAAGAAGAACCTCGCTTCGAATGGCCTCAGAAAATCGCTTCATAGACATTTCCCTCCCTGTTGCGCGAAATTATAACATAAAGTCACCCGAAGGGCAACCGGAATTTACGGATGCGTGTTGCAACCGGCGGAAAAATGTGCTAAAATCTCATCTGCTATAATTGAAATAGGTGTGTCAGGAGGAACCCTTCATGAGCTCTACGTTTGAAAAACTTACTTCCAACAAAGTGAAGCTGAACTTCGTTGTCAGCGCCGAGGACTTCGACAAGGCGCTCGCCACCGCGTACTCCAAGAACGTGAAGCGCTTCAACATCCCCGGCTTCCGCCGCGGCAAGGCGCCCCGTCACGTGATCGAAATGCATTACGGCCCGTCCGTGTTCTTTGAGGACGCGTTTGACGAGCTGTTCCCCGTGATCTATTCCGAGGCCATCAAGGAGCATAACGTCGAGCCCGTGGATCGTCCGGAGCTGGACGTGACCCAGATTGAAAAGGGCAAGGATCTGCTCTTCTCCGTCGAGGTGTTCGTGCGTCCCGACGTCGTGCTGGGCGATTACAAGAGCCTCGAAGCCAAAAAGGTCGTCGATGAGGTGACCGACGACGACGTATCCGCCGAAATCGAGCGCACCCGTGAGCGCAACAGCCGCTTTATCGAGGTAACCGACCGTGCCGCCAAGCTGGACGATCAGGTGAACATCGACTACGCAGGCTTTGACGGCGACAACCAGTTTGAGGGCGGCACCGCGAAGGCGCAGGAGCTCGTGCTGGGCAGCGGTCAGTTCATTCCCGGCTTTGAGGATCAGCTCGTCGGCGCAGAGGTTGGACAGGACGTGGACGTCAACGTCACCTTCCCCGAGGAGTATCACGAGAAGTCCCTCGCCGGCAAGCCCGTGGTGTTCCACGTGCATGTGAACGGCATCCGCGAAAAGGAAATGCCGGAGCTGGACGACGAATTCGCCAAGGATATGAGCTTTGACACGCTGGACGAATACAAGGCGGACGTGAAGGCCAATCTGACCAAGCGCAATGAGGAGCGCGCCGAGACCGCCTTTGAAAACGAGGTTGTGGAGAAGGCCGTCGCGACCTGCGAGATGGACATCCCGAACGGCATGATCGAGGAAGCCATCGACAACATGCTGCGCGACATGGAAATGCGCCTGATGTATCAGGGCATGAAGCTGGACGACTACTTCAAGTATACCGGCCAGACCCGCGAGCAGGTGCGCGAGATGTACCGCGAGCAGGCCACCGAGCGCGTGAAGACCCAGCTGGCGCTGGAGGCCATCCGCGACGCCGAGAAGATCGAGGCCACCGAGGAGGAAATCGACGCCGAAATCGCCAAGCTGGCCGACAGCCGCAAAAAGTCCCTCGAGGACATGAAGCAGCAGCTGACCGACGGCGACAAAGAATACTTCAAGCAGGCCGCGACGATGAACAAGGTCGTCGAGTTCCTGAAGAGCTGCGCGCACGAATAAAATACCAATCATTCATAGGAGAGCGGCACGGGCATATGCTCTTCAAGTATAGCCCGCGCCGCTTTCGGATATATTGAAACGGGAGGTGCATCCGATGTATCTGGTGCCGACGGTTATTGAAAAAAATGAAATGGGCGAACGCGCGTATGACATTTACTCGCGCCTTTTGAAGGATCGCATCATTTTCCTCAGCGGGCCCATCGACGACGGTATGGCCAATACCATCGTCGCGCAGATGCTGTTTCTTGAAATGGAGAACCCGGATCAGGATATCATGCTGTATATCAACAGCCCGGGCGGAGCGATTACCGCGGGCATGGCGATTTACGACACCATGCGCTATCTGAAATGCGAGGTTTCCACGCTGTGCATCGGCATGGCGGCATCCATGGCGGCATTCCTGCTCGCCGCGGGCGCGAAGGGCAAGCGCAAGGCGCTGCCCAACGCAGAGGTGATGATTCATCAGCCGCTGGGCGGAACCGAGGGTCAGGCGACCGACATTCTCATTCACGCCGACCATATGCGCTTCATTAAAAAGCGCATGACCGAGGAGCTGGCCCGCAACACCGGCAAGTCCTTCGACACCGTGGCCGCCGACACGGAGCGCGACCACTTCATGACCGCCGAGGAGGCCCGCGAATACGGCATCATCGACGAAATCATTCTTCCCAGGAGATAATTATGCCGAATAAAGAAGATTATGACAAGCACGTTCGCTGCTCGTTCTGCGGAAAGCCGCGCGAGCAGGTTCGCCGGCTGATTGCCGGCCCCGGCGTGTACATCTGCGACGAGTGCGTGCTTCTGTGCCAGGAAATCGTGTCCGAGGACGTTTCTCCGATGGCGAGCACCCGAGCGGAAATCGAGGTAAAGAAGCCGCAGGAAATCAAGGCGGTGCTGGATCAGTACGTCGTGGGGCAGGAGCGGGCGAAAAAGGCGCTGAGCGTGGCCGTGTACAACCACTACAAGCGCATCAAATATAAGGGCAAGAAGAACGATGTGGAGCTTCAGAAGAGCAACATCGTGATGCTCGGCCCCACCGGCTGCGGCAAGACCTATCTTGCCCAGACGCTGGCCAAGATTCTGAACGTGCCCTTCGCCATCGCCGACGCGACCAGCCTTACCGAGGCGGGCTATGTGGGCGAGGACGTGGAAAACGTGCTTCTGCGCCTGATTCAGAACGCGGATTACGATATTGAGCTGGCGCAGCGCGGCATCATCTATATCGACGAAATCGACAAGATTGCGCGAAAGAGCGAGAACCGCTCCATCACCCGCGACGTATCCGGCGAGGGCGTGCAGCAGGCGCTTCTGAAGATGCTGGAGGGCACCATTGCCTCCGTGCCGCCGCAGGGCGGGCGCAAGCATCCGCATCAGGAGTTTATCCAGATCGACACCACCAACATCCTGTTCATCTGCGGCGGCGCGTTTGAGGGCGTGGAGCGCATCGTGGAAAGCCGCATCGGCAAGAAAACGATGGGCTTCGGCGCGGAGATCAAGGGCGAAATGGAAAAGTCCAACGACGAGATTATGAAGCAGCTGCAGCCGGAGGATCTTCTGAAGTTCGGCCTGATTCCCGAGTTTATCGGCCGCCTGCCGGTCATCGTGACGCTGAGCCGGTTGGACGAGGATGCGCTGGTGAAGATTCTCACCGAGCCGAAGAACGCGCTCGTGCGCCAGTATGCCAAGCTTCTGTCGATGGACAACGTGGAGCTGGAGTTTACCGGCGAGGCGCTTCGAACCATCGCCCACAAGGCGCTGGAGCGCAAGAGCGGCGCGCGCGGTCTGCGCGCCATCATCGAGGACGTGATGCAGGATACCATGTTTACCCTGCCCGGCGAAAGCGACGTGGTGAAGTGCATCATCGACGAAAACGCCGTGAACAAGAGCGCCGAGCCGACGCTGATTCGCGGCGAGCCTGCCGCAAGGAAGCGCAAGGCCGTTTCCCGCGCGAAGGCCGAGGAACAGCCCGCGCCCGCGCTGGAGCAGCCGGTCGAGGGCGCGTAATCCGGTGCCGCGGAGGCGGAGGGGGCGCTTCGCTCCCCCTCCGCACCTCCCCCTAACCAAACAGGAAGCTTTTCCTTCGGAAAAGCAGGACGCGCGCCCGGCCGTCGGTCGGGCGCGATTGAAATTCGAGAGGGCGCGGCCTCTCGAGCTCTCCGGCGCCGCCTGCCCGGATGGTTTCATTTTTTCGTTATACGGTTGTGCTTGCTTTTTTTCCCGCGACACGGTATAATGCAGGTACAGGGGTAAATTGAAAAGCAAAGGAGCTGTTTTCCAATGATTCAGGTAATTGCCGGTCACAAGGGCAGCGGAAAGACCAAGCGCCTCATCGACATCGCCAACGACGCATTCAAGTCCGAGCATGGCACCGTAGCCTTTATCGATGACGACAAGCGATATATGTATGACCTTCGCCACGAAATCCGCTTTGTGGACGTCAGCGAAAACGAAATCGTGAAGGGCTGCACCTGCGACGTATTCTTCGGCTTCCTCAGCGGCATGCTGGTAATGAACTATGACCTTTCTCTCGTGTGCATTGACGCGTTTCTGAAGCTTGTGAAAAAGACCGCCCTCAACGACATGGAGGACTTCTTCGCCCGCCTGAACACCCTTTCCGAGAGCAGCAAGTGCTCCTTCGTAATCAACATCAGCTGCGACGAAGAGAATCTGCCCGCGTTTGTGAAGAAGTATCAAATCTGATGAGCGGAAGAACCCTCGCGGCACGGCTGGTTTCGCTGGCGCTGGTTCTGCTTGTGTGCGCGGTCGCCCTGAAGCTCCTGTTCTCCAGCGCAGCGGGCTGCGCGCGCAGCCTGTCCCGCGCCGCGTATGACGACGGGGAATGGAGCGCGCCCACGGCCGAGCCGACCGACACGCCGCCCGCGTTTACCGATGACGCATACGACGCGGTGTATCCCGACCTCATCGAGCCGTCCTTAGGGGACGAATAGAAAAATGCCTCCTGCCGCAAAACGGAACGCGCGGCGGGAGGCCGTTTTTTTCGGCGCGAGCGAGATTCTTTCGCGCAACTTAACGCATCGGCAGTCGGACGCATTTGCCAAATTGACGAATATGGTATATAATAATATGGAAGAAATGTGCGGCCTCGGCCGCGAATCCATGAATTTCTGTCGGGAGGATATCATCATGGCGATCATTGACAAGATCATTGCTCAGGCAAAATCCAACGTGAAGCACATCGTGCTGCCCGAGGGCGAGGAAACCCGAAATCTTCAGGCTGCCCGCAAAATCGCGGACGCCGGTATTGCGAAGCTGACCGTGCTCGGCGACCCCGAGAAGGTAAAGGCCGTCGCCGCCGAAACGAACACCTGCCTGTGCGGCATCGAAATCGTGGATCCCAAGGCCAGCGAAAAGGCCGCCGCCTACGCCTCCGCGCTATATGAGCTGCGCAAGGCCAAGGGCATGACCGAGGAGGAGGCCGCCAAGAAGGTGCAGGATCCCATGTTCTACGGCGTAATGATGGTGAAGATGGGCGACGCGGACGGTCTCGTATCCGGCGCCATTCATTCCACCGGCGACATGCTGCGCCCCGCGCTGCAGATTATCAAGTGCAAGCCGGGCATCAAGACCGTGTCCTCCTGCTTCATGATGGAGTCCCCCATTGAGGAATACGGCGTGATGATTTTCTCCGACTGCGCCGTCGTTCCGAACCCCACCGCCGAGGAGCTGGCCAACATCGCCGTCGCGGCTGCCGAGAGCGCCCGCACGCTGGCCGGCATCGAGCCGAGGGTCGCCATGCTTTCCTTCTCCACCAAGGGCAGCGCCAAGCACGACAACGTAACCAAGGTGCAGGAGGCCACCCGCCTTGCCAAGGAGCTTGCGCCCGAATTGAAGCTGGACGGCGAAATGCAGTTGGACGCGGCCATCGTGCCCTCCGTCGGCGCGCTGAAGGCGCCCGGCAGCGAGGTTGCGGGCCATGCCAACGTGCTCGTGTTCCCCGACCTGCAGGCGGGCAACATCGGCTATAAGCTCGTGCAGCGCTTCGGCAAGGCCGAGGCCTACGGTCCCATCCTTCAGGGCATTGCCAAGCCCTGCAACGATTTGAGCCGCGGCTGCTCCGTGGATGACATCGTCGCCACCGTCGCGATTACCGCCGTTCAGGCGCAGTAGCAAAGGAGAAAGCCTTATGAAAATTCTCGTCATCAACGCAGGTTCCTCCTCCCTCAAATATCAGCTGATCGACATGGACACCCAGCAGGTCGTTGCCAAGGGTCTGGCCGAGCGCATCGGCATGGACACGGGCAAGCTCACCCATAAATACGGCGCGGACTGCGAAGAGAAGTTCGTGGTGGAAACCTGCTTTAAGGATCATACCTCCGCCATCCAGATGGTTCTGGACGCGCTGGTGGACAAGGCGCACGGCGTCATCGCGGACGTGAAGGAAATCGGCGCGGTCGGTCACCGCGTGCTGCACGGCGGCGACAAGTTCACCGCCAGCTGCATCGTAGACGACGCGTGCAAGAAGGCCATTCGCGACTGCTTCCCGCTGGGCCCGCTCCACAACCCCGCCAACCTGCAGGGCATTCTGGCCTGCGAGGCCGTCATGCCCGGCACGCCGCAGGTGGCCGTGTTTGACACCGCGTTCCACCAGACCATGCCGCCCGAGGCCTATATGTACGGCATTCCGATGGAGTATTACAAGAAGTACGCCATTCGCCGCTACGGCTTCCACGGCACCAGCCACCGCTTCGTGTCCGGCCGCGCCATCGAAATTCTGAAGGCGAACGGCAAAAAGGCCGAGAAGCTCATCATCTGCCATCTGGGCAACGGCTCGTCGCTGTCCGCGGTTGTGAACGGCAAGTGCGTGGATACCTCCATGGGTCTCACGCCGCTGGAGGGCGTTCTGATGGGCACCCGCTCCGGCTCGCTGGATCCCGCCGTCGTGGAGTGCATCGCCAACAACGAGCACATGACCGTCACCGAGACGCTGAACGTTCTCAATAAAAAGAGCGGCCTTCTGGGCATCAGCGGCGCCTCCAGCGACATGCGCGACGTGAACAAGGCCGCCGACGAGGGCAACAAGGACGCGCAGCTGGCGCTCGACATGTGGGCCTACGGCATCCGCAAGTACATCGGTGCCTACGCCGCAGCAATGGGCGGCGTTGACGCGCTGGTCTTCACCGCCGGCATCGGCGAAAACGACGCCGCCGGCCGCGCCAAGGTGTGCGAGGGTCTGTCCTTCCTCGGCATCGAAATCGACGCGGCGAAGAATGCCGTTCGCGGCGAGGAGGCCTGCATCTCCAAGGACGGCGCGCCCGTTCAGGTGTGGGTCATTCCTACCAACGAGGAGCTCGCCATCGCGCTGGATACGCTGGCGCTCACCGAGGGCAAATAAGCCCCCTGCGCGCAAGGGCACTCAAAGAAATAACTTTACAAAGCGCTCTTGCGCGAGTATAATATAAAGGCTGTAGTGGAGGGATTCCGTTTCTATGCTGGACGTATCCAAGGCGCTCAAGTATCCCGGGCAGGTTTACCCGCTCGAAATGTCCTTCACCTTTGATCCCTGTGAGATCATGGGCGACGAGATTTCCTTTTCGGACGTGGTTTTCCGCGGCGAATACTTCGGAGCGGACGAAACGGTCAACGTCGGCGGCACGATTGAAGCCACCGTTCACGCGCACTGCGCGAACTGCCTGAAGCCCGTTCAGCAAACGCTGAGCGCGGAATTAAAGGGCGAGTTCGTTCGCGGCGGCGACGATGGGGACAAGTATCCGCTGGAGGGGCACGAGATTGACCTTGCCGCGGCGGTCGAGGAAGCCTTGCTTCTGGATTTGCCGATGCGCTTTCTCTGCCGCGAGGACTGCAGGGGACTCTGTCCGGTTTGCGGAAAAGACCTGAACACAGAGCTATGCACATGCCCAAAGGGCGGCGAGGCCGGAAATCCCTTTTCGGCATTGAGTAGATTATTGACCGACCAAAACAATGAGGAGGTGTGACCATGGCAACACCGAAAGGAAAAGTTTCGAAGGCGAGAAGAGATTCCCGTCGTTCCGCGCACTGGAAGCTGTCTCTCCCGGGTATCGTAAAGTGCCCCAAGTGCGGAAAAATGAAGCTTTCGCACCGCGTGTGCAAGTCCTGCGGCTATTATGATGGCCAGCAGGTAATCAAGGTCGAGGACGAAGCCAAGTAGTCTCGCCTCTGAAAAACGCCCGCCTTTTCTTCGGAAGGCGGGCGTTTCAGCATGCTGCACATTGCGTTCGGATGAATTGCAAAAAGCCCCGAGGCCGTATGGTAGAATAAGGACGATAAAAAAAACAGGGAGGTTTTCCATATGAAACGATTCCTTTCCATCCTTCTGGCTCTCGTCTGCCTGCTGAGCGCCTGCGCCTCGGCTGAGCTGGTCAGCACGCCCATGCAGGTCGAAGCAGCGGCGACCGATGCTCCGATTGTGCAGGACATGTACAGCTACATGAAAAACCGCATGAGCTTTGAAAACATCGGCAGCGGCAGCGATTACTCCTACCGCAAATTCCGCGGCAAGGATGCCTACACGCTGATCGACGGCTATGTCAGCGATCTGTGTTCCGGCGGAAGCTTCAAGCTGGTGGACAGCTACTACGAATCCTACAAAACCGGCTTCGTCTGCTTCAGCTATGCGCTGGATTACACCGGCTCCGCCAAGCTGACCGGCAGCAAGCAGGAAATGAATTTTGTAGGCGGCGTCTACGGCGACATTACCATTTGGGCTACAAAGGAAACCTATAGCTCAAGCTATAAAGGCTACATCAACATCGTCAAGGGACTTGAATTTGACGATCTCGGCCTGCGCGTTGATGGCGAAAATGAGAGCGTGGGTCTGCCGGGCGAGTCCGTGAATGCGGATCTGTACCGCATGGAGGACGGCAGCTACCAAACCGGCGACGGGCGCTTCCATGTGAACGTGGGGCAGGCACAGGTGTACCGCGACGGCGAGCGGTTCACCGTCGATGCCTCTCTCGTGCGCAATCAGGCCGCCAGCCGCGAGGAGGTGCGCATCTACAACTTCTACCGCAACGATTCCATTCTTTTCACGGTTCCCTACAACAGCGTGCTCACCGGCGACGTTCTGGACAGGAAGGCGATCGGCGTAAATGAGAGCGGCGGATACGAAAAGTACATCGACGACATGGAGGACTTTCTGAGCTGGCGCTTCAGCGACAAGATTCTCGGCGTCAGCCATGACGGAGACCGCCTGCTGCTGTACCGCGATGACTACAACGACTTCGAGGACGCGGTCGTGCGCGTGATGTACTGGGATCCCTCCTATGACGTGGCCGTGTTCTATGTGTGCGCCACCTTCGAAACCGCGCCCTATACCTACGAAGCCGTCGCCGCCGTCAGCATGGGCGGCACGCCCGAGGGCGCAAAGGCCGACGCGGTGTATACCATGAACGCAGGCGAGGAAATGCAGGTTTCCTTTACCTCCACCGAGTTTATGCCCACCTACGAGCTGTTCACGTGGGAAATTCTCGAGGGCTCCTCGCTGATCGAGCTTTCGAACACCCGCAGCAAAACCTGCACCGTGCGCGCCTATGACCCTGGCACCGTGCGCCTGAAGGTCACCTACGAATACGGCGCAGAGGGCACAAACGTGCTTACGGGGCTCTCCGAAACCAAGTTCCTGAGCAAAACCTGCGAGTACGTGATTACCATCTCCAAGTAAAGCCCAAAGCCGCCGCGAACCGGAAAATTGCACCTCCGATTCGCGGCGGCTCCGCCTGTTATCGGATTCATCGGAGGGAATGCCCATGCTGCGGGTGCTTGACATCGATTTGGATTTCTTCCTTTCCAACCCCTGCCCCTTCGCGCCGGAGGGAATGCGCCCGGCGGACACCGAGGCCGAGCCGTGGTCGGAGTCGGAGGTGCGCGCATTTCTGGAGAATCAGCTTCATTTAGACCGCGCGCATCCCCTTCCGGGACGGGTGTTTCCGACGCACGACGGCGCGCTGTTTTTCTGGCGCGACCAGATTCGGGAGGGTCGCCTGACCCCGCCGTTCCACGTGACGCACGTCGACGCGCACACCGATCTCGGCATTGGCGACAGGGGGCATGCGTTCGTGCGCAGCAGCGTGCTGTGCCGCCCCGTCGCGACGCGCGTGGACCCGGAGGGCTACCGCGCCGCCGGACAGCTGAACGAGGCCAACTATCTCGTGTTCGCGCTGGCGTTTCGCTGGCTGGGCGGGCTTGAGAACGTGCGCATTCCCACGTCCCTGCCTGACCTTCCGCGCGACCTGTACAAAGAGGAAATGCACGCCCTGCGGCTGGAAAGCGCGTTTCCGTCGCTGTTTGAGGCGCGCTATGGCAGGGAGCCCGCCGTCCCGTTTTTCGAAACGACAAACGGCCCCGAATACCTTGCTCCCGCGCCGTTCGACCTGCTTTCGTTGGCAATCTCCCCGCGCTACGCCCCCGCATCGGCCGACGCGCTGGTTCCCGTCATCATGTCCTACGCGCAGCCCGCATAAACGCCCGCGCGGCAAACCGCTAAAATCCTTCCTTCCCCGGCAGACAAGCGCGCAATCGGCTTGTCCGCCGGGGAAATTTCGGTAGGTCTATGGCTCCCGGGCAGGCAGGCTCTCGCTCTGCGAAGCCGGTTCCGCCTCCGTCTGCGGCGGCAGCAGGCGGCAGGTCAGGCTCCATTCATAGGCGGAGATGTCCCGATAGCTTTCCCCGATGCGCTTTGCCGCGACGCGCGCGCCTTCGTTTTCCCGCGACAGCGGCTTCAATGCCGCGAGCGCGTCCGGCGACAGGTCGGACAGATACTCCACATCCACCGCCGCGCCCGCGCTGCGCACGTTGCAGGCGGCGATGAGTCCCTCCGGGTTCGCGTAAACAAGCAGCAGCCAGCTTGCCACGATTGCGGCGAAGGCGACGCTCCACGTGCGCGCGCCGGGGCGAAGCGCGCTCCACGCCGCGGCGATGGTAGCCGCCGCCATCGCGAAAATGCCCCAATACGTGAGCAGCCGCAGAAACGACAGGCCATACTGCGCCGTATACAGCGACATGCGCCATGCCGACGACGCCAGCATCACCGCCGTGAACGCGTACATGCCCAGCGCCGCCGCCCGCACGACGGGCGCGCCGCCGCGGCGGCGAACGGCAAACCCCGCAAGCAGCAGGTTCAGCGCGCAGACGGCGGCAAGCTCGAAAAAGCCGTTTCGCGCGTATTGCGCATAGCCGCTGTGCATCGCCGCCGCCCTGCCGCCGAACAGATAGATGAACTGCACGGCGGAAAACAGCGCATACAGCGCGCACAAAAGCACCATCGGCACCGCAGCCACGCCCGTCGGAAACGGCGGCTTGGCCTCACGCTCCGCAAGCCGCTCCAGCGCCGTCTGCGCATACAAAAACGAAAACGCAATCAGCCCAAGCAGCAGGAACAAAAGCGGCTTGCCGAGCAGCGTCCACGCGTTCGCGCCGCGCAGCCAGTCGAGCAGCCCCGTGAACACGCCCGCGAACACCGCGTCTGCCGAGCACAAAAGCAGCATCGCCACGGCCAGCACGGGCACGGAAACGATCAGCCCCGCGACAATCCCCGCGGAAAGCCTTGCCCGCGGCAGCGCGCGAAACGGTACGGCTATGTACCGAACGCACGCGCGCGGCAGAAGCCGCAGCGTTTCGCCCAGTGCGCCCGCCTCGGCGGCGCGGTGATTCAGGCGGTCGTTCAGCGAAAACAGCGTCAGCGCCGTAAGGCCCGCCGCGACAGGCAGGTTCACCAGCCGCAGGGAGGGGCTCATAAAGAAGAAAAACGTCAGATTCTCCAGCGCACACGCAGCGACCAGCAGACATTCGCCCGCTCCGCGCGGACGCCGCCCGCCCATGATCAAGCCGGCAGCCAGCACCAGCAGCAGACTGACGGAAAGCCCCGCGCCGGGAAGATACCATCCCCTCCACATCCACACGACGCCCGCAGCCACAAGCGCCGAAACGACGGCTGCCGTCGTCATCCGAACGACCGCAGCGTTTCCATTCATCTTTTTCATAGGCCAAAGCCCTCCTCTCGGCGGTATTATATCGCCTTGTTTATCGAATGTCAATATATTATAGCCGATTTTCGAGAAATTCTTACCGGAAGTCGGACGGGGTTTACAAGACATGGAAATTGTGATAAAATACAGGCATGAATAAGAGCGTGCATAAACCCGGCCGGCTGGCTGCGTGGCTGTCGGCGCTGGCGATTCTGCTCATGTGCTCGGGTGCACTTGCGGACGCCGTTTTGCCGGAGGGAATCGAGGTCATTGAGGAATCCGCCTTTGAGGGCTGTGACGCGCTGGGCACGGTGGAGCTGCCCGCGTCGCTTCGAAGGCTGGGCAGCCGCGCGTTTGCCCAATGTGCAGCGCTCGGACTGATTACCGTGCGCTCGCAGACCCTGCAATTTGAGGAGGACGCGTTCGGAGAGGACGAGGAGGGCAAGGTCATCGAGGCCTATCCGGGCACGTCCGTGTACTTTTATTATACGAGCCTGTCGGAGGAATACGGCTGGGAGGTTCGTTCGCTGATCTCCCCCAGTCAGAAGCTGCTCGCCTATGCCGAGACGCTGCTGGGCACGTCCTATTCCAAATACGACTGCGTGACCTTCGCGCGGCACTGCTACAAGCAGGCGCTGAACATCACGATTGACAACACCTGCCCCAAGGTGCAGACGAACACGGGCAACCGCGGCGGCACGCGAATCGACAGCATCGAGGATCTTCAGCCCGGCGACATTCTGTGCTGGTCGGCGGACAGCAGCACGGCTGACCCTACCATCTGCACGCACGTGGGCATCTACGTGGGCGCGGGCACGGTGGACGGCAAGGAATACAAAACGGGGGTCTTCATCGAATCCTCGTACGGCGCGGGCAAGGTGCGCTATTGGGCGTTCCAGAAGGCGACCTACTACACCAAGCGCTTTATGAACGCATGGCGAATGTTTTAACGGCGTCCCGTCTGCGGACGCTCTTTTTATAGAAAACAAGGAAATGAGGACATGAACATGGACAGAACCCTGCTTTCGCTGAACGGTGAATGGACGCTGTATTACGCGCCGGAAAAGGGCGGCAAGGAGGAGCGCTTCCGGCCGGACATGCTTCAGGCGTGGCCGCACGTAAAGGCCGCGGTGCCGGGCAACTGTGAGCGCGCGCTGGTGGACGCGGGCGTAATGGGCGACCCATATTGGGACGAGCAGCAGCTGGACGCGGCAAAATACGAATATTATCAGTGGATTTATGAAACCGGCTTCAACGCGCCCGCGGCGCAGCCCGGCGCGCGCGTGTTTCTGCGCCTTGACGGCATCGACACCATTGCCGACGTGTATCTGAACGGCACGCCTTTGCTGCGCGCGGAAAACATGTTCATCGAGCACGAGGCGGACGTAACGAATCTACTTCGCGAAACGGACAACCGCCTGCTCGTGCACATCCATTCGGCCATGAATTATGCGCGCAGCCGCGAATATCCCATCGGCATGCGCGGCACGGCGCATCGCAACGAAATCTGCCACATTCGCAAGGCCGCGCACACCTTCGGCTGGGACATTGCGCCCCGCCTTGTGACCAGCGGCCTGTGGCGCGGCGTGCGGCTGCTTGAAAAGCGCCCCACGCGCATCACCGAAACCTATTATGCCGTGCCGGAGGTTGACCGCGCGCGGGATACGGCGCTTCTGGAATACGCCTTCCGCTTCGAAACCGACGCCGACACGCTGGAGGGCTTCTCCGCGCGGCTGACCGGCGTATGCGGCGACCACTCGTTTGAGCAGGAAACGCCGGTATGGTTCGTGAGCCACAACTGCGAAATGACCGTGGCGCATCCGCTTCTGTGGTGGCCGCAGGGCTATGGCGCGCAGAACCTGTACACCGTCACGCTGGCGCTTCTGCGCGGCGGAGAGGTTGTGGACAGCGTGACCGAGCGCATCGGCCTTCGCTCGCTCGCGCTGGAGCGCAGCTTCGAGCGCGGCAATCAGAAATTCCAGATTTTCGTGAACGGCGTGCGGCTGATGGTGCGCGGCACCAACTGGGTTCCGCTGGACGCGATGCACGGCAACGACCAGAACCGCGTGGACGCGGCGATGGCGCTGATTCGCGACTGCGGCTGCAACATGCTGCGCAGCTGGGGCGGCGGCGTGTACGAAAGCGACCGGTTCTTCGACCTGTGCGACGAATACGGCGTGCTCGTGTGGCAGGATTTCTGCATGGGCAACACCAACTACCCGCAGGATGACGCCTTCGCGGACATCATCTGCGACGAGGCGGCGCACGTCGCCCGGCGCATCCGCAATCACGCGTCGCTGGCGCTTTGGTCGGGCGATAACGAGGTTGACCACAAGAACATGGGCTTCCATCTTCCGACCTATGACGCGCGCTACAACCGCGTAACGCACGAAACGCTGGTTCGCGCGCTTCAGGCGCACGATCCCTATCGCTTCTTCCTGCGCTCCTCGCCGGAAATTCCGGACGGCTTCCACCTTGACGACGTGCCGGAGCAGCATACATGGGGGCCGCGCGCCTTCTACAAGGACGATTTTTACAAGCATTCGTCCGCGTCGTTCATCGGAGAGGCCGGCTACCATGGATGTCCGTCGCCGGACACGCTGGCCGAGTTCCTGCCCGCCGAAAAGCTGTGGCCGATGGACAACCGCGCGTGGGCGATTCACTCCACCGAGGACGTGCGCATCGAATCCCATCTCGGCAGCCGCAATCAGCTGATGGCCAATCAGGTGCGCCTTCTGTGCCGTCAGGCGCCGGACGACCTGAACGAGTTCGCGCGCATCTCGCAGCTTTCGCAGGCCGAGGCCGTGAAGTTCTTCATCGAGCACACGCGCATACTGAAATGGCGGCGCAGCGGCATTATTTGGTGGAACATGATTGACTGCTGGCCGCAAATCTCGGACGCGGTGGTCGATTATGCCTATCGCAAAAAGCTGGCCTACGACTGGATTCGCCGCGCCCAGCAGCCGCGCGCGGCCATGATGGACGAGGTGAACGGCTGGCAGCAGGCCGTCGTTCTGGCGAACGATACGCTGGAGGACGCCGATTTCCGCTGGAGCGTCGAGGACGCGGACACAAACGAGGTGCTCCTTCGCGGCGAACGGCGCGTTCCCGCCGGCGAAAACGCCGCGGTGGGCAGCCTGACCGTCGACCCCAGCCGGCAGCGGCTTCTGATTCTGCGCTGGACGGCAAACGGCGAGGCGGGCGTGAACCACTATCTGACCGGCTTCCCGAAATACGACAAGGCCGACCTGCTCCGCTGGGTAGACAAAATTCAGGCGCTCGCGTGACCGCGCGATGACAAGCTTTTGAAGTTGTGACAAAAAACGAACGCTTGACGGACAAATGCCCTTCAGGGCTGGACGCGCGGGCATTCGAAGCGTATAATGGAATCCAGTTGAAGAATCCCGTGTATCATTGGAGGCGATTTACGTGTTTGGTCACAATTTGAAGCACATCGAAAAGCTGGCGGAAAAGCATGACGGCGAAAAGCTGGCAAGACTCGCCGAGGACAAGCATCTGGAGACGCGCTTGGCTGCGCTGGACGCACTGGGAAAGTGCCGCGGCAGCGAGGAGGCCTATAACGCCCTGATTACCGCCGTTCATAATGAGGACGCGAAGATTCGCATGCACGCCGTCTCGGCGCTCACCGAAATGGGCGACGTTAAGGCTCGCGCGCATCTGGATCACCAGCGCACAAAGGAAGCCGACCCTGCCGTCAAGGCCGCGATTGAGGATGCACTGAAGCGCCTGCACGGCAAAGAAGAGTAACCCCCCACCCCAAAGCCGGGCGAACCGCCTCGTTCGCCCGGTACCCCCTATAATTGCGCGTCCCCGACATGTGCTGGAGACGCGCGCCTTTTATCTCCCCACCCGCAAGCCGCACAGACCCCAGCGCCCCCCATATGCCACTCTGCGAAACTTCTTCCCACTCACGGCGCGCAGGCCGCACAGCTCTCAACGGAACCCAAATGTATGCTACTTTGGGAAACCCCTTCCCACTCACGGCGCGCAAGCCGCATAACTGCCAACGGAACCCCAATGTATGCCCTTTATGGAGCGCTTCTTCACTCGCGGCGCACAAACCACGTTGCCCCATTAACATGCCAATTTATGCGCACCTCTCCGCTCACGGTATGCAAGCTGCATAGCTTCGACAACGCATTCGTGGGACTCGCTCGCGTGCTCCGGCTTTTCACGCGCCGCCTTGCCGTGCGCAAAAATACAAAGCAAAGCCGTCGGCGATTGCCGACGGCCATGAAGAAGCGTATGTAGTTGTCTCCTGTCGCCGTGAAACCGGGGCGGCGCGTGGGTTTGGGGTGATACTCCTTCTCG